>DIPE01000020.1:6993-11153 GCA_002427015.1 Firmicutes bacterium UBA5496 | reverse complement strand
TTACCAGCGGAAATGGGCGAAGGCCTTGTTGGCTTCAGCCATCTTATGAGTGTCTTCACGTTTTTTCACGGAAGCGCCGGTGCTGTTGGCGGCATCCATTAATTCGCCGGCCAGGCGCTGAGCCATGGTTTTTTCTCCCCGCTTGCGGGAATAGGTAACCAGCCAGCGGATTGCCAGCGTGCGACGGCGTTCAGGACGAACTTCCACAGGAACCTGGTAGTTGCTGCCCCCCACACGGCGGGCTTTGACTTCCAGAACGGGCATGACATTAGTCATGGCAGCCTCAAAGACATCCATGGGGTCTTTGCCAGTCTTGGTCCGGATGATATCCAGGGCGCCGTACATAATTGACTGGGAAACGCCTTTTTTGCCGTCAAGCATAATCGCGTTTATAAACCGGGAGATTAGTTCGCTGTTATAAATAGGGTCGGCAATTATCTCCCGCTTGGGAACTGCACCTCTTCTGGGCATTCGCTATCCCTCCCTTATTCTTAGGATTTAGGTTTTTTGGAACCGTATTTCGAACGGCCCTGGTTGCGGCTTTGAACTCCTGCGGTATCCAGAGAACCACGTACGATGTGATACCTTACGCCAGGCAGGTCTTTAACCCTGCCGCCCCGGACAAGGACAACAGAGTGCTCTTGCAAGTTGTGACCAATGCCGGGAATGTAAGCTGTCACTTCGGTTCCGTTGGTCAGGCGCACACGGGCAACCTTGCGCAGCGCCGAGTTTGGCTTTTTGGGGGTGAGGGTAGAAACCCTGGTACATACTCCACGCTTTTGAGGTGAACCCTCCAGCGCAGGCGCGGCTGATTTTTTGACAATCTTTTTTCTGCCTTTGCGGACCAGCTGGTTAATAGTTGGCATACAAACACCTCCTTAAATTGGTAAAGGTGCCCGGCCTGAAAGACCGGGCCCGTATGCTATTTGCGAACCATGGCGGCGGCAGCGGCGCCTACTTGAATGCCGCAGGCCTTGCCCAATTCACGCATGCTGACCACGCTGACCAGGGGAATTCCCAGCTCCCTGCAGCGTTCAGCTATGGGTTCAACCAACTTTGCGTCGGCGTCACCGGCAATGAAAACTTTGAGGGCCTCGCCTTTTTCAATGGCAAGTTTAGTCTGCTTGGTCCCTACGGAAAGACTTGTGCTACATTCTGATCCCGATATGGCCATTAGCACACTCTACCTCCCAGTAAATTGAAAAATACGCACTTAATAAGTTTATCATCGGCCAGGGCTGCTGTCAATCAATTTCTGCTGTTTGTTCTTCAATTTGCGGCTCTTTGACAATCTGAATGCTGCTGTATCTGGACATGCCAGTGCCAGCGGGAATCAGCTTGCCAATGATGACATTTTCCTTCAGACCCAAGAGGGGGTCGATTTTTCCTTTAATCGAAGCTTCAGTCAGCACCCGGGTGGTCTCCTGGAAGGAGGCGGCCGAGAGGAAAGAATCTGTGGCCAGAGAAGCCTTGGTGATTCCTAAAAGCAAGGGCCGGCCGGTGGCAGGTTCACCACCTGCAGCCACTACTTGGCTGTTGGCGTCGTCAAATTCAAAATTATCGACAAACTCACCTGGAAGCAAACCTGTGTCTCCCGGTGTCACCACTTTGATCTTGCGCATCATCTGACGGACAATGACTTCAATATGCTTGTCGTTGATGTCAACGCCCTGGTTGCAATAGACACGCTGCACTTCCTGAGTCAGGTAGGATTGCACCGCTTCTGCCCCTTTGACCTTGAGGAGATCATGGGGATTGATGGAGCCTTCCGTCAAGGCATCGCCGGCCTCGACTCTCTGGCCATGGCGAATCCGCAACCTGGCGCCAAAGGGAACGGTGTAAATGTGGGACTCGCCGTCGGCGGCCTTGACTTCCACTTCCCGTTTGGCCCGGTGTTCGTCCAGGTTGACGATGCCGTCCACTTCGGAAATGACGGCCTGCCCTTTAGGCTTGCGGGCTTCAAACAATTCTTCCACTCTTGGCAGACCCAGGGTAATGTCGTCACCGGCCACACCGCCGGTATGGAAAGTGCGCATGGTCAGCTGAGTGCCAGGTTCACCAATTGACTGGGCGGCAATAATGCCCACAGATTCGCCGATATTGACCACCTTGCCTGTGGCCATATCCTGGCCGTAACATTTTACGCATACGCCGTAACGGCTCTTGCAGCTGAGAACGGTGCGGATTTTGACAGAATCAAAGATGGCGGCCAGCTTTTGATGGGCCAATACTCTTTGACCGTCTTCCGCGTACACAGTATGTGCCGAGAGCTTGAAATTATGGGTATCACCCTCATCACCGGTAACTGTCAGAGTATTTTTCTTGAGGGTGACAGTGCCGGATACAGGCGCAAGGATAACGCCGTAGCCGGCGATTTCCCGGGCAATTTTCGGTTCAATCAGCTGATTCTTGGCTACCAGCACCCGCCCTTCGGGAGTAACTACGTCTTCGGCAGCGTAGCGCCCGGCCAGACGATCTTCCAGGGGTTCAATGATATTGCGTCCATCCCGGATTTCGGAAACGGCCAGGCTGCGGTCGGTGCCGCAGTCCACATCCCGGACGATGACATCTTGGGAGACGTCAACGAGACGACGGGTAAGATAACCGGAGTCAGCAGTTTTGAGGGCGGTGTCAGCCAATCCCTTACGGGAACCGTGAGAGGAGATGAAGAATTCCATAACTGTCAAGCCCTCACGGAAATTAGCCTTGATGGGTAGCTCAATGACCTTGCCGGTGGGGTCGGCCATCAGCCCCCGCATGCCGGCCAGTTGAGTGATTTGGGATTCATTGCCCCGAGCCCCGGAACCAATCATCATATAGATGGGGTTAAACCGGTCCAAACCCCGCATCAGATTTCTGGATACGTCATCTTTGGCTTCGTTCCAGATAGAGATAACTTGTTCATAGCGTTCTTCATCACTGACTAATCCCCGGCGAAAATCCTTTTCGATCTTTTCTACATTGGCCTCTGCATTTCCGAGAATGCCAGCTTTTTCTTTGGGGACTTTGATATCTGACACGGCAATGGTGATGCCGGCCTTGGTGGAGAAGGAAAAGCCAACAGCCTTAATTTTGTCAAGAATTTCTGCCGTAGCTGTGGTCTGATAGCGCCGGAAACATTCGGCAATTATTTTGCTGATAAATTTGCTGGATATCGCCGGCACTGTTTCCCGCTTGGCAATTATCTCTGGGATGTTGCTGCCGACGGGGGCGATGTCTTCTCCGGCGACATGATTATCAAAAGAGGGGCGGTTGAGATAGGGAAAATCCGCCGGGAAAATTTCATTAAATATCATTCGCCCAGCTGTGGTCAAGAAGTAACCGCGCTCTTGAGCTGCCGAGCCCAGGTTTTTGCCAGCCAGTCCCTTGAGGGAAACGGCAATCCTGGTATGCAGGGTAATTGCCTTTTCCTGATAGGCCCGCAGCACTTCGCTGTAATCCGCAAACACCTTGCCTTCGCCTTTGCCCCCGGGTTGCTCCAAAGTCAGATAGTAAATTCCCAGCACCATGTCCTGAGTGGGGGTAACTACTGGCCTGCCGTCTTTGGGGTTGAGAATGTTATGGGCCGCCAGCATCAGCAACCTGGCTTCGGCCTGAGCCTCAGAAGACAAGGGCACGTGGACGGCCATTTGGTCACCGTCAAAGTCAGCATTATAAGCGGTGCAGACCAAAGGATGAATCTGAATGGCGCGGCCTTCCACCAACACAGGCTCAAAGGCCTGAATGCCCAGGCGATGCAAGGTGGGAGCCCGGTTAAGCAGGACAGGATGCTCTCTGATTACTTCTTCCAGCACGTCCCAGACTTCCGGTTCTACTCTTTCTACCATGCGCTTGGCATTTTTTATATTATGGGCGACGCCTTCGTTGACCAGGCGGCGCATGACAAAAGGCTTAAACAGCTCCAGGGCCATTTCCTTAGGCAGCCCGCATTGGTACATCTTTAACTCAGGGCCGACGACAATGACAGAACGGCCGGAATAATCCACCCGTTTGCCCAGCAGGTTTTGGCGGAAACGGCCTTGCTTGCCCTTGAGCAGGTCACTCAGAGATTTTAAAGGCCTGTTGCCGGGGCCTGTGACAGGACGCCCCCGGCGCCCGTTATCGATTAAGGCGTCCACAGCTTCCTGAAGCATGCGTTTTTCATTGCGGACAATGATATC
>DIPE01000020.1:0-6909 GCA_002427015.1 Firmicutes bacterium UBA5496 | reverse complement strand
AGCATGCGTTTTTCATTGCGGACAATGATATCAGGAGCGCCTAAATCCAGAAGGCGCTTAAGCCGATTGTTGCGGTTGATGACCCGGCGGTAGAGGTCGTTAAGGTCTGCAGTGGCGAAGCGACCGCCTTCCAGCTGCACCATGGGCCTTAAATCCGGGGGAAGCACAGGCACAGCATCCATGATCATCCACTCGGGCCGATTCTTGGAGGTGCGGAAGGCTTCCACCACTTCTAAGCGGCGAACGGCCCGGATATGCCTTTGGCCAGTGGAATTCTTGACCTCTGCCCGCAGTTCCTCGGAGAGAGTATCCAGATCAATTTCCTCTAACAGGGATTTAATGGCCTCTGCTCCCATCTCCGCCCGAAAACCGCGGCCGCTGCGGAAAAGGTCCACATATTTCTCATAGTTCTCACGATATTCCGCTTCGGTAAGCAGCTGTTTTTTAGTCAGGTTGGTTTCACCTGGCTCCAAAACAACATAGTTGGCAAAGTAGAGGACTTTCTCCAGGGCGCGGGGGGCCATATCCAGCAACAGCCCCATGCGGCTGGGGATGCCTTTAAAATACCATATATGGGAGACCGGGGCTGCAAGTTCGATATGGCCCATGCGTTCCCGGCGAACCTTGGCCCGGGTGACTTCCACGCCGCAGCGGTCGCAAACTACGCCCTTGTAGCGTATGCGCTTGTACTTGCCGCAATGGCATTCCCAGTCCTTTTGGGGACCAAAAATTTTTTCGCAAAACAAGCCTTCCCTTTCAGGCTTGAGAGTTCGATAGTTAATAGTTTCCGGTTTCTTGACCTCACCTCTGGACCAGGCCCGGATTTGTTCCGGTGAGGCCAAACCAATGCGCAGGGAATCAAAATTGTTGACATCCAGCAAGGTATTTCCCCCTTTAGAGATGTTGGTTGTCAATCATCAAGAAGATCATCATTGCCATCGAGCTCGACGGCGGCGGTGCGCTTGGCCTTTTTCCGCGGGGCCTTGCTGACACCCTCAAAATCATCTTCCATGTCGGCAAACCGTTCAAAATCCTCGTCGAGAATCTCCATTTCGTCAGCATCGCCATCATCCAAATCGGCCTCGTCTTCGCTGACGTCAGTGTCATCTGTTAAATCTTGTTCGAGGTTGACTTCTAATTCCCCGGACTCGTCATCATCTTCACCAATCTCCACCTCGGTGGTGTCTTCGCCCAGGACCTTTACATCCAGGCCAAGACTTTGCAGTTCTTTGACCAAGACCTTGAAGGACTCAGGCACACCGGGCTCGGGGATATTTTCACCCTTGACGATGGCCTCGTAGGTCTTGACCCGCCCCACCACATCGTCAGATTTGACGGTGAGAATTTCTTGGAGGGTATAGGCTGCGCCATAGGCCTCCAGAGCCCAAACCTCCATTTCCCCGAAACGCTGGCCGCCAAACTGGGCCTTGCCCCCCAGGGGCTGTTGAGTGACCAGAGAATAGGGTCCCGTAGAGCGGGCATGGATTTTGTCATCGACCATATGGGCCAATTTGACGATGTAGACATAGCCCACGGTGACCTCATTGTCAAAAGCTTCACCGCTGCGTCCGTCATAGAGAATTTCCTTGCCGTCTTCAGGCAGCCCGGCCTCTTTAAGGGCGGCAAAGACATCCATCTCCGTCGCCCCGTCAAAGACAGGAGTGGCCACCTTAAGACCTAAGGCGCTTGCAGCCCATCCCAGGTGGGTTTCCAGGACCTGGCCGATATTCATCCGGGATGGGACGCCCAGGGGATTGAGGACAATGTCCACAGGAGTGCCATCAGGCAAGAAGGGCATATCTTCTGCAGGCAGAATCTTAGAGATAACCCCTTTGTTGCCGTGGCGCCCTGCCATTTTATCGCCAACAGAAATTTTCCGTTTTTGAGCAATGTAGACTCTAACCAGCTGATTGACACCAGGGGAGAGCTCATCTTCGTTTTCCCGGCTAAAAACCTTGACATCGACAACGATGCCTGATTCCCCATGGGGAACCCGCAAAGAAGTATCCCGGACTTCTCGGGCCTTTTCTCCGAAGATAGCTCTAAGGAGGCGCTCCTCAGCAGTCAGTTCCGTTTCACCTTTGGGAGTTACCTTGCCCACGAGAATATCGCTGGGCCTGACTTCAGCCCCAACGCGGATAATGCCGCGGCTATCCAGGTTTTTCAGGGCCTCATCCCCTACATTGGGGATGTCCCGGGTAATTTCTTCCGGTCCCAGTTTGGTGTCCCTGGCCTCGGCCTCGTATTCTTCAATATGAATAGAAGTAAAAATATCATCATGAACAAGGCGCTCACTGATTAAAATCGCATCTTCATAATTATAGCCTTCCCAGGTCATAAACGCCACAAGCACGTTGCGGCCCAGGGCCAATTCCCCCATCTCTGTTGAAGGGCCGTCGGCCAGGATATCCCCGGCCTGAACCTGGTCGCCTTTGCGCACCGAGGGCCGCTGAGAAATACAGGTGCCCTGGTTGGAGCGGTGGAATTTGGTCAAGTGGTAGATATCTTTGCCGCCCCGGGTCTCCAGGGGAAAGATTTCCCCGGTCATGCCGCTGATGTTGGCGTCAAATTGATTGTCTCCCCGGCTTACAACTATTTTAGAGGAAGTTACCGATTCCACAGTGCCAGAGTTAACAGCCGCGACGACGACCCGGGAATCTCGGGCCACTTTGCCTTCAATGCCGGTGCCTACAATGGGCGCTTCCGGCACCAACAGAGGCACGGCTTGTTTTTGCATGTTTGCTCCCATCAATGCCCTGTTGGCGTCGTCATTTTCCAGAAAGGGAATAAGACTGGTAGCGACGCTGACCAGCTGCTTGGGGGAGACGTCCATATAGTCGATTTCTTTTGGCGGCCGAGTGGTGATTTCGCTGCCCAAACGGACGCTGATAAGGGAAGATGTAAAATAACCGTTTTCGTCTAAGGGGGCATTTGCCTGGGCGACTGCATATTGGTCCTCATCATCGGCAGTAAGGTAGTGGATTTCGTTGGTCACACGACCCTGGGCCCTGTCAACTTTGCGGTAGGGAGTCTCGAGAAAGCCGTAACGGTTCATGCGGGCATAAGTGCTTAAGGAACCAATGAGGCCAATGTTAGGACCTTCAGGAGTTTCAATGGGACACATGCGGCCGTAATGAGAGTGATGCACGTCCCGCACTTCAAAGCTTGCCCGGTCCCGGCTTAAGCCACCTGGGCCTAATGCGCTAAGACGGCGTTTATGACTGAGTTCTGCCAGGGGGTTGGTTTGGTCCATAAATTGAGAGAGCTGGCTGCTGCCAAAGAACTCCTTGATGGCGGCAATGACCGGACGGATATTGATCAAAGCTTGAGGAGTAATGGCGTCCACATCCTGAATGGTCATGCGCTCTTTGACAACCCGTTCCATTCTGGACAGGCCCACCCGGAATTGATTTTGCAGAAGCTCGCCAACGCTGCGCAGGCGCCTGTTGCCCAAGTGGTCAATGTCATCTACTTCGCCGATGCCTTTGGCCAGGCTGAGCAAGTATCCAATCACGGCGATAATATCTTCCCGGGTAATACAGTTGGTGCCATAGGGGGGCATTCCGTTGCCGACAATGCGGACGGACTCTTTATTCTCGTTGTACACACTAAATACTGTTGGAGGGTTTTCTTGAGAAAAGATTTTGTCCAACAGTTGATCATCCAAAACAGCGCCCGCCTCGGCAAGGATTTCGCCGGTTTCCCGGTCAATAACAGGCTCACTGAGCTTGCGATAGCGCAAGCGGCGGCGAGCTCCTAATTTTTTATTTAATTTATAGCGGCCCACATGGGCCAAGTCATAGCGTTTGGGGTCAAAGAAGAGGTTTTCAAAAAGGGTCTTGGCATTGTCCACGTGAGCTGGTTCACCTGGCCGCAGCCTCTTATATATTTCCAGCAAGCCCGTTTCAAAAGAGTCGGTGCTGTCTTTTTCTAAAGTGGCTTCCAAAATCTCGTGATCCCCGCCAAAGAGTTGACGGATCTCCTCATTGGTGCCATAGCCGATGCTGCGAAGCAAGACAGTCATGGGCAATTTCCGGGTGCGGTCCACCCTTACCCAGGCAATATTGTGGCTGTCGGTTTCAAATTCCAGCCAGGCCCCCCGATTGGGGATGAGGGTGCCTGTATATAAAGTGCGGCCGCTGGCATCAATAGCACTGTTAAAGTAGGCTCCCGGAGAACGGACGAGCTGGCTGACAATAACCCGCTCGGCGCCGTTAATGATAAAGGTGCCGTTTTTGGTCATGAGGGGAAAATCTCCCATATAGACTTCCTGCTCCTTGACCTCACCGGTGCCGGTATTAATTAATCTGACCTGTACACGCAAGGGCGCCGAATATGTAGCATCCCTTTCTTTGCACTCGTCTACAGAGTACTTTGGCTCTTCCAGATGGTATGAAATAAACTCCAAGAGCAGCTCTTCGGTAAAATCTTTGATGGGAGAGATGTCTTTAAACATCTCACTGAGCCCCTCTTCCAAAAACCATTGGTAAGATTCACTCTGGATTTCTAACAGGTTAGGCAAGTCAAGGACTTCAGTTATCCGGGAGTAGCTCCTGCGCTGGGGCGCCCCCCCCGTTGCAACTACCTTGGTCAAAATCATCACCCCTCGTCCAGAATTTTCCGTGACATACCAGGATAGGTTACCCTTTGCAGCTAAAGAATATTCGGTGCAACTGATAACCCACGGGCAAAAAAGTAAATTACATGGCAAGTTATAATAATAACATATAGGAATATACCTGTCAAATAAAATAGCGCCCCCAAGAGGGGCGCCATACAAGTTAGAACTACTTGACTTCGACGCTGCCGCCAACTTCGCTGATTTTTTTCTTGATGTCTTCGGCTTCATCTTTAGATACTTTTTCTTTGATGGGCTTCGGAGCGCCGTCAACCAAATCCTTGGCTTCTTTGAGGCCGAGACCGGTGATTTCGCGGACAACCTTGATAACCTTGATTTTTTGGTCGCCGACAGCTGTCAGAACTGCGTCGAATTCAACTTGTTCTTCGGCGGCTTCGGCAACTGGGCCGGCAGCTGGCATGGCAGCCATGGCCATGGGGGCGGCGGCGGTTACGCCAAATTCTTCTTCACAGGCCTTTACTAATTCGGACAGTTCTAATACGGTCATACCTTTTACTAATTCCATTACTTCCTGAACTTTTGACATATCAATAAGCCTCCTGGATATTTTTTTTATTGTGCTGCCTGTTCTTTCTGCTCTTTAATAGCATTGATTACACAGGCGAAATTGCGCAGATTGCCCTGCATAACATTGACGAAACCGGAAATCGGTCCTTGGAATCCGGCCAGAACCTGGGCCAAGAGCACTTCCCTGCTTGGCAAATCGGCCAGAGCAGAGATGGCGGCGGCATCAATAATCTTGCCTTCCAGAACACCGGATTTGAGCACCAGCTTTTTGTACTCTTTGGCAAACTTGGCGAGGATTCTGGCAGGAGCTACGGGATCATCGTAGCTGAATGCAATGGCAGTAGGTCCGGTCAAATGAGGATTGAGGCCTTCAAGGCCGACCTTTTCCGCCGCCAATTTGGTCAGGGTATTTTTCAAAACCTTGTATTCAACGCCGGCGTCCCTAAGCTCCTTGCGCAGCTTAGTGGCTTCGGAAACATTGAGACCCCGGTAATCCGTGAGCACCGATGCTACCGAACGCTGAAGCTTGTCGCTGATTTCTTCTACAACCTTTTGTTTGCTTTCAAGAACTGCTTGCGAACTCAAGACATACACCTCCCATCCTGGTAAATTAAAACCCTTCCGAGCTGGAAGGGTTAAAAGGCAACGCTAAGCGGCCTCTTCCTTTCCACCTCGGCTGGCTGTTTAAGCCCCCTAAAGGGACACCTGCTGTCTGCGGCAGAATCTATGATGTTTTGAAAGACTTAGGCTTCTCTGTCCATGGCAGCGGCCCGCTGCGGGTTGACTTTTACCCCGGGACCCATGGTGGACGAAACAGTCACCGAACGCAAATACTGGCCTTTGGCGGCTGCAGGTTTGGCCTTAATCAATATTTCAAGCATGGTCATAAAGTTATCCATGAGCTTGTCAATCTCAAAAGAGGCTTTGCCGATGGGAACATGGATAATCCCGGCCTTTTCCGTCCGGTATTCAACCTTGCCGGCCTTAATTTCATTTACGGCCCGGGCCACATCCATGGTGACTGTGCCGGTCTTGGGGTTAGGCATAAGGCCTTTGGGCCCCAGAATCCGTCCCAGCTTGCCTACGGTGCCCATCATATCCGGGGTGGCAACGGCCACATCAAAGTCCAGCCATCCCCCTTGAATCTTTTCGACGATATCGGCTTCACCGACAAAATCGGCGCCTGCCTTTTCGGCCTCTGAGGCCTTTTCGCCCTTGGCGAAGACCAGGACCTTGGCTGTGCGGCCGGTGCCGGCGGGCAGGACTACAGCGCCTCGAATTTGCTGATCGGCATGCTTTGGATTGACACCCAGCTTGATTGCCAGTTCGATTGTCTCATCAAACTTTGCGGAAGCCATTTCTTTGACGAGTTCAAGGGCTTCCCTGGGTCCATAACTCTGACTGCGGTCAAACTTCTTGAGTTGTTCCTGAATTCTCTTGGATTTGTGCGCCATTTAGCTTTCCTCCTTGTGGTGCTGGCGGAGATATTCTCCTCCCACATGTGTTGAAAATTAGTCTACTACTGTAATGCCCATGCTGCGGGCAGTACCTTCTACCATGCGCATGGCCGCTTCCACATCGGCAGCGTTTAAATCAACCATTTTTAGCTCAGCTATTTCCCGCACACTGGCGCGCTTGACAGTAGCGACCTTTTCCTTGTTGGGCGTTCCTGAAGCCTTTTGAATGCCGGCGGCTTTCTTTAACAAGACTGCAGCCGGAGGGGTCTTGAGCACAAAAGAAAAGGAACGGTCCTGATAAACTGA
>DIPE01000016.1 GCA_002427015.1 Firmicutes bacterium UBA5496 | reverse complement strand
CAGAAGGCGATTATGGCCGGAGGCGCCTCAGTCATCCGGGCAAGGAAGGCGGAAAAGGATATACCCGTTACCCCCAGGGCCAGGATCAAGTAGGGGTTGAACACAGGCTTCGCTTGTCTTGCCATGGCCTCGCCTCCCGTATTTTTATGGTTATTTTCCTGATGATAGCATAATTATCCCTGAATGTGCAGGAAACGAGTGAAACTCCTTTACTAGAGCTTTTTGCTGACCAAGTGCAGCCTGCAATAGTCCTTTTCCTCAGAAATTACTCCTTCATCGGTATAGCCATTCCGCAAAAAGAAGTCTATATCGCCATTGGGGAAAATGCCCTGTTCATCGCTAATCGCCAGCAGCTTCCGGTATCTAGGTTTTAAATGCTCCTCTAACGCTTTTAAGGCAGGAGTCTTGTAATCAAATTCAGAATCGGAGACATAGACACAGGTAATAAAAGCCGTATATTCATCTTTAGGGATCGGGTAGGGAACTTGTATCGAGGGCATATATTCAGCTCCCCCCAGTAGCCGGTTAGACTCTACATTCATAAAGCCATAGATATCTAACCCTTCCTGGGCGAGAAATATTGATTTGTCTTGGGTACGGGAGTAGTTAATTCTGCCTGTACAGCTGCCCGCTAAAATACAATTGAACCAGGTGATAGGAACAATATCTCCCTGATAAATATTGACCCCGAGATGAGGGAGATAGGGCTTTTCTGCTGGTACTAGGCCAGCCTTTACTTGTTCTAAAAACGGCCTAGTTATTGGATGGAAAAAGCGGTACTGCTTATCCAGCACAGTGAGTGTGGGGAAAAAGATGTTTTCCGACTTGGCTGTTTTTTCATCATGGGTGATGTTATGCGTTTGAATTTTGATATGCCTCTCGTATTGCTCAAGCAGTTCAAGCATTTGGCCATTTAAAGGGCATTGGCAGGACCAATAATAAAAATCCAGCTGCATTTGCTTCTTCCTCCTATAAAATGCGGTTTTGCAGGTGAAAAAAGAAGCCAGTGGGGACTGTCCCCAATGGCTACTGAACGTCTTGTCGTCTGAAGATGAGGGCGCTAAGGGCAAAGAGGAGGATTATGGCAATGATTAAAGCGGCGATGCTGCTTAAATAAGTGGAGCAGTGGCTGCCCTCCAGGATTGGGATGACATCTGCCTTTGTGAAGAGATCCAAGGGGGAGGTCTTGAGTTTGGGGAAAATGCGGTTGAAGGAGCTGCCCAGGATAAATACGCCGACGGCTGCTACCTGGGCGAGGATTTCATTTTTGAAGACTACGGAAATGAGCAGGGCCACAACTGTACAGAATAGGGTAAAAAGCGCCAGCATGACAACAGCCAGCAGGAGGAATTGCCACAGAGGAATGAATTCCATGCTTTCCATTAGGTTTCTGCCGGAAAGCCAGGAAACGGCGTATTTGCTAAGTCCCAGCTCGGAAAACCAGGGATAGTCCCGGAGTTCAAAAATTTCGTCTGCGGACAGGGACCAGGTAAGAAAGTTCTTGGTCAATAAGACAGGGGTGTCTATACCTTTGAAACCGCTTTTGATGCCGAGAAGAATAAATGTCAGCAGCTGGGGTATAGCGACAATAAAAGTGCTGGCAGTGAACCCCAGGGATATCTTTTTAAAAAGGTAGCGAGCGCGGTTTTTAGGCATTTGCAGGGTTGTTTTTATCGAGCCAAAGGCACGGTCCCGGTGCATTAAGTTGACTGAAATCAGCAAGACAATAATCCCTAATACATGTGGCAGGCCCCGCCTCAAAAAGTTAAAGAGGAATGCCCAAGGGGCAGTGTCCGAAGGACTTGTAGGAGGCATGTTTTTCTCCGCCAGGTATAAGTAATAGCTGGTACTATAAATAATCCTGTCCAGAAACATGCGAAACCTATTATTATCATAGAACCAAGCCAGTTGGTGACCATCTGGGACGGAAAGAACACTGTTGTAGGCATCCCAATTTTCTCCGTAGTAATTTTCAGGAGTCGGAATCGAATCCAGCCCAAAATATTTCAGATCTCGTTCATCCATATGCGAGTAAAAGTTCACTAAAAATTGCCAATTAATAAGAGTCTTTTCCGCCATGCCCAGATTATAAGCAGACCAATCTTTTGCGGTATAAGCCACAGAAATTTCTTGGGCAAGCTCTTGCTCATACCGGTACCAGTTTAAGTCATGTGCGATGTGTTCAGCGGAGTAGATAGAACGGGGAACTCCATGTTTCTGAAGATATCTGTAATGCCCTTCCCAGAATTCCACCCATTCATTACTTGACATTTCGTAGCGGTTGTTGCCGCGAATGACATGTTGATGCTCCACGGCCCGTTCATTTTGAAATTGGGTGAAAAGCATGGCCAGCAAACAGATGAGTATGAAGATAAGGGCCATAAATCTGAAGTTTTTGCAGATGCTCTTAAATTCAAGCCAGAATGCTTTCATAAGCCAATTCCCCCTGTCAAGTCCTGTTTGCGCAGGACAGTCTGCCCGCCTACAAACAGTAGAATTGCAGCTATACTCAGCAAGATCAGATAGGCTAAGGCCGAGATGGTGTAGGCGCCTTGCAGCACTCGATTGACTCCTGCAGCTGTCAGGGGCCAGAACATGTAAAATTTACTCTCTGCCGGGAACAGGGTGCGGCCGAGAAAATCCAGGACGAGGATGCAAAAAGAAGCGTTTAAGGTGTTTCCGGTATTTTGAAGCAAAAGAGAGGCTGCGCCGATGAGCAGCATGACAAACAAGCAAAGGAAGCAATAAAGGGGAATGGTCTTGAGCATGTACTCCGACCAGGGCAAGTAGGCGAGGGTACCGGTGGTGTCAAGGCTTTGGTAGGATTCTCCGTAGTAATACATTGGGTAGCCCGTGCTGCCGAGACCGTTGAGCATATACACAATTCCGAAGACCAGGGCGATTAGTCCGGTGACTATAATAAAGCTGTAGAAAAAACGCACCAGGTATTTTACGGCAAAGATCCTGCCCCGATTTATAGGCTGAGAATACAGGTGTTTATAGGCTCCGCCTTCAATATCTCCGGAAAAGATATCGATGCTGAGGAGAGCAAGGGCAATGAGGATAGCTAAAATCCAGGGATAGTCTATAAGCTGGGAGAGAAAGTTGGTTGCATTCATTTCATGAGGACTGTTGAGGGGTGTTATTTCCTGCTGGATTATGTATTCATTTACGCCGATGCGCTGCTTGACTTGCTCCTGGGTCTGGCCCAGGAAGTCATAGCCTGCTTCCAGACCTTTGAGGATATGCTTGTCCCGTTCAATGGCCAGCTCAATCCTTTCCTGAGCACGCTCGGGACTGTATAACCGGGCTAATGTTCTTTGCTGGTAGTTATAGAGATACTGACTGCGGTAATAATCATATTGTCTTGCCAATTCTTCCAGGGCTTCAGTATCTTCGGGGTTGTTGCGCTCTGCCGTCTCAGTTTGGGCTTCCACAGCGGAGATTTCATTATTAATCGCTGTCAATTCATCATATAGAAGTTCAGTTTGTTTGCTCCAGTAGGATTTGTCCAATATAGTGTTAAAGACAAATAAGCCCAGGAGAACGACAGCAAAAGCCAGCAAGACAACTATGTTTTTCCCTGACCGCCAAAACCGCGTATGTTCATAATAAATTAAGCCCTTCATCTTATGCACCTGGCTTATAGATACTGTTGTAGAGATTTTCAATATTGGCGGTGAGAGGCATAATCCCCTTGAGCTGCCGTCCATTGGCCAAGAGCGCGGTAAGGACCTCTGCGCAATATTTGATATCTGTCAGGGTAAAAACCAGCTCATGGGCATCAGTTTCAAAGTCTTCAAGGACAGCGGCTTTTTTGAGATTGGCGAGAATCTCCAGATCCCCCTCCTCCCGGTCAAGGAAAAGCCTGTAGCTGCGGACAGCAGCTTCAGCTTGGGCCTGTTCCTGGGAGACGATTTCCCCTGCTCTGATGAAGATATTGCGGGAAGCGATTTTCTCCATCTCCAGAAGCTGGTGGGAAGAAAAGAGGATGCCGCAGCCCTCTCTTGCCAGCCCT
>DIPE01000022.1:5048-10653 GCA_002427015.1 Firmicutes bacterium UBA5496 | reverse complement strand
CTTTCCCATAGTGTGCCTCGGTATTGTTCTGCTATACCGGCAAAGCCCCCTTATGGGACAGGAAGATTCTGGACACAGACAGATTCCGTGATTTTAGCTATGAGAACTGAAGGATTGGTGGTGCCCTGTATCAGTCACCTTGTAATAATAATACGTGAGGCAGGCAATTAAAGCAGCCATCAGAGGCTGGGATTCCGAAGCCTGGAGGTTTACATCGTGACCGATGACTTCCCCGCCCAGCCGGCCCCGGAGTTGGCCATGCTCAAAATGCAAATCCACAGAAAACCCGATAAAATCTCCGCCCACCCGGCCCCAAATTTTCTGGCCGTCAGTTTCCAAAAATAAATCTTTGCCGTCCACAGCCCCGCCCAAACGCCCTCGCAAAGAATTGCCTTGTCTCAAGAGGTTGACGTCTTTGCCAATGATAATTCCGCCCAGGCGGCCAGAGATTTTTGTGCTGTCATAGACTAAGTCGATATTCCCGCCCCGGAGCAAGCCGCCCATGCGGCCAAAAACTGATCCCTCTGCAACGGTGCAGCTGACAGAGAATCCGCCAATCACTCCGCCTACCCGGCCGGATATGGCGCTCATTTTCCCACCTCCCCAGTGGCCTGAAGTTCAGGCCTGCTGGCAGCATTGTATTTAGAATTGTGCTCAGCCAGCGTCTTTAGGATTATTACTTTCCTCCCCGCTTTTTTCCGGGAAGACCCCCCTGAGCAAAGAGACAAAACCCAGGGTCAGCAAAAGAAAACTCGGAAGCAGCAGAAGCAAATCTCCGGTTTGGGCCCAGGCGGTCAGGGCAGCGGCCCCAGCGAGGACAAAGGCGCCGCCCCAACATGCTGCCCGCAAACCTGGAGCGGGTTCCGCAGGAGGAAGCAGGGCGGCTGCAGCCAAAGAACAGAGCCAGTCTGGAAGCCAGCAGCCTGCGCACATCAGCCACAGCACCAGCAGAACCGCTGACTTTACCAGGAGCAGCGCCGCCAGCACAGCCAGGATGGCCAAGCTAAACCAGGGGATTAGCCCTGAGAGCCAAGCGCTAGCCAGCAGTGTAAGCATCCCCGTTACAGCTAAATCTTTCAGCTCCCGCAGGCACCACTTGTACCATTTTATGCTTTTATGTTTTGACAGGTGCTCCTGGACACAAATTCTCCCTGCCGGTGGAGTGGGCAGGGCGGACAAAAGATAAAATCTGACCCCCGCTAACACTGCCAGAATAATATATGGGATTGACAACCACCAGGTTTCCATCTGGCTTGCACCACCTAATTTTGCTTTAATTGGGGCTCAGGAATTGTCAGTGATTGCCTTGCGGGCCAATTCATCGCAGCGATTGTTCAGTAGGTTGTCCCCGTGGCCTTTGACCCACACCCAGCGCACTTGATGAGGCTTAATCGCCTTTAGCATCTCCTGCCACAAGTCAATATTCTTCACCTTGCCCTGCTTGAAATCAGTCTTGAGCCAGCTGGCCAGCCAGCCGCTGTTAAAGGCCTGGACCACCAGATTGGAGTCGCTGTAGACAGTAACCTCACAGGACTCTGTCAATGCCTGGAATCCCTGGATAACCGCTGTCATCTCCATGCGGTTATTTGTAGTTTGAGGCTCAAACCCGCTGATTTCTTTAGTATGTGGTCCAAAAACCAGGATGGCCGCCCACCCCCCGGGTCCGGGATTGCCGGAACAAGCCCCATCGGTATATATTTGCACTTTCTTAGCCATTTATCTTCCCTCCATAAGCAGGCTACCAAGAAAAGAGAGAACCGGATAGTTCTCTCTAGTCAAAAATGTAAGAAACCCAGTATTCCCAGCCCTTGCGCTGGGGATGTTCTGTTTGGGCAATGGAGCCGGGAATCGCCAGCTGCTTACAGGCCAGTTCCAGATGGCAGAGAGCAATGCCCATATCAATTGGCGCAAAGGAGCGGGCAAGTCTCCCGGGCTTGCTGAAAAGGTGGACGGCGCCGGCGCCAAACCACAAGCGCCAAGGCTGACGGTTGATGGCAGAGGGCGCCCAGCGCACTGCCTCCAATACTGTCCGCCAGGGATACCTGGTATCTCTGTCCCCGGCAAAGAAAGCTATTTTCTCCGAGGGCAGCCGCCGGCTCTGCTTATCTACAGTTCCCGGAACCTTGCGGCCCCGTCCCCAGGCGATAAGGGCCCTGACAGCATGGCCCTTCCCCAGGCCCAAACTGTCCCCCAGGGCCTCCCGGTCAAAAAGCGCGCCCAGCCAGCAAGTGCCTAAATCCAAGGCCGTCAGTTCCAAAATAACCCGCTGGCTGCTGTAGCCCAGATTGAACAAAGCTTCACTGTCACCAGCGGCCACAGCGGCTATATACCAGGGAGCGAGAACTCTCCCAATCGGGCCAATGCTCTTTTGGCGCCTGTGCACCTCAGAGCCCGGCAGGAGAAAGTACTTAAGAGCAGATGAATTATAGCTCTTGGCGTGCTCACAGATTTTGCGAACCTGTGCTAAAGTTGCCTCGTCTACATCCGGTTCATACTGACGCACCGAAACACGGCGTTCAATCAGCTGCAGCCAGTTCATCTTAAAGCCGCCAAACTGTATTTTTCGGGCAGGCCGAATTTACTTCTGGCCTCCTCAAAGGCATCCACAAAACCATGGGATTTTGACAGTAAATCCACCAGGAAATTGCGGCCAAAAGCCCCTTCCACCACCTGACACATCCAGGTGCCTAGGGGATACCTGGCAGCCAGGGCAGCGCTGCCGCTCAAGGCAAAATGGCGTTCAAGCTCTCGAGCAAGAGCGGGGCCATGCTCATTTGCATGAATGTACCGGCGCAGCATCTCCACATCGGCCTCACGCCGTTTTTCCGCCTGTTGCCAAAGATTATAAACAGGTCCGGAGACCGGCACGGTAAAAAACAACGTGGCGCTGCCTTCCCGCAACATGCGGGCTAAAAAATTCTCCAGGAGTCCGCCGGCTTCAAGCTCAAGCCGGGGGGCAGCCAATCTTGCCGTGCATAATCGGTGGATGCGGTTGGCCAATAAGGATAGCAAGGGAAAGTCCCCTACATACAGTTTGTTGCCCCGGAGTTCCAAGGCAAAAAAGTTCACTGCCACAGTATTGCCCTCGGCAATAACCGGCGGGTCGCTGCCGGGAACAAACTCCACGTTGACTTCAAACATCGCCCCGGCGGGGAGATGGCGAGTCACTTGTTGCTCAATGGAGACGCCGGATATGCGGCCCAAAGCGCCAAGCACGCTCTTGCCGCTTGCGCCCTCCATAGCCAACCCTGCCAGCCTGTCAGCCAGCCCAGGATTTGCCAGCTCGGAAATCGCCTGACTTGGATCCCTGCCCAAATTGCGCCAATACAAGCGAAACCCTGGGCTCTCTGTGGCCGGAGCCAGGGAATCTGGCTGCTCAGACAAAATTTTAATCAGTTCAATATCTATACAGACAGACATTTAACGTCACCCCCATAATTGGTTCCGCTCACTGCCTCTATTAATATCCTAATTATTAGGGAAAAGCACCGATGGTCGGTCGGTGCAGTTTTAATCAAAGAGCAGGTTATCGCCCTTCTGCAGTCCCGCGGGGGTCTTGATTAGGTAATCGCTGGCCCCCAGTTTCAGCGCATGTTCTATTATCTCTCTGCGCCGATAGGAAGTGACCATTGTTATCTCAGGCTTATAGTCCTGGAAATTAGCCAGCTCTTCAAGGACGCCCAATCCATCCAGTTTGGGCATTATTACGTCCAGAAATATCTTGTCCGGCCGGTGCTGTAAAATACGCAAAACCGCATCAGCGCCATTGTCCACCGAAGCGATAATTTTATAATTCTGCTGAATGGCAAAGGCTTCTACCCTTGCCCGAGAAATAGGATCATCATCGGCAATAATTGCTGTTTTCACCATCGGCTTTTCCCCTCTCCTGCCGTTTTTTGATTTATTCCACATTGACCCTGCAAATCCCTGCCTCTCGCCAGAATTATTCTTTTCCCCCTTAGGGCATTTCTTGCATAGACTGGAGAAGAAAGCTGATTCCACACGGGCCAAGGGGGTACGGGCAATGAAATATCCAATTTCACAGCTGGATTTTCAGGGGGATTTCGCCGGTTTTGTCCAGCTAAGCCGCGCCATCTACGGCAGAAGAGCTGTGACCGACAAGGCGATGTACCAATGGCTTTTTAGCGAGAACATTTTTAATCCCCAGGGAGGACATCTCCTCCATATTGCCAGGGATAAGGACAAAGTAATCGCCTCAGACGGCTTACTTCCCGTCCCCTTGCGCATCGCCGGCAAGAGGTATTTGGCCGCTTGGTCAGTCAAGACCATGACCCATCCTGACTACCAGCGTCAGGGTATCTTCCGGGCAATGACCGAATACAGCCTGGCCCGGGCAAAGGAGTTAGGCATTCACCTCATCCTGGGCTTTGCCAACTCGAATTCCTATCCCGGCTATGAAAAATTCGGCTGGGACTTTCTCCTGGAACGGCGAGCAGTGCTCCGCCCCCTGGACATCCAAGCAAACATATCCCGGCTGCCCCTCTTGAAGCCTCTGGCAGGCATAGGCAACTGCCTCTACCAAAGTTGGGACAAGGGGCGAATCGCTGCTCTGGCCAAAGAGGCCGGCCACGTTGAAACCGCCATTCTCCCCGCTGCCCCCTCTTCTGTTGAAGTAATCTGGTCTCAGATGCAAGACTCCTTTGCTGTGCTTGTAGAGCGGAGCTACCCGTATCTCCGCTGGCGCTATAACCAGCGTCCCCGCCAAGATTACAAATTCGTGCTGGCCCGGGATAGGGATAAACCCTTGGCAATGCTGGTCTTTCGCATTACAGACAGGGGTTCCTGCATCATTGTGGACTACGTGGGCGCCCCCCGGTCACCGGGCCTGCCTGCCCTAGTGTACAAGACAATCCAGTATTGCCGGGATAAAGGCATCCGCCACATTCTCAACAGCTCCGGCAGCGTCTTTGACAACTGTCTCCGGCAATTTGCCTTTAAACCCCTGAGGGCTGCCCTGGCCAATAATATGCTGATTGCCTGTCCCCTTGAGGACATTGACCTGACTCCTCTCACTACTGAAGCCAACTGGTTTTTCAGCTACGGGGACAGCGAACTGGATATTGACCTGCAGCCCCTGTCTCCTAGCTAACTCTGGGAATATTAGAAAAAGCCTTTGTTCCATCTATGCATGGCGCAAAGGCTATTTTTTATGGCTGGCTATTATCCTATATAAGCAAAAGCAATTAAGATATATCTATAAGGCGAATAATCAAAGAATCACCATAGGGGGTTTGGGTAAGATACAGACGCAGATAGCAGGACTTGTCCCCTACCGGATGAGCATACATCCCGTCATGGGCTCTCATCTTATCCGCAGCGGCTATCCCCGCTAGAACTTTATAACGAGCGATCAGCTTGAGTCCCATATCCCATTTCAGTCTTGTCAGTTCAGTGAACTGACCATCTGCCCGAAACTGGACAATGTAACTCCGTTGCTGGGCGTCAATGCGAATTTCTGAGGTTTGATTCCTTACAGCCAGAGCAATAATCCGGTCAGCCATATAAGGTGCCGGCTCTTTCTCAAATAGCAGGGCAATATTATCTGGGTCAGTCACAGCGATATTGTCTAGTATCCGGGGTTCCA
>DIPE01000022.1:1523-4963 GCA_002427015.1 Firmicutes bacterium UBA5496 | reverse complement strand
AGTATCCGGGGTTCCAGGACGGCGCTGAGAGAGTCCTGAAGAATCATATCAAAGGGGTTGCTGACCACCAAAGTATCCTCTCCCCGATAATTGATGACCAAAGCATTGTTTGCCTTAGAAAATGGCGTTGGCAATGCCCCCAGCATGATACTGTCCCAGCTGAGAAATTCTATATAAGGCACCGCTTTAAACTGTGCAAAAGCCTGAGCTATTTCCATTGGGCTTATTCCGATTTCAGCGGCGACAGTATAGATTTCCCGATCCCGGGCTGCAGCCATCTGTTCTCTTGCGTTCCCCTCCAGATGAAAATGATCGCAGACAAACTCCTGGACAGACCTGGAAGAGCGGGGGCTGTAATTTTTGCTGTCTGCTATTTTGTGTGTTTTGGCCCAGCGCTTGCCGGTGCACTGATGTTTCTCCACCAATTCCCTAACAGTCTGGCGATTAACTGGCTTGACGAGATAATCCACCGCTCCTGCAGCAAAGGCCCTGGCCCGGTCTTGCTCTTCCCCTAAAGCGGAAATAAAAATTACTGGTATCCAGGCGGTGTCCGGATTTTCCTGCAGCCGAGAACAGACCTGATAACCATCCATATCTGGCATCATTACGTCCAGCAAGATTACACTGGGTTTGATACTGGCTAGCACCTGCAGAGCGCAATATCCATTTTCGGCAGTGACGATATTGTATCGGTCTTCCAGGAAAACCCCAAGCTGCCGCAAGATATCTGGGTCATCATCAACGCAGAGTAGAAATGGCTTGCTGAAATCATACATAGGTTATCTCCACCTTATCCAGATAGTCTTCGAGGACTTGGACTTGTCGCTTGATCTCCCCTGAATTCTTTTGAACCGCAGCCTGCTCCATTGCCGCGCCAATGGAGGTAATGCCGTCGAAACCGTACCCGCCCCCGGATCCCTTCATGCGATGGGCCAACCTCCGGATTGTATCGTAGTCCTCTGCCCCCAGGGAATTACAAATAACCGCCAAATCGTTGATGCGGTTAGCAAGATACCCTGGAATCAAATCCGCCAAATCAGCATCTACGCTTGCCACTATTTTTTCCATTATGCCTCTCCCTTCAAGTATTGTGCAAGCACCTGCAGCAGTTTTTGCTTGCGCACAGGTTTTGTCACATGATCTGTACAACCTGCGGCCAGGCTTTTCTGCAAATCTTCTTCAAAAGCATAGGCTGTCAGGGCAATGACAGGCGCCGGCCGGCGCCCTTTTTGTTTTTCCCACTCCCGGATTAAGCCAGTAGCAGTATAGCCATCCATAATTGGCATCTCCATATCCATCAAAACCAAATCATATTCCTTGGCCTTGTATTTGGCTACTGCTATTTCTCCATTCTCAGCAGTATCTACGTAAAAGCCACCCTTGCTAAGGTAGGTCTGGACCAGCAAAATATTGTCCTGGGAATCATCAACTAGCAGGATTCGGGCTTTAGTATCAGTTGCAGGTGTTGAATCCACAGGGAAGGGGACCTCCCGGAAAACCACTTCTCCCGCTAGCACAGAAAGAATTGTATCCATCAATTCCCTTCTTCTGACGGGTTTTACCAAGTAGGCATTAATGTTGAGTTCTTGGCAAATTTGGATATCTGAACTGCTGTTATCAGAGGTGAGCATCATAATTACCACATCTTTGCTCTTATAGTCCTCCCGAATACGCCTGGTTACATCAAAACCGTCCATATCAGGCATGCGGCAGTCCAGCAGGATTAAATCAAAGCCCTGCCCAGATGCAAATGCCTGTTCAAACAGTTCCAATCCCTTATTGCCATCAGCTGCCAGATGAACATCTGCCCCCAAAGGACTAAGGTATTCTTTCAAAATTAGCAGATTAGTAGCATTATCATCGATTACCAGTGTCTTCAGATGAGACAAATGCTGCCTGGAGGCCGCCTTCCCCTGGGAACCCACCTGGAAGGGAACCGTAAAAGAAAAAGTGCTGCCCGCCTTTGGCCTGCTCTCTACCCAAATCTTGCCTCCCATCATCTCTACCAGGCGTTTGGAAATTTTCAATCCCAGACCGCTGCCGCCGTATCTACGGGTAGTGGAAGAGTCATACTGGGTAAAAGCCGAAAATATCCTGTCGATTTTATCTTGGGGGATGCCAATCCCCGTATCAGAAACAGTAAACAATAATTCCTGGGAGTCTTGCTTGACCTGAAGCTGAATATCGATTTCGCCTTTTTGGGTAAACTTGATTGCGTTGCCCACAAGATTTACCAGAATCTGCCGAACCCTTCCCGGGTCACCCTTCACTGTGTGCGGAACTGATTTTTCCACTTGACAGGTTAATTCCAGATTTTTGCGATGGGCTGATACAGCGAAAAACGTCGCCGTATCTTCTACAAGTTCGCCAATGTTATACTCGGCAGATTCCAGCTCCAGGCGGCCGGATTCAATTTTCGACAAGTCCAGGATATTGTCAATCAAACTCAGCAAATGGTCTCCTGCCGTCCGGAAGATGCTGACATATTGCTTTTGTTGGGAATCAAGAGCTGTATCTTCCAGGAGTTCTGCCATGCCAATAATTGCATTCATGGGCGTGCGAATTTCATGACTCATGTTCGCTAAAAATTCGCTTTTTGCCCGGCTGGCTTCCTCGGCAGCCGCCTTCGCCAATTT
The DNA here is from genome assembly GCA_002427015.1 of Firmicutes bacterium UBA5496. GTDB lineage: Bacteria > Bacillota > Proteinivoracia > UBA4975 > UBA4975 > UBA4975. Next base: position 2,327 of record DIPE01000022.1, on the reverse strand, counting down.
TAGAGTTTCTACTGCCCGTATTCTTTCGGTAATATCTTCGTGTACTACAATCAAGCGCTCTTCCGACAAACTGCGCACTGTTCCCTGAAACCAGCGGGTTTCACCGCTGACATTGCAGGGATATTCCATATGAAACTCTTTTTGCTCACGGCTGGCAACAGCCGATAATCCTTGGGCAAATTCTGCGGAAAATGGCTGGGAAGCAGTGGCCAAAGAAAATCGCTGCCAGGCAGGGTTTGTACCGATAATTTGTCCGTCCCTATCCATAATCGCAATCCGCGCTGACAAGCCATTTACTACCGAGCGGGCAAAATTATCTGCATCCCGCCGGGCATGCTCGGCCTCAAGGATTTTGCTCAGGTCAGAGAATACAACTACTGCACCGCGGATTTTGCCTTCTTCATGCATGGGGGCCGCTGAGTATTGCACCGGCAGAGGCGAACCGTTTTTGCGCCAAAAGAGGTCTCTGTCCACCCAAATCAATTCCCCAGTGCGCAATGTCTCCTCCACGGGGCATTTCTCCTGGGAAAGGCTTTCATTCTGGCAGTGATAAATAACATTAGTTAATAATTGATTTTGGAGGTCCTCTGTCTTATACCCCAAAAGACTGCAGGCAGCCTGATTGACAAAAACAATTTTGCCCTGGGGATTGACTCCGAATATGCCTTCACCAGAAGAATCGAGAATCAAATGATTATTCTCAGCCAAGCGTTTATTTTTCTGCTCTGCCTCTTTTAGACTGGTGATATCCAAATAGCAAACCATAAGTCTGACGGGGCCTGTCCCAGCCATCCTGCTGGCCCG
>DIPE01000022.1:0-1377 GCA_002427015.1 Firmicutes bacterium UBA5496 | reverse complement strand
CAGCTGGCACGGGAATTCCAAATAATATTCTTCCAACTCGCCGCGAATGATTGAGCCAATTGCATCGGCAAATTTAGGCATAGCCTCTGCCAATAGTTCTGAAGGCTTCCTGCAGAACTCAACATAATTTTCTCCCTCTTCCACCCCCCTGAATATGTCGGGATGCAGGGCAGTTATGTTTTTCCAGGGGGTGTTAGCGGTGCGGATTATACCATGGGCATCAATCATTGCAATATATGCCGGCAGCTCATTGACAATTGCCTGGGAAAGCTCCTCAGAATCTTTTAACCTTTTTTCAATCTGCTTATAATATGTGACATCGGCAAAGGTCACCACAGCGCCAAGAAGCTGCCCTTCACGGATAATAGGATAAGCGCTGCAAGCAGCGGGAAAGCAAGTGCCGTCTATGCGCCAGAGCAGTTCATCCTGTTCCCTGCTGCCGGTACCTTGCTGATACGTGTGAATGTCGCATTCCTCAGCTGGATATTTGCTGCCATCGGGCCTGGTATGGTGAATAAGCTCATGCATGCGGTACCCCAGCAATTCCTCGGGGGAATAACCCAGCATCCTGGAGGCGGCTTTATTGACGAAGGTGCATTTTCCTTCCAGATCAATTCCATATAGTCCTTCGCCGGAGGTGTTTAACAATAAATTAATATCTTCAGCCAGCTGAAAATTGAGCTCTTCCGCTCTTTTTCCCTCTCTGATTTCGTTTTTCAGGCTGACAGCGTTGACATTTAGCTTGTGAATCCGGCTATACCCCCCCAGAGAAACAGCCACCAGTGCAGCGATATATTCTAATTCCTCCAGCGGAATGGAGGGGGGCAAGTTGTCCGACAGCCAGACACAAGCCCCCGCCAGCTTATTGGCGCTGATTACCGGCAGCCAATACATACTGATAATGCCTTGAGCGATGAATTCACTTGGCAACTTAGATTCTGACAGCACGACAGTTTGCTGGAGGCAGGCTGTCTCCTTCAGAGCTGGCAGGAATGCAATCAGACTTGCTTTCAATTCATCCCCAATATTATCGGCAACAACTTGTGTTTTTTGCCCCCCTGCAAGTTTTAGGATTACGCCGCCCCTAAAGCCAAGGTAATCAGTCACTTCTTGGAGCAGGCTGGATAAATAAAGCCTGGGGGGAAGGGATGAGTTTAATTTGTTCAATTCCCGAGCCAAACCCCTCACTTTTGTCAACACCTTTCTGCCATATTATGCGTATAATAGATATTTCGCTTTTGTGACATTTACTCCTCTTTTATTTGCAATAATAAGCCCTCCCAGGCCATTGCTCCTGATTAAATTAAAACCCCACAGATGCGGGGTTCTTCTTATATGGCTTTCTCAATCTCCCTGTTTATCCCTGATTCCAGAGTT
>DIPE01000044.1:5974-7226 GCA_002427015.1 Firmicutes bacterium UBA5496 | reverse complement strand
TAACTGGGGAAGCGGAGGCCGAATTTCGCAAACTCCCCTCGGAGTTCGGGAGTGAGTAGCCCCCCGTTGCAGGCCTGGCACATCATCGGGCCCCAGCTGAAGTTAGCTTCGATAATGACCGGGCCTTCAGGGGTAGCGGCCACATCCCAGCCAATGGTGCGGATAAACGGAGTCATGCGGGCGGCTTTATAGATCAAGGCGACAATCTTGTCCCAATCGGGGATACGCTGGCCCTTAAAGACTGCGCCGGTGTCCGGATGGGCAGAGTGCCAGCCGCCGCTGCGAAAATCTGGGCGGATAAGGCCTTCCCCCAGGATGCCCGTGGCCGGATCAATGGCGGCGGCCAGGCCGCCGGTATGCCAGTTGTCGGTATTTTTGCCTTGGACGCCGATGCGGAGCACCGAGAGGATGATGCTCAGTTCGCCTTCTTGGTTCATGAAGGTGACAAGGCGGCAGGTATTGACTGAACTGGGATTGAACCGGGCAATGTCGGGATGGTTTACTACCCTGGCTTCCAGGAGGAATCCCTGTTCGGTAAATTGCACGGGTCTGGACATATGCTTCACCAGGCGGTCCAGGTTATATTGTTCCCCTGCCCTGTCTTCAAAGATAATGTCTTCGGGGGTTTTCTCAACAAGCTCAAGCACCAGGACTGCAACCCCTGTCTTGCCGGCCAGGGGCTTGACGACAAACTGGTCAATGCCCTTTTCAGTGATTAATCTTTGCAGGTCTTCCCTGGTGCGCAGGGGATTGCCTTCAATGTCACTGCCGAATTGAGGATGAAACATTCCATAGAGTTTGGCCACAGGGATTTGCCGCTGGCTAAAGTAGCTGTTAAACAGGAGTTTATTTGTCAGCATTGGCGCCCAGGCCCGGGAGTTAAGGGTGCGGCGCAATTTTTTTTCGGCGTCATTTACCCGGAGATAGGAACGGATATGTTTTTTGTTGACCCCCAGTTTGCCAAATTCAAAGGCGCGGTATTCCAATGGCGAAAGCTTATAGAAGGCGCCCAGCCAGAGCATTTCCACCCACTGGCGGAATGGCGATTTGAACCCGTCCTGGCGGGTAGGGATTATTTTCTTTAAGACTCTGGCAATCTTGTTCATTTCATGACCTTCTTTCCTATTGCTCTTACGCCCAAAGTATAGCAGATTGCCGGGGCTGATGCCAATCTATAAAGACAAGTTGTCCTTATCAGTAGGTTTGGCTATAATATGAAGTAAACGACACTGGAAGTGATTGTGATGAAGTT
>DIPE01000044.1:335-5821 GCA_002427015.1 Firmicutes bacterium UBA5496 | reverse complement strand
TGGAGTCGCCCCCCAGTCTTGAGATGGGGAATTTCGCCTTCCCCTGCTTTAAGCTGGCAAAAATACATAGAGCGGCCCCGCAAAAGATCGCTGCCGATTTGGCAGAAAAAATGCCGACAGACCCGCTGTTTGAGAAGGTTGTGCCCATGGGACCTTACCTCAACTTTTATGCCGACAGATCAAAGCTGGCGGAATATACGGTAGGTGAAATTCTCCGCTGGGGAGGGGATTTCGGCAAAAGCGATGAGGGCAAGGGCAAGACAGTGGTTTTAGACTATTCCGCCCCTAATATCGCCAAGCCCTTTGGCATCGGGCATTTGCGCTCAACAATTATCGGCAATTCTCTGTACAAGATTCATGCCGCCCTGGGCTATAAATGCGTGGGCATTAACTATATCGGCGACTGGGGCACCCAGTTCGGAAAGCTGATTGCAGCCTATCAGCACTGGGGCGATGAGGCTCTGCTGCAGCAGGACCCCATTAACCATCTGTATGAACTGTATGTGCGCTTCCATCGGGAGGCCGAGGCCGACCCTGGCTTGGAGGCCGAGGGCCGGGGCTGGTTTAAAAAGCTGGAAGACGGGGATTCCTATGCAACTGAATTATGGCAGCGTTTCCGGGATATAAGCCTGGCTGAATTCAAGCGGGTTTACGCCCGGCTGGGAGTGGAATTTGACTGCTGGCATGGGGAAAGTTTTTACAATAAAATGCTGGACGAGACAATTGCGGCTGTAGACGCTTTGGGTCTACTGGAACAATCCCAGGGGGCCTGGATTGTCAATTTGGAAGAGGAAGGGATGCCGCCCTGCCTGCTGCGCAAGCAGGATGGCGCCACCCTATATGCCACCAGGGATTTGACGGCGGCAATTTACCGGCACGACACCTGGGGGTTTGCCAAGGCCCTGTATGTAGTTGGCGTCGATCAGACCCTGTACTTTCGCCAGCTCTTTGCCGTCCTCAAGAAGATGGGCAAGCCATGGGTGGAGAACTGCCAGCACATACCCTTTGGCATGATTCGCTTTAATGGCGGCAAGATGTCCACCCGCCAGGGCAGTTTGGTCTTTCTCGATGATGTTCTTACTGAGGCCATCGACCTGGCCACGGAGATTATTGCCGAAAAGAATCCGGATTTGCCCAATAAAGAGGAAGTTGCCCGGCAGGTGGGTGTAGGGGCCCTTATCTTCGGTGATTTAAGCAATGACAGAATCAAGGATATTGATTTTGACTGGGATCAGGTTATGGACTTTTCCGGCGAAACCGCTCCCTATATTCAATATGCCCATGCCCGTATCTGTAGCATTCTGCGCAAAGCCCCCCTGGAGCCGGGATTCAATCTGTCCCTGCTGGAGGGTGAATATGAAAACGCCCTTGTTTCCGTCCTCAGCAAGTTTCCCGAGGCAATTGAGCGGGCGGGGGCAACCTGCAAGCCTTCCTTTGTCGCCCGCTATCTCATCGATGTGGCCAAGGAGTTCAGCCGCTTTTATCATCAGTGTCCTGTGCTCAATGCCCCACCCGCTGTCCGGGCTGCCCGCCTGGCCCTCATTGACGCCACCAGGCAGGTGCTGGCCAACGGCCTAAGTCTCCTGGGCATCGAGGCCCCTGAAGAAATGTAAAAAACGCCGCCAGGCGTTTTTTTTGTTGACATAAGAAGAGAGCCATGTTACTATTATGTCATGCGATATATCGTAAGGCATAATAGGGGGTGTTTTTGTGGCCAAGGATAGAGGGCCGATGACTGAGGCAATGTACTATATTTTGCTTGCTCTATGCCAGCCCCGGCACGGATACGCCATCATGGCCGCCATTGAAGAAATCTCCCGGGGCAGGGTTGTCATGGGTCCCGGCACCTTGTACGGAGTGTTGAACAGGCTGGAGAAGGAAAAGCTTATTCAGCTGGAAGAGGATGACGGACGCAGAAAGACATATTCAATCACAGCCATGGGCCGCTTGGCTTTGGTGGATGAATACCAGCGTTTGACTGCCCTGGTAAAGGACGGGAAAGGGCTGGCAGGGGAGGGAGAAGAATGAAGAATACGCAGAATCTTCGTAAATTTTGGTGGTTCGATGAGTGGCAGGTGGAGGAAATAGAGTCCTGGCTGGGGGATATGGCTGCCCGGGGCTGGCATTTTTCCCGCAGGGGACTGCTGACTGCGGTGTTTACCAGGGGAGAGCCGGAGCAAGTCCGCTACAGATGTGAAATCGCCAAGAAATCCAGTCCAGATTTTCAAGACAGGGTAGATTTTTATCGCCAGGGAGGCTGGGAATATGTCGCCAGCTATGGTCGGCTGCAGATATTCCGGGCCACTGGGGACAGCGCCATTCCGGAAATCCACACCGATCCCCAGGAACAGGCCGGGACTTTGCGCCCGCTGTTTTGGGCCTGCCTGCTCCGGCTAGGGGCGGCATTATTGCTGCTGGCGGCAATATTTTTGCCCTATTCTCTGATGTATGGAAAATACCTGACGGGATTACTCCTGCGGGGGAGTGTGGCTGACTTTGTGCTGATTATCCTCATGGCTTCGATTTTAGTTTGGATGGGGCTGGGAGTGTTTGCTGTTTTTGAGAAGGCTAAAATTTTACGTCAGGGGCTGCCCCTGGAGCATAAAAAAAAGTACGGCAAAGTCCTGGTCTCCAAGCCGGCATTCTTGCTGGCAGTGGTCCTTGTCTTCCTCTTCATCGCAGTTAATCTGATAGTGCAAGTTTCTGAGCAGCAGTACATTTTACCCCTGCCCCAGGGGGATTTGCCGGTGGTGCGCATTGCCGATTTGGCCCCGGAGGCGCCGCTGTATCCCCTAGAAGCTGCTGAAAAACTAGATACATTGAACATTTGCTGGACTGAGCACAGTCTGCTGGTTCCCAGGCAGTGGAACTCAACTGAATATGCAGGTTTGCTAACAGAGATTGTTCCCTATGATACTCTTTTGGTCACTTCCTGCTATGAGGCCAGAAATAACTGGCTGGCTGCGAGATTAGCAGAGGGATTGAGGGACTATTCCCCCGGCCGCGAAGTATACGGCTACGATGGCAGTAAGCTGCTCAAGACTGAATCCGCTTTTGACGCCTTGTGGAAGTACCACAATGGCAATTTCTACGAAATCATTGTTCAGGAGGGTAAGTACGTATACCATGTTTATTACCAGGGAAGAGTGCCGGCGGATACTCTCCTTGAACTGATAAAGGCGAAGCTGGAATCCCTGGAGGATCAGTTGCCTCTGGGCCGGGATGGGGCATGACTAACTCAAAAAAATAGCCGCCTGACGGCGGTTATTCAAATGTCAGTAGGCTTTGTTCAGGATTGCCAAGATGTCCTCATACTCAGATTCCTTGGGATTGATGATGACTGCCCCGTCATTGAGGGCAGTTTTTGCTATTCTTGCCAGGTCTTCTTTTTTAACTCCGGCCTGCTGCAAGTTGACGGGCAAGCCGCAGATTTTATTAAACTTGGCAGTCATCTGGCGGATAGTGTCTGCAGCCTTTTGACCCCGATTTTCTGCCGGGGTGGCAGCGTAAACATCGGCTCCCGCCAGAGGCAGCAGCAGCTGGGCATACAGTTCTCCCAGCTTGTCCATATTGTATTCCATGCACCAAGGCAGCAAAATGCCCATGGCATCGCCGTGGGGAACTTGGCTGACCCCGCCGCAGGCATGGCCGATGGCGTGGACCAATCCCACCATGGAGTTGGAGAAGGCTGCTCCCGCCAGCATTGAGGCATTGGCCATTGCCAGTCTGGCTTTTTCATCTTTGCCATTTTCCACTGCCCTGTCCAGGTATTCCCGGATGAGGTTGATGGCGGCAAAGGCATAGGCGTCACTGAGGGGATTTTTCTGCAGGCAGGTATACCCTTCCACTGCATGACTGAGAGCGTCCATGCCCGTAGAGGCAGTCAGCCGGGGGGGCAGGGTTGTGGTCATCCTGGGATCCAGCACGGCCACATCAGGCAGGAGGTTGTAGGATAAGAATTCCATCTTTACTTTGCGCTTGGGATTGGCGATTACTGCCACCAGTGTGGTTTCGGAACCGGTGCCTGCTGTGGTGGGGACAACAATAAAGGGAAGATGTTTTTTGCGGGTGATGATCTCGCTGCCCATGTACTTCATGATGTCATCAGTGTCCTGGGTGATGACAATGCTCAGGCCCTTGGCGGTGTCGATGACAGAGCCTCCGCCGATGGCGATAATGGAATCGCAGTTTTGTTCCCGGAAGACCCGGGCGGCCTCATTGACCACTTCGACGGAAGAGTCTGCAGGAATATCAGTGTAGACTGCGCCAATGCTGATCTCCTGCTCGGCAAAGGATTTGATCACTGTTTGCACCAGCCCGATTTTCTCGAGCATTTCGTTGGTGAGGACAATAGGACGGCTGGCTTGCAGATTATAGAGTTCAAAGGGTATGTTCTCCAAGGCGTTTTTGCCGGAGAGGATTTTAACTGAGTTTTGAAACTCATAGTAGTCTGGAATCATTTTTCATTCCTCCTAGCCAAACAGTGTTGCCAAATAGATTTTCAAGCTGCTGACTTCCTTTTGGGGCACCCGCTTGAGAATCTTTCTGGTGATAAACTTAGGAAAGAGATATGTTTCCAGCAGGTACATACAGCGCACCACTGACATGCCCAAACCGATGTCTCCCTTTAGGGTGAAGCGGTGTTCAGCATAGGCCTGGGCAAGGCCCTTTTGCCCCGTGAGAACAGGGATGGCCCCTTCGATATTTTTAAAGTAAATAGCCAATTCCGGGTCTTGGGGCGGACTGGAGCCCATGTATTTGATTTCGCCTGCAAGCTTATGCACTGTCATTACCGGGCCCCGGGGGTTAATTTTCAGCATAATTGAGCAGTCGGGGCTCCACTCAGCGACTTCTTGGCGGATGCGGCTGTCATGTTTGGCCGCTGCCTGAACCCCCCGGCCTAAAAACCAAAAGACAAGTCTTGCTGCTGCCATTTTTAGCGGCTTTCTGCCGATAGTGACTTTTGACCTCTCGATACTATCCCCTCCCAGATATTCTGCTTTACTCCAGGTTAGCAAATACTGGAAGTGGTGTCAACGCAATTTGTTTGTGCCTGTAGAGTGTTTCTTTGTCTATTAGCTCGTCTTTCCTATTTAACAGGCATATGGTATAAGAGAGCTGGCTATAAAATAACGATTTCAGATTGCAGGGTTTTTTCTTTTGGCAGCGTCTAAAAGAATAGAGGAGCAAAAGGGGGCGGTAGGTATCGATGAACATATGTTAATCGAAGCAGTATTGGCAGGAGATAATCAGGCCTTTCGTCCCCTGGTTGAAAGCTGCAGCAGCCTTGTTTACACGGCTATCCTCAAAATTCTTCGAGACCCAAACACGGCGGAAGATATTGCCCAGGAGGCTTTTCTCCAGGCCTTCCTTTCCCTGAATAAATTCCGCAGGGAATCCTCCTTTTCTACCTGGCTGGTGAGAATCGCTGTCAATAAGGCCTTGGACCACCTGCGCAGAGAGAAAAGGAGACCCCCATCCCTAGC
>DIPE01000044.1:0-133 GCA_002427015.1 Firmicutes bacterium UBA5496 | reverse complement strand
GGGAGGAAGTGCAGCAGTTGCCTGCTATTTACCGCAAAGCAATTAATGAGTATTACTTTAACCGGCTTTCCTACCGAGAGATTGCCGCCAAGGAAGGTATTTCTGAAAAAACTGTTGAGTCCAGGTTATATCG
>DIPE01000026.1 GCA_002427015.1 Firmicutes bacterium UBA5496 | reverse complement strand
CTTGCGGCATAAAGCCTTAATTATGCGTTCAAATTCGTCCAAATCTACTTCAACATCTTCTTTTAACGGCGATTCTCCCAAAACCAGGGGGATGACATCTCTGTCCAGCAGGGCTTCCACAAGCTGGACCCGCTTGTTGGATCCCATGACGACAACAGTATCATAATGCCTTATGGTGGCCAGAATGCTCATGACCTCGTTAAATAATTCCAGGCCGCCTCTCCTGACAAAGGCCAGGCGCTCTTCTTCACTGAGGAGAAGCCACCAGTCCACACCGTATTTGCGGCAGATCTTCTCCAGGCCTTTGACATTGGCAACGGGAAAACCGACGACGGCAACCCCTCCGCCTTTGCGCAATTCACCGAGACTTTCCAGGCGGGAAATAAATGTGCGGTCAATTTTCAGGTTTTGAGCCACATCCTGCTGGGAATAACCCTGACGGCGAAGGTCGAGTATTCGTGTAATCCAGCGATCAATTTGTTGGCGACTGATGATTTTATCGCCAATACGCACCAGTTCCAGCTTTCTCACCACCTGTGCACAAATTTGTCTACAGTGTTATAAGTATACTCTTTTTTCCTTTGTTATACAACAAAAACCGCTGGCCGTCAGCGGTTGCTTGCTAAATATGTCAGCAGCATTTCCTCAATTACGCGGGGACAAGTGTGGGTAAAGATTTCCCCCTTTAGAGCGGCGGTTCCAGGCAGTCCCTTTAAGTACCATGCAAGGTGTTTGCGCATGAACAACATGCCCCTGTCCTGACCGCGATAAGCCAACTCCATGCGCAAGTGGCGCAAAGACATTTGAATCCTTTGTTCAAGGGAAGGGGGTTGATACACTCTGCCCTGTAGAGCGGCCTTGACTTCGGCAAACAGCCAAGGATTGCCCAGAATGCCTCTGGCCAGCATGATGCCGGCGCAGCCTGTCTGCTCCTGCATGGCCAGGGCATCCCTGCCTGACCAGATATCGCCATTGCCGATGACGGGAATGTCTACAGCCCTGACTGTCTGGGCAATGATTCCCCAATTTGCCTGGCCGCTGTACATCTGTTCCCGGGTGCGGCCATGGACAGTGATTGCGGCAGCTCCGGCTGCAGCCAGCCTCTCCGCAAGGGATGGGGCATTGACTGAATTCTTATCCCAACCCGCCCGGATTTTTACTGTAACGGGAATGGAAACAGCGGCGGCCACCTGGCGGACAATTGCCTCCGCCAGCTGGGGATTGCGCATTAGGGCGGCGCCTTCGCCGTTGCCGACTATTTTGGGCACGGGACAACCCATGTTAATATCCACCAAGTTTGCCCCTTCAGCCTCAGCGACCTTGGCAGCAGCGGAGAGCACCTGGGGACAGGAGCCAAAAAGCTGGACGCCGATTGGCGATTCACCTTCTATATCTAACATGTCCCAGGTCCTGGGGTTCTTGAATTCAATTGCCTTGCCGCTGATCATTTCGGTAAAGGCCAGGTCGCAGCCCAGCTCCCTGGCCAGAGCCCGGAAAGGTTTATCTGTTACCCCTGCCATTGGCGCCAGCCACAGGGGATTAATTTTTAAGTTGCCCAAAAAAAAGGAATTTGTCATAAACGCCTCACCTGGGTCTTATTTAGGTTGATCGAGATCGAAACCTATATCCAGAGCCTGCACCGAGTGGGTCAAAGCCCCCACTGATATGTAGTCGACACCTGCAGCTGCGTACTCAGCAAGATTAGATGCGTCAATAGATCCCGAAGCCTCTGTTATTGCCCGCCCAGCTACGATGCTTACAGCCTGAGCCACCTGGGCCGGAGTCATGTTATCCAACATGATTATCTCTGCCCCTGCAGCCAGAGCTTGCTGCAATTGGGTGAAAGTCTCGACTTCCATTTCTATTTTGAGAGTATGGCCGATCTGCTTGCGCACCTGGGCAACAGCCTGGCAAATGCCTCCGGCCAATTTAATATGATTGTCTTTTAACATTACCGCGTCATACAAGCCCCAGCGGTGATTAAAGCCGCCGCCGGCGCGGACAGCGTATTTTTCAAACCAGCGCAGACCTGGAGTGGTCTTGCGGGTGTCTGTAATCCGAGTTGAGCCATGGAGGCCAACGATTTCCACCATCTCTCCGGTCTTGGTGGCAATTCCGCTTAACCTCTGCAAAAGATTGAGAGCCACCCTTTCCCCCTGGAGCAACAGTTCTCCGGGCCCGTCAATGTACGCCAGCCGGGTTCCGGCCGCTACGGCTTGGCCATCTTTAATTAATGCCGTCCATTGCCTGGCGCCCAGCAGGGCAAATATCCTCTGGGCAAAGGGGAGCCCGGCAATGATGCCGGGGACGCGAGCGGTAAACCAGCCTCTTCTGACATCGGCGCTGGGCAAGCAGGAACTGGTTATATCTCCGCTGCCTAAGTCCTCGGCTAGGAAATCCCGAAGTTTTTGGTCCAGTAGGAGATTATTCATATCTTGCCCTCCTTCATCGCCTGAAATTTTGGCTCCTGTCCCCGTTGAAAAATCCAGTGTCCCAACTGTTCCCGCTGGCTAAGGGGGTAATCGAAGCGATAGTGGCCGCCCCGGCTCTCTTTCCGCAACAGAGCTGCCTGGGTGATGATTTTAGCCAGGGCAAGCATATTGACAAGCTCCATGCTCCTTTTATCAGCATAGGTTCCGGCAGGGACTTTGGCCGTAAGGGCAGTCAAGATTGCCTGGGCCTTCTCCATGCCTTGTCCATCCCGGCGCAAACCCACTAAATTCCACATGGTTTTCCCCAGTTCCTCCAGGATTTCCGGGGCATCGATGTTTTCCGGCAGCAGCGCCGGGGCTGGGCATTGAACAGCAACCGGCTTTTTGCTTGACCCCTTAATGGACTGGGCAATCCTACGCCCAAAAACCAGCGCCTCCAAAAGAGAATTGCTGGCCAGACGATTGGCCCCGTGCACGCCGCTGCAACTGGCCTCGCCACAGGCAAAGAGACCGGGAACTCCCGTCTTTCCGTTGAGGTCAGTAATAATTCCGCCCATGAAGTAGTGAGCCGCCGGAGCTACAGGGATTAAATCCCCCGGAAGCTTGAGGCCGAATTCAGCGCATTTATGATAGATTGTGGGGAAACGGTTGGGAAAGTCTTTATCCGCCAGGGGGGAAACATCCAGCCACAGGTTTTTGGCCCCGGTCTTTTCCATTTCACTGACCATTGCCCTGGAGACAATATCCCTGGGAGCAAGTTCAGCCTGGGCATGGTACTGAGGCATGAATCTTTCTTTGCTGCTATTACGCAATAATGCTCCTTCGCCGCGCACAGCTTCAGAAATCAGGAAGCGGGGAGCTCCTTCCAGCATCAGGGCAGTAGGATGGAACTGCACGAATTCCATATCCCCCAGGCGGACACCGGCCCGCCAGGCCATGGCAATCCCGTCTCCGGTAGCTACCGGCGGATTGGTGGTATTTTGAAAGAGCTTGCAGGCGCCGCCGCTGGCTATCACGGTATGGGCGGCGTTGATAGCAATTAGTTTTCCATCTGGATCAAGGCAAAACAAGCCGGCGCAGCCGGAGGCGTCCATGATAAGATCAAGGGCAAAAGTATGGGTCCTCACTGTTATGTTTGGGAAATGACTGAGCCTGGCCGTCAAGGCCTCCCGAATTGCTTTTCCTGTAGCATCTCCCCGGGCATGGAGAATCCTCCGCTTGCTATGGGCTCCTTCCTTAGTTAAGGCGAGGCCGAATTTATTTTTGTCAAAATTCACGCCCATCTCAATGAGGCTTTTAATACCAGCGGGGCCCTCTTGGACGAGGGTGTTGACTGCTTCAAAATCGCAAAGGCCCGCGCCTGCGATTAAAGTATCCTGTAAATGCAAGCGGGGAGTATCCTGTTCAGATATTGAAGCGGCGATTCCACCCTGGGCTTGTTCGGTATTGCTTTCATCCAGGCCTGATTTGGCCAAGAGCAAAATGCTTTTGCCGGATTCAGCTGCCAAGAGGGCGGTATACAAACCTGCCACCCCGGCGCCAACCACAACCACATCCCATATCTGATTTTTATCTGACGATGAGGCAACAAGCATCTTTATTCACTCCCTGCTATTTAACTGCCAGCATTCGCTCCAGAGCCAGCCGGGCGCCCTCCGCAACATCCCCTGGCACAGAAACCTGAGGTGACAGTGTTTCCAGCGAATTTGCGACCTTGTCCAAGGTGGTCAGCTTCATATTTGAGCAGAGCAAATTTGGGTCAGGGAAGATAAAACTTTTTTCAGGGGCCGCTTTTTTTAAGGCATGCCCCAGGCCAATTTCCGTGCCGACAATAAATGTTTTTGCTTCTGCCCGGCGGACAATTTTAAGCATGCCGGTGGTCCCGGTAACATAATCAGCGACTACGGCGACTTCAGGGCGGCACTCGGGATGAACCATCACCAGGGCTTGCGGGTGCGCTTGTCTGGCCCTGAGGATATCTTCAGCCGTTAAACCATCATGGGCATAACAATATCCCGGCCAAAGTATTATTTCCTTGTCAGTCCTGGCGGCAATAAATTGTCCCATATTGCGGTCTGGGACAAAAATTATCTTATCTTGAGGCAGAGAATTTACTACTTTTAACACATTCGCAGAAGTGCAGCAAATATCTGATTCCGCCTTAACCGCTGCCGAAGTATTGACATAGCTGACCACTGCCCCTTGGGGGTGCTCTTTTTTCAACCTGCGCAAGCCTTCCACAGCAGCCATGTCTGCCATAGGGCAGCCGGCTTCCGGTTCCGGAAGCAAGACGGTTTTGCCGGGAGAGAGAGTAGCGGCCACCTCAGCCATAAAGCGGACCCCGCAAAAGACAATTACATCTGCGTCAGTTTCCGCCGCCTGCTGACTTAAACCAAAGGAATCGCCCACATAATCGGCGATATCTTGGATTTCGGGCAGCTGGTAAAAATGGCTCAGTATCACTGCATTTTTTTGCTTCTTCAACTTTTCAATCCGGGCCCGCAAGTTGACGTTGTTCATCATGATCCCCCCAGAAAATACTGTATTTAATTATCCTTCAAATGAATGGCCTTGTCAATTTGTCTGCCGGAGAAGGGATTTTTGTCCTCTAAGTCGAACTCTTTGAAGTCAGACTTTGGAGGGAAGATAATGCTGAAAACTCTATTTTCCAATCCGGTTACCCGCACTTTTATTGCCTTGATAATTGCTGTTATCTCAGTTCTGGGGGCTTTTTTCACCTATGTCACTGCTCCCGAGGATTTTGGCAATACCAGCGTCCAGTTCGACATCGACATGGTATACTACTTTGCCGATGACTGGAGCGTGGCCTACGACTATGCCAAAATCAGTTTTTCCCCGGGGACCCTGGTCATTCCCGGTTATCATCAGGGACGAGTGGTAGCGGTACTTTTGATCCCGCCGGAAGATCATCCCGGCGCTGTCAGCTTGTCTTTCCCTCAGGAATTCAGAGGGGAGCTGCCGGAAACTATTGAGGATAACCTGGAGCAAGCTTTGATTTTACTGGACTACGCTGATTACACCAAGATACTTCAGGATTCCGGCGATACCATCCTCTTGCGGGCAGATGAAATCACCCAAGCTGATGTGCCACATCAGTACCTCAAGCGTCAGCTGGAACATGGATACAGCTTGCTCACCAGCTACGACATCTTTGGCTATAATAACTGGCTGCTTCCTACATCTCAGACAGTCCTGCTGCGTCTGTGGGGGTCTCGGCTGGGCATGCTCACTTATTATGAAGATGCCCGGGTTAAAGTAACAGCCCCAGACTTTTCCCTAAATTTTGCCCATCCCCAGCTGGAAAAACAGTACTATCCCCCCGCCAGTTACCGCGTGCGGGCTTTGGTGTACATGGCTTTTCTCACATTAACAGCCGCGAGCTTAATCGCTTTTATTGCCGGGGGGCTGGAGATCAAGGAAAAAGAAATAAAGGGCCAGTACGATATTTACCGGACCATTGCCGTCCTCTTGGGCACAATGTTATACGCCGCCGCGCTTTCTGCCTTTGAGCAATTTTTCCAGCCCTCGCCTTACGCAACAGCCGCCTTGTGGGCGCTGCCCTTGGTGGGGGCAGTCATCTGGTCCCGGAAAGCCCGCTTGGAACCCAGTTTCTTTGGCATTACCACCCACGGCCTGGCTGCTGGATTTATAGCCGCCGTCAGTGTCTGCATTTTGATTGCTCTGGGTTCGGCCTTTTCTCTGCCCGTAGGCTTCAAATTTGATTCTGTGCTTATTCCCCTAGCCGCGGCTATTATTTTACGGGAAGCTTTGCTTAGAGGATTTTGCCAGCGCATCATCTCTCACTGGCTGCACCCCCTGGCAGGATTGCTGATTGTCTCTTGCGCTTGGGCCCTGATTGCAGTCTTTACCGGACCGGCGCCGGTGGGAGCGCTGGCTCTGGCTTCCGCCCTATGCCAGTCCCTGGTAGTGGGCTATCTATATTATTGTTCTAAAAATCTCTTCGCCCCCTGTCTGCTGGCGGCATTGTTGGAACTGGCGCCAATGGTGCTTCAGTTTTAGATAGTGATTATTAAACCGTTTAAATAAGGGGAGGCTTTTTGCCTCCCCTTTACCGTTCCTAGAATAAGCCGGTGATAACCCCGTCGCTGGTAATATCCATATTGCAGGCTGCGGGATTTTTGGGCAGCCCGGGCATGGTCATAATGTCGCCGGTAATGGCGACGACAAAGCCGGCGCCGGCTGAGACCTTTACCTGACGCACGGTGATGTTAAAGCCGCTGGGGCGCCCCAGCAAAGTTGGATCGTCTGAGAGAGAATACTGGGTCTTGGCCATGCAGATGGGCATGTTGCCGAAACCGTTAGCTTCCAGCGATTTAATTTCCTTGAGGGCGTCTTTAGTAAACTCCACTCCGTCGGCTCCGTAGATTTCCCGGGCAATGGCAGTGATCTTTTGCTTGATGGGCAAATCTACTGAATACAGGGGACGGAAATCGGCCTTTTCTTCAGCAAGCACCTTCAGCAGTTCTTCTGCCAGGGCCATGCCCCCTTCGCCGCCCTTGGCCCATACCTCGGAAAGGGCCCAGGGCACGCCCATTTGAGCGCAGAGCTCAGAGACAAGTTTTAGTTCGGCCTCGGTGTCAGTGGGGAAGCGGTTGATGGCAACCACCAAGGGCAGGCCAAACTTGCGGATATTTTCCGCCTGTTTTTCCAGGTTGGCCATCCCTGCCCTGAGGGCGTCAAGATTTTCTGCAGCCAAGTCGGCCTTGGCCACGCCGCCATGGATCTTAAGGGCGCGGATTGTCGCCACCAAGACAACTGCATCCGGTTTCAAGCCTGCTAAGCGGCATTTAATGTTAAAGAATTTTTCCGCCCCTAAATCGGCGCCGAAACCTGCCTCTGTAAGCAGATAATCTCCCAATTTTAGACCCAATTTAGTGGCGGCTACGCTGTTGCAGCCGTGGGCGATGTTGGCAAAAGGACCGCCGTGGATAAAAGCCGGGCCGTTTTCCAAGGTCTGAACGAGATTAGGCTTAATGGCATCCTTAAGGAGCAGGGCCATAGCCCCCTGAGCCTTGAGGTCGCCGGCAGTGACAGGCTGTTTATTGTAGTTATAGGCAACGACGATTTTGCTCAGGCGCTGCTTAAGGTCATCCAAATCGGAGGCCAGGCAGAGAATAGCCATGACTTCTGAGGCAACGGTGATGTCAAAACCGTCTTCCCTGGGAAATCCGTTATTGCGCCCGCCCAGGCCAATTACTGTGTTTCTCAGGGCCCTTTCGTTCATGTCCATGGCCCGCTTAAACACTATGTTCCTGGGGTCAATGCCCAGCTGATTGCCCTGATGCAGGTGATTGTCCAAAAGAGCGGCCAAGAGATTGTGGGCTGTGGTAATGGCATGGATGTCGCCGGTGAAGTGCAGATTGATGTCTTCCATGGGCACCACCTGGGCATAGCCGCCGCCAGCGGCGCCGCCCTTAACGCCCATACAGGGTCCCAAAGAGGGTTCACGCAGAGCAATAATTGCATTTTTGCCCGTTTTGCGCATTGCCTGGCCAAGGCCTACCAGGGTAGTGGATTTGCCTTCGCCGGCGGGAGTAGGATTGATGGCGGTAACTAAAATCAGTTTGCCATCTGGCCTGTTTGCAAAGCGCTTGAAAGCTTTCAGAGAAGCCTTGGCCTTGTACTGTCCATAAAGTTCAATTTCATCTTCCTTGAGGCCAATGCCCCCTGCAATTTCAAGAATTGGCTTCATCTTGGCTTCTTGGGCAATTTGGATATCAGTCTTCATAACAAACCTCCTCACTTCTTTTATCATAGGCAACTCTGCCGGATTTAATAACCATCCAGGTGTGGTTAATGCCAAAATGATAGGGGAGATAAGCTTCGTTATCTGCATCAAAGATGACCAGGTCGGCCTGCTTGCCCGCCTCCAGGCTGCCGATTCTGTCTGCCCCCTTGACGGCATGGGCAGCGTTGATGGTTACGGCGGCCAAAACCTGGGAAGGGCTGAGTCCCAGCTTGAGGCAGCCCAGAGCCATAATCAGCTGGAGATTTTCGGTGGGACAGCTGCCGGGGTTGTAGTCGGTGGACAGGGCAATTGCCACCCCCGCTGCCAGCATTTCCCGGGCAGGGGCATAGCGGCTCATGAGGTTAAAGGATGTGCCCGGAAGCAGCACGGCAATGGTGTCGGAAGCGGCTAAGGCTGCGATTCCATCCGCATCAGTGCAAAGCAGATGATCTGCTGATACCGCGCCCATCTCTGCCGCCAGCTGGGCGCCGCCGGTGGGGGCCAGCTCATCGGCATGCAGCTTAAGCTGCAGCCCCTGTTCTCTTGCTGCCTGGAGGATGGCCCTGGTTTGCCGGATGCTGAAAACATGATCCTCGCAAAAGACATCGCAAAAACAGGCCAAGTCCTTCACCCGAGGCAGCATTTCCTCGATGATAATGCGGACAAATTCATCGCTGTCATCCTTATACTCTTCGGGGATGGCATGGGCGCCCATAAAAGTGGGCACCAAGTCTACAGGCTGAATTTGGTTGAGGATTTGCACCGCCTGGAGCATGCGCACTTCGCTTTCAGTATCCAGTCCATAGCCGCTTTTAGCCTCTGCGGTAGTGACGCCAAAGGAGAGCATACGGCGCAAACTCTTTTTGGTCTGGGCCACCATCTCCGCTGCAGTGGCGTTGCGCACGCTGCGAACGCTGTTGAGAATGCCACCCCCGGCCTTGAGAATCTCGATATAGGGGGTACCCGCCAGGCGCATGCCATACTCCATTTCTCTGCTGCCACAATGAACCACATGGGTATGGGGGTCAATCAGACCCGGTGTCACCAGGCGCCCGCCGGCATCAATGATTTTAGCTGTGCTCAGCTCAACCTTACTTAATACCTGTTCCATGGGACCGGCCGCCAAAATCTTGTTGTCTGTGATGGCAACGGCGCCGTTGTCTACCAGGCCCAAGCGGCCAAAATCCGATCCCCGTTGGGGCTTTGCGCTGTAGCCGGCAAGAGTGGCTAGACGCCCATTGATAATGAGCAAATCAGCTTTATTCTTCATCGGTCCACAACCGGGTTTCCAAAACTTGGTTCATCTGGAATCCTTCCAGGCCCAAATAGTAGTCTAGACTTTGCACCATAGCCTCCAAGGGCACCAGACCGATGATTTCGCTGCCGATGATGCTAACTCCGTATCTGCGGGCTTCGGCCCGGATGAGCTCAAACACCCTGTAGAGAGGAGTTTCTTTATAATTGACCATATTCATGGAAACCTGGACTATGCCTCTGGCCTCTAAATTTACTCCCATTGCCTTGACGGCTTTGAGGCCGCCGCTGGCATGGCGGACATTGCGGGCAATTTTGTTGGCGATTTCCAGATTGTCGGTGCCTAGATTGACATTAAAGGCTACTAATGGCATCCTGGCGCCCACTGCAGTGGCGCCGCTTTTAGCATTGAAAACCCCAGGGCCATAGTCAGGCTGTCCCTCGGCCCGGGCAAGCTTTGCCGGCAGGCCCTCATACTGGCCACGGCGCACATCCGCCAAATTTCTGCGCTGGGGAGTTTTGGCAGCATTCTCGTAAAGGTAAACGGGTATGCCCAATTCCTCGCCAATTCGCTTGCCCACCCGGTTAGCCAGCTGCACCGCCTGCTCCATGGTTACGCCCTGGATGGGGATAAAGGGCACGACGTCTGTGGCTCCCATGCGGGGATGCTCGCCCTTGTGGACTGTCATGTCAATGAGCTGGGCGGCTTTGCTGCAGAGGGCAAAGGCAGCCTTTTCCACGCCCTCGGGGGCGCCTACAAAGGTTATGACCGAGCGGTTATGGTCTGCGTCTGAGGACCAGTCCAGGAGCTTGACATCCGCTATTCCCCGGATGCTGTCCACTACTGCTTCCACAATTTCTCGATTTCGTCCCTCACTGATATTGGGAACGCATTGCACGATTTCCTTCAAATGCTATTCCTCCTTAAGCATGGGGATTTTGACTCCATGCCGCCGGGCTGCGGCAATGGCTTGTTCATAGCCTGCGTCGGCATGACGGATAATACCCATGCCAGGGTCGCTGGTTAAGACCCGCTCCAAGCGCCAGCGGGCATCCTCGCTGCCGTCAGCTACAACCACCATGCCAGCATGGATTGAATAACCAATGCCGACGCCGCCGCCATGGTGCACTGAAACCCAGCTTGCCCCGTTGACGGAGTTGACCAGAGCATTGAGGATAGGCCAGTCGGCGATGGCGTCGCTGCCGTCCCGCATGGCTTCGGTTTCCCGGTTGGGAGAGGCCACAGAGCCGCAGTCCAAATGGTCGCGGCCAATGACAATTGGGGCTTTGATTTTGCCGGATTTAACTAAGTCATTGATGGCCAAACCAAATTTAGCCCTTTCTCCATAGCCCAACCAGCAAATTCTGCAGGGCAGGCCTTGAAAGGCAACCTTTTCCTTGGCCATTGTAATCCAGCGGCGCAGATTGACGTCATTGGGGAAGAGTTCCAAAACCAGATCGTCGGTAACGGCTATGTCTGCTGGGTCTCCTGAGAGAGCTGCCCAGCGGAAGGGCCCGCGGCCTTCGCAGAACTGAGGCCTGATATATGCGGGAACGAAGCCGGGGAAGGCGAAGGCGTCCTTGACCCCTTGCTTAAAAGCGTTTTGCCGGATGTTGTTGCCGTAGTCAAAGACTATTGAGCCGGCCTTTTGCATATCCAGCATGGCCTGAACATGGACAGCCATGCTCGCCATGGAGCGGGCGATGTACTCTTTGGGATCGGCTTTGCGCAAAGCAACCGCGTCTTCCAGGCTTAAACCTGCAGGCACATATCCTCCCAGGGGATCGTGGGCAGAAGTCTGGTCGGTGACTAAATCAGGGGTAATGCCCCGGCGCACCATCTCAGGCAGCACTTCGGCCGCATTGCCAATGAGGCCAATGGAGAGAGGACGCTTTTCTGACAGGGCCTTTTCTGCCAATTGCATTGCTTCGTCCAAAGTGTCTACCAGACAATCGCAATAGCGAGTTTCTACCCGCCGCTGGGCCCGTTTGCGATCGACTTCAACAATAATAGCCACACCTTCGTTCATGGTTACCGCCAGGGGCTGAGCGCCGCTCATGCCGCCCAGGCCAGCGCTGACCACCAATCTGCCGGCCAGAGTGCCGCCGAAATGTTGACGGCTGGCTTCGGCAAAGGTTTCATAGGTGCCTTGAAGTATGCCCTGGGTGCCGATGTAAATCCAGCTGCCCGCGGTCATCTGCCCATACATTGTCAGGCCCTTGGCCTCTAAATCCCAGAAATCCTCCCAGGTAGCCCAGGCGGGAACCAGCATGGAGTTGGATATTATTACCCGGGGGGCCAGGCTGTGAGTGCGGAACACACCCACTGGTTTTCCGGACTGTACCAACAGAGTTTCGTCATTTTCCAGTTCCTGCAGTGATTTGATGATTGCCGCCAAAGCCTCATGGTTGCGGGCAGCCTTGCCTGTGCCGCCATAAACCACCAAACGCTGAGGATCTTCAGCAACTTCAGGATCCAGGTTGTTCAGCAGCATACGCATGGCTGCTTCTTGCTGCCAGCTTTTGCAACTGAGTTTTGTTCCCCTGGGGGCGCCTTTTAGTTCCATTACTTTCACTCTCCTTAAAGAATTGTGTTTATTTTTCCATCAGCTAAAAGCTGAGAAAGGGACTTAATATCCTGATGAAACGAGCGGTCAGAATCCATAAAACTCACACAGGAGCGAACCTGCTGATAAATTTTGTGCCCGATAGGGCTGAGCAGTTCCGGACCCCGGTAGTCTACGGCCTGGCAGGCTGCAAGCAGTTCTATTGCCAGCACATCCTGGAGATTGGCAGCCACCTGGCAGGCTTTATTAGCGGCATTGGCTCCCATGCTCACATGGTCTTCCTGATTGCCTGAGGAAGGAATCGAGTCGACGCTGGCAGGGTGACAGAGTATTTTATTTTCCGCAACCAGGGCAGCGGCAACATACTGGGCAATCATCAGTCCTGAGTTTAGGCCTCCCTTATCTGTAAGGAAGGGGGGAAGATCACTGAGCTGGGGGTTTACCAGGCGCTCCAGGCGCCGTTCGGAGATGTTGGCCAGCTCTGCCATGGCGATGGCAAGATAGTCCAGGACAAGAGCCAAAGGCTGACCATGGAAATTGCCTCCGGAAATGACTTGATCTTCGTCGGCAAAGATCAAGGGATTGTCAGTGGCAGAATTGATTTCTCTTTCGAGAACCTCAGTTACCCAGGCAAAGGCATCGTTGCTGGCGCCATGAACCTGGGGTATGCATCTCAGTGCATAGGCATCCTGAGTACGCAACTCCCCGGGCTGGCTCACCAGCCTGCTGCCCTCAAGAAGCTTAAGTAAATTGGCGGCGCAGGCTTGCTGTCCCGGATGGGGACGAACCATTTGAACGAGGGGTGAATAGGCGGCAGGAATGCCTCTGAGAGCCTGGCAAGTAAGAGAGGCAATGGCATCTGCTGCCTGAGCCAGTTTTTTTGCCCGGTCAAGACAAAGGGTGCCCCGGGCGGCCATAAATTGAGTGCCGTTAATCAGGGCCAGGCCTTCCTTTGCTTCCAGGATTATTGGCGTAAGCCCTGCCCTTTCCAGGGCCTGCCGGGCAGGAATCACATTGCCCTGATCCCAGGCCTGACCCTCGCCAATTAAGAACAGCGCCATATGGGCTAGGGGAACCAAGTCGCCGCTGGCGCCCAGAGACCCCTTGGTGGGAATTACCGGCAGCACATCTTTGTTGAGACAGTCAATGAGCAATTGCACTAACTGGGGCCGGGCACCGGAATGACCCAGTGCCAATGCATTGGCCCGCAAGAGCATAAGCGCCCTGGTTTCTGGCTTAGACAAGGGTTCACCCACTCCACAGGCATGGCTGCGGATTAAGTTTAACTGCAGTTGGCCAACATCCTCCGCATCAATGACTACATCGCTGAAACGGCCAAAACCAGTGGTAATCCCATAAACTGGCTGCTTCCGGGATATTAGGGATTCTACATAAGCCCTTGCCTTTTCCATTGCCTCCAAGGCAGATGCTGCCAGCTCCACACCTTTACCGCCGGCAACTGCCGCCACCTGCTCAACAGTCAGGCTGCGTCCATTTACAAGTACATTCATTCTTCTTTCCCCCTTTAGCACAGTCAAGCAAATAAAGTAAGGGGGTTGGTTGTGCCTGACACAATACCAACCCCCCTTTCAGTAGGAGTATTACTACCAGTCTATTATACTTAAGTTCCAGACCCCTTGTCAAACTTGATTCAGGGGTTTGCCGCCTTTGCCAACGCCTACTATGCGGACAAACTCATCTGCATCCAGTGTTTCTTTTTCCAGCACCGCCTGAGCAACTGCATGCAGTTTATCGATATTCTCCGAAAGCAGTTTCTCCGTGCGGCGGAAACAATCGTCTACCAGGCGTCTGGACTCGCGGTCGATGGCCGAAGCGATTTCTTCGCTGAAATCCCGTTCCCGGCCCAGGTCGCGGCCCAGAAAAACCTGATGCTGTTTGCGCCCGAAAGTCAGGGGTCCCAGTTCCTCGCTCATGCCAAATTCCATAATCATCTGTCTGGACAGAGCTGTGACCCGTTCCAAGTCGTTTTGGGCGCCGGTGCTTATTTCGTTAAGAACAAGCTTTTCCGCCACCCGGCCCCCCAAGGCAAAGCAAATCTTATCTAAGAGCTCGCTCTTGGTTGCAAAGTAGCGATCCTCTGTGGGCAATGCCAGGGTATAACCGCCAGCACGGCCTCGAGGGATGACAGTGACCTTGTGGACGGGATCGGTCTTTTCCAACAGATGGGAAACCAGGGCATGCCCGGATTCATGATAGGCCACTAATCTGTCCTCGGCTTCAGAACGCAGTCTGGACTTTTTCTCGGGTCCGGCGATGACCCTGTCAACAGCGTCTTCCAGTTCATTCATGGTGATTACCTTGAGATCTTTGCGGGCTGCCAGCAGGGCGGCCTCGTTAATTAGGTTTTCCAAATCCGCGCCGGTAAATCCAGGAGTGCGGCGGGCAAGGATGTTCAGTTCTACATTGGCGTCCAGGGGACGGGTGCGGGCATGCACCTTGAGGATTTCTTCCCGGCCCTTAACATCCGGCAGATCCACGGTGATTTGGCGGTCAAAGCGTCCCGGCCGCAGCAGCGCCGGATCAAGAATATCCGGGCGGTTGGTAGCGGCAATAATGATTATGCCCTCATGGGGCCCGAAGCCATCCATCTCAACTAAAAGCTGGTTGAGAGTTTGCTCCCGCTCATCATGACCGCCCCCCAGGCCTGCTCCCCGCTGCCGTCCTACAGCATCAATTTCATCAATAAAAATAATGCAGGGAGAGTGCCTTTTTGCCTGTTCAAAGAGATCCCTCACTCGGGAAGCGCCGACACCAACAAACATCTCCACAAAGTCCGAACCGCTTATGCTGAAAAAAGGAACCTCGGCCTCACCGGCAATTGCCCGGGCCAGCAGAGTTTTGCCTGTCCCCGGCGCGCCATAGAGCAACACCCCTTTGGGTATACGGGCCCCCAGCTGCATAAACTTGCGGGGGGAACGGAGGAATTCAACAATTTCCTCCAGTTCTTCCTTGGCTTCGTCAATGCCGGCCACATCATTAAAGGTGACTTTTTGCCGGGTTTCCTGATGCAGTTTTGCCCGGCTTTTGCCAAAATTCATCACCCGGCTGCCGCCGCCCTGAGCTTGTTGCATAAAGATAAAGAAAATCACAATAAGCAGGAGCATTGGAGCCCAGCTGAGCAGCGAAAGCCAAAAGCCGCCTTGATTGGGGTTTTCGGTTACAACCGTGATGCCCAAATCTGCCAGACGATCAGCTGCAGCTGCGGGATCAAGGACTACAGCAGTAAAAGGCGTATTATCCGTGAGCTTGCCCTTGACTATATAATTGCTGATTTTGGCCGAGGCAATTTGCTTGGATTCCATCAGTTTGACGAATTCATCATATGTCAAGTCCCTTTTCTCTTGAGCGGGAATGCCCCCCCAGCCACCTTTGATAACTGCTACGGCAATTAGAATGATAAAAATAAAGATAACGATTTTACGGTAATTATTCAAGGGCATCTGCCTCCTCCCAAAGTCTGTCTATTGTATCACAGCAAAACACCGCAAACAACCTGGGCAATTATTGATAAGCTTCAGGTTTGAGGACTCCGATAAAGGGCAGGTTGCGATAAATTTCGGCGAAGTCAAGGCCATAGCCAATGACAAATTTATCGGGGATTTCAAACCCGCAGAAATCCGGCTGCAGCTGCACCCTGCGGCGGGAAGGCTTATCCAGAAGGGTGCAAATTTTGATTGATGCCGGTTTCCGTGATTTGAGGTTTTCAATCAAGTATTTGAGGGTGAGGCCGGTATCAATTATGTCTTCGACGATTAACACATGCCTGCCCTCAATGCTGGTTTCCAGGTCCTTGAGAATGCGCACAACCCCCGATGATTTAGTGGTGACCCCATAACTGGATACAGCCATAAAATCTACTTCCAGGGGAATATCCATTGCCCGGGCCAAATCAGCCACAAAGATGAGAGCGCCTTTGAGCACACAGATGAGCAGGGGCCGCTTGCCGGCATATTCTTCCGCTAGCATTTTGCCCAGCTCTTTGACCTTTTCATCAATTTCGTCTTTGCTCAACAAAACCTCGTCAAGATTATCTGCCACTAATTTGTTCATTTGATTTGCCTCCTGTTGTAATTAGCTTAATATAAACCGGCTTTTTCCCGGATCCTGGCTGAGAAAACCGCTGATCCCGGGCAAGGCCTGCAACCCAGAAAATCTCGCCAGCGCTGCGAAACACAGGATACTGATCCCTGAGCCAGCGCGGAATCTTGCGGTCAATCATGTAGTCCTTGAGCTTTTTCCCCCCGCCCGGGGGATAAAAATAATCTCCCGGCCTTCTGGAGCCAACAAGGAAATCCCTTCTCTCTCCTGGCAACCAGAATTGATGACTGCCGGGGAGTTCATCCGCAGCCGCGGTTATGACCAGGTTGCCGACGGCTTTGGTGCCGGGAATTGGCACTTGGGTTTCGGGGATTTTTCCCCCAGGGGGACTCTCACCAATGGCGATGCTATCGTGGAGACGATAAGCCCGCCCCCCTCCCGGCAAGTCCACAGAAGCTCCCGTCTGCCCTTCCAGCAAAGCAAGAACTGCGTTGATATGCTTGACCCCTGCATATTCAGGCAGCAACTCCAGGATAACGCGGTTTTGCAAGGCAGGGTCCAGCTGGCCCAAGCCTTGAATGGAAAGGGCCTGAGGAGCAAAGGGCAAGGGGCTGGGGATTGTAAGTTTTTCCAAAGCCTCCCGCGTGATGCCGTCTAATAATACCTGATCCCCCCGCAAGATTTCAATTGTATTGAGCAAAATCCCGTCAATGCCCGGGTTAAGCGCCCGGAGCTGGGGAAGGAGCTGAAGGCGAATGCGGTTGCGCTGATAAGAAAGACTGTCGTTAGTGGCATCAGTCCGCCAGCGCACTTGGTTCTCAAGGCAGTAAGCTTCAATCTCCGCCCTGGTCACAGTCAACAGCGGCCGGATTAAGCTGATTTCATCGGTCAGCGGCCTTGCCGGGGGAATTCCCTGCAATCCTCTGCCCCCGCTTCCCCTGAGGAGATTTAATAAAAAGGTTTCAACCTGATCATCGGCATGATGAGCTGTGACCAGTATGTTAGCCCTAAAATGCTCACAAGCCTTGATCAGCGCTTGGTAGCGCTGCTGACGGGCGATGTTTTCCTCGGATTGGCCGCCTTCCCGGCAGACATTGACCCTGGAAATGAGTCTGGGCAAGCCCTGTTTCCTGGCCCAGGCACAGACAAACCTGGCATCGGACTCTGCCTCCTCACCCCGCAGCTGATGATTGACATGGGCGACAAAGAGTTTTGCCCCGCAGGCGGCAGCCACCCGGTGCATGGCATGGGCAAGGCACATAGAGTCGGCGCCGCCGGAGACCGCCGCTACAATCCGGTCCCCCGGCTCCAGTGACTGTCGGCATAAGCGCAAAATCATATCTGTCATATATAATACCACCTAAGGAGAATAGTACAAAGCAAAAAAGGGATTGACTAAAGTCTTTCTCCAAAGACAGCAAATATCCTTCCTTCAGGTTTAAAAAAACATACCCCGCTGCAGGAGCGGGGTATGGGGCGCTATACTGCTTGGCTCCAATATTCATTCTTCTTTGCCTCTCGCATCCGGACGACAATTACCGTGGCATCGTCGGAAAATTTAGTCCCTGCTCTGTCGGCACGGTTAAGCAGCTGTTTTGCCATGGCAGGCGCAGCTATATTGCCCATGAGCTTTAGCTGGCTGGCCACCCAGTCTTCATCCCTGTCCTGGCCATCAACCATGCCGTCGGAAACCATGACCAAGTAATCGCCCTGGCGGATGCCGCGAACTGCCTGACGGGGTTCAATGCCGGGGACAATGCCTATAGGCAGTCCTGCCCCAGATATCTGTTCCACCTGGCCGCCGCTCTTAAGAAAACTTGGCGCGGCGCCTGTTTTGTAAAGATCTATTTGCCCCTTGGTTACATCAATAACTGCCAGGTCCAAAGTGGCAAAGCGTTCATTGCCCCGCAATACCAAAAGGGAATTGATAGCTTTGATGGCTGTTTCCGCAGAAAAGCCTGCCTCCAACATGTCTCTGGCCAGACACAGAGCCTGGTCGCTTTCTGCCCTTGCCTTGTTGCCTTTGCCCATTCCATCGCTAAGCAAGTACGCATGTTTGCCCGAAGCTGTCTGCAGATGATTGAAGCAATCGCCGCTGACATCATCTTTGGCTGACTGGGCCACTCCCAACTCCAAATGAAATTTGACGGGAACGGCAAAAGTCAGTTTATTCGCATCCCGAGCCGGCACATTTTCCACCAGTTGCAGAGGTTGCCCCAAAACATCAGACACCATAGCCTGGATGGCGCCCAAGGGGTTCTCCCCGGCAGGAACCTTTGCCTGCATACTAACCTGCGGCAAATTTCGCTCCGTTCCAACTACCGAAAGGTCCAAGACCTCTACCCCCCAATTTGTCAGGCGCTGGGCCAGCTCTCCCTCCAAGTCCTGTCTGCAATTGACATCCAGCCGGATTTGTTTCGACAGCCCTGCAAGCACCTCAGATACCCCCCGCAGCTGTTCCGAAACAACATCTTTGCATTCATTTACTTTTGCCGCCCAGCGCCGCTCGCTGGCGTACTGCCGATAGAGACTTTCAGCCTGACTCAGCAGCTGCTCGATATTATGACAGCGTCTGGACAGCAATCCATCAAAACCGGAGCCAGCTTCCCCCGGAGAAGTCAGATAATCCATGAGCTGGCTGTAGGTGCTGTAAAGCTCCCTTTCCCAACAGCGCTTGTAATTGATGCAACCGGTGCACACCGCGCAGGACAGATGATCAAACATACGAGACATTTGCAGATGGTTGCCTGCCATACCCTCAACTCCGCTGCTGTTGCGAAAAGAATTGGCAAGACGGGAAAAAATCAAGGCAAGCTTCTGCAATTTTAAAATCATTGTTCGGCGCAATCGCTGCTGATATTCCCAAGCCCACTCACCATTTTGATTGACAAGAAGACGCCTGGCTTTTTCTCTGATCCTAGCGGGAGTAAGCAAAAACAGCAATCCCGCCCCTGTCAAGTCGGCAAATCCTAAGGCAACGGAAGGATACCCTCCGTAAACCAGCATGGCAAGAATGCCAACGGCAAAGCCGGCAATAACTCCCCATCGCCCCCATTGGCTGAAAATCCCGGCCAGCAGACCTGCCACCCCTAGGGTGGCCACAACGACAGCGGGATAGACATGGCCATAACCGGCCAGGACTCCTGCCACTATACCTGTGCAGGCGCCTGCTCCACTGCCTCCTGCTGACGCTGCGGTCAGGATAAGCCAGCCGGCGACAATCGCCAAGAGGTTAAAGGGACCAAGTTTAATCCCAGCAATGCTGGTTAACGCCACCACTGCTGTAACGGCCAGAGCGAGAGAGCGCTCTAAGCCTTCATCCGCAGTGGGAATTTCCTGCCGCAGGGCCATCCCCGCCTGGTTAAATATCAGCGCCCCTGTGGCAGCCAGGCTCATTTCCATGAGCAGCAACATCCAATCATAGCCTATCATCGGTCCTGCCAGTGTCGGAATCCGGTAGGCAATCTGGCCCCCTAAGGCCAAAAGCGCCATCGCCCCTGAACTAAGGGTGGGAGCCCTGACCCTAATCAGGAAAATTGGCACCAAAGGAACCAGCAGCCAGAGTATCCCCCCTTTGCCAGCTGAAAGATACCCAAGAACCGTACTCAGGCTAATCCAAACCGGATGGATGGGTACCACAGCTGTAAAAAAGGGAATGGCAAATGGCCTCAGGCCCTCTCCAATTACTACCCTGGCAAGTAATGCCGCAAAAATCGAAGTGGCAAATATGCGCTTGCGGAACAGCTTGTCCAGCACAATGCCGGCAAAAGAGCGGAACCCGGTGAGTGGAATGCTCTGTTTATTTAGCAAACTGACCCCTCCCGAAAAAAATGGTAGAGCCATTATATCTCAGGGCAAGGGGTAAATTTTGTTAGTTTTTGCAGGCAAAGCGCAAGCTTTTTCCCAAAGATTCGACAAGAACACAAAAAAAGCCCGCAAGGGCTTTAAAAAACACATGGTGGGCGAAACA
>DIPE01000077.1:12308-12480 GCA_002427015.1 Firmicutes bacterium UBA5496 | reverse complement strand
ATTTTGCAAAAGTGACTGGGAAATGCCATTAAAGAAAAGGGATAAAAAAAAGGTCCATAACAAAATCCTCCGTATCCAGCTCAGTCGGTTCTTGTTATTGGCCAAGGTTTCACCTCAATATGTATGGGTGGTGGCTACGCAGGTAAATGCTGCGGCTTAGGTCAAGCAGGTT
>DIPE01000077.1:11745-12102 GCA_002427015.1 Firmicutes bacterium UBA5496 | reverse complement strand
AGCCTAGGAGATTTCCTCAACAGCACGAATCCTGTCTTAGCCTCTTTTGCAGCAAAGGTTTCAAGCGCAAAGCCAATGACCCGTAGGCCTACGAGTTTCTGGCCGTAATCCGCAATCCACCAATCCCACTTCAAGGCAGGCTACGCTGCACACAACTCCTCTTGATATCGGTCGGAACCGCATGCAGGTTCACCCCAAGCCGTAGCAGTATGCCCTCTGCATAAAACCACGCACTTGGGTCTCCGCGGAAAAGGGGTCAACGCCTACATGCCCTTGCAGATCGCCCCAAATCCTTAACTCCCAGCACCAACCCCTGACGGGGCGCCAAAAGCCGGCACCAGGAACTTCATCGATATG
>DIPE01000077.1:0-11551 GCA_002427015.1 Firmicutes bacterium UBA5496 | reverse complement strand
CAATGTCAAAAAACAGGAAGAGGAATTTTTTAACATTTTGGCAATTTAAAGCGAGAGCCTTTCAGCCGCTGGCTTCAGTGCAAGCTTCTTGGCGAAAAGCTCCTGATCCTTATTTTCCTAACTTATTGCAGAAATTTTGCGTAAAATGGTAAAATTGTCCAGAGGTGGCGTCATGAAGGAGATATTTGAAGACTGATTTCTGTTATTTCATCCTTTCGGTGGATGATTTTTTAGGTATCCTTCCCTAAAATTTATCTAGGAGCTATGAGGGGAGGAGACCATCTTGGCAAAGAAAAAACATAATAAAATCAACCCGATAATACTGACGCTGATCTGCGCCGTTTTGCTATTTGCGGCATACATCAGTCTTAGCACTCTGGCTTTGGGGCTTTGGGGCCAAACCGTAATGGGGACGGTAGACAGCTATGACAGCCGCTTGGATGATACCAATGGGGGAGAAAACCGCTCCCGCACCGTTTCCAAAGGTTATTACTTTTCGGTAGATGGCAAGGAATACAGAGGCTATGTGATGTACCGCAGCGATGAGGCGTGGCCCCGTCTCGATGCAGGCGAAACGCGCTCTGAGCGCATCAGCTACTTTTCCTTCTTCCCTTATATCAGCAAACCGTCCATGCTGACCGACTTTGACAAAATGGGAACGGCAGGGTTCCTTTATCATCTGTTTGCCCCTATGGGCTGCCTGTTTTTGTTCCTTCTCGTTACCGGCAGGCTGAAAAAGAAGGAAAAGCAGCAAAAAAGGAATTAAACAGCAGTTATCCAGCTGTTTAATTCCTTTTTTCATACTATATATAGCTTTAGTTTTCCCTATTCAGTTCTTCTTTCTTACTAAACAGTGAAGCTATTTTTCGGAAAAAGCCCTTATAAAAATTATGTATGCCGCTGGCCAATATACTCAGCCAAATCCTGAAGCAAGGAATAATCTCCCCCCAGGGCTTGCAAAGCTTGGACAGCCCGGGCGGTCTCCGCTGCGGCCATTATCCTGGCCCCCTCCAATCCATGGACAGTGACGAAGGTCTCCTTGCCCTTTTTCTCGTCGCTGCCGGGATTTTTGCCTAACTGCTGGCTGGTTTGGGTAACATCGAGGATGTCGTCGACAATTTGATAGGCCAGCCCCAAAGAATCTGCATACTGAGTAAGCCCATGGACAACCTTGGCTCCCGCCCCGGAGATTATAGCGCCCATGCGCACTGCCGCCTTGATTAAAGCCCCGGTTTTGCACCTGTGGATGTGATTGACTTGGGCAGCGTCCATTTTGCTAAAGCCGGATATATCCATGGCCTGTCCCGCCACCATGCCCACGGGACCGGCGGCCTTGGCCAGCTCAGCCACTGCCGCCAGCCGGCGCAGGGGATCTTCATTTAGCCCTTGGGCGGCCACGGAAAACGCGTGGGTAAGCAGGGCATCCCCGGCCAAAATCGCCATGCCCTCGCCAAAGACTTTGTGGTTGCTGGGCATGCCCCGACGCAGGTCATCATCGTCCATGGCAGGCAGGTCATCGTGAATCAAGGAGTATGTATGCACCATCTCCAGGGCCGCCGCCTGCGGCATGGCCGCTTCCAGCCTGCCCCCGCAGGTCTCGGCGGCGGCGAAGACCAAAATTGGCCTGAGACGCTTGCCCCCTGCAAACAGGCTGTATTCCATTGCCCGCAGCAACACTTCCGGGCAGCTGTCTGGATGGGGCAGATAATTTTTCAGCTGAGAATCAAAATAGTCACGCCTGGCCCCTAAATACTCTTTGATTTCCACTAATCTTCTTCTCCTTGGACATTCAGCTGCTCTAACTTCTGTTCTGCTTCTTTTAACTGCTTGTCACAGATGCGGACCAGGCTGATTCCCTCTTCGAAAAGCTTAAGGGCTTGGTCCAAATCGGCATCGCCGGACTCAAGGCTGGCGACTATCTCCTCCAGCCTGGCCAGGGCAGCTTCAAATTTTGGTTCCATCTCCATCCCCTCCCACTGCCACTATGCGGGCTTGCGCCTGGCCATCCTGCATTTGAATGCTGACCAGTTTGCCCGGCATAAGCTGGCTGATATTCTTTATTATACCCTTTTCATCCCGCAAAACAGAATAACCCCGGCCAAGGACAGAAATGGGGTTGAGATCAGCCAGGCGGGCGGCTGTGCCCTCCAGGCCGTGGCGCCGTTGCTCCAGAAGGCGGGTAAAGGCGGTTTTTAATCTGTAGGCCCCCAAGTCCAGACTCTGGCGGGGCTGCAGGAGAATTTGCAGCGGCCGGGAGAGAATGGGACGGCTGGCCAGGTAGTCCAGCTTGCTCCGGCGGCTGCCAGCCAAATTAGCCACGGCGGCAACCAAGCGCCGGCGCTGCCGGTCCACTTCCGCGGCCAGGCGCCTGCCGTCGGGGATGACCAAGCGGGCTGCGGCCGTAGGCGTAGCGGCTCTGGCATCGGCTACAAAGTCGCAGATGGTAAAGTCGGTTTCATGGCCCACGGCGCTGACTACGGGCACAGGGGACGCGGCCACAGTCCGGGCCACAAGCTCTTCATTAAACACCCACAGCTCTTCCAAGGAACCGCCGCCCCGAGTAATCACGATCACATCCAACTGGCGGCTGTATAAGAACTCCAGGGCTGCCGCCACCGCTGCCGCCCCCTTTTCACCCTGGACAATGGCAGGGGCCAGCTCAAAGGTCACCGGCCACCCCTGCTGGGAAGCCGTAACCAAAAAGTCCTGCAGGGCAGCGGCCTGAGGGGAAGTGACCAGGCCAATCCGGCGGGGGTATGCAGGCAGGGGGCGTTTTCTTTCCGGCGCAAAGAGGCCTTCTGCCGCCAGCCTCTCCTTCAGCTGGGCAAAGGCCAGGGCAAGAGCGCCCTGGCCGGCTGGTTCCATTGCATAGACATTGAGCTGGTAATTGCCGCCCTTTTTGTAGACGACTACATCCCCCCGCAGGTATACATGCTGTCCGTTTTCGGGGACAAAGGGCAGACGCCGGTTCCAGGTCTGGAACATTACCCCTTTGATGCTGCAATTCTTGTCTTTGAGGGTAAAGTACATGTGGCCGGAACTGTGGTGGACAAAGTTGGATAACTCTCCTGCCACTGTAACATCTATGAGCTGAGGATCTCCCTGAATGGCCCGGCTGATATGCTCTGTGAGCTCGCTTACCGTCAGCAGCCGGGAGTTTTCTAACATCTTTTGGCGGCGGCCAAGGTGTTCATAAGCAGCATGGTAATGGTCATGGGGCCAACGCCGCCGGGAACGGGGGTAATGCTGCCGGCCACTGAGTTTGCCGATTCAAAATCCACATCCCCCACCAAGCGGCCCTCAACCCGGTTGATGCCCACATCAATGACTACTGCCCCGGGCTTAATCATGTCCCCGGTGATAAAATTCGGCCGCCCGACCGCCACTACCAGCACATCGGCCTGGCGGGTCACCGCCCCTAAATCGGCGGTGCGGGAGTGGCAGATAGTAACGGTGGCATGCTCCTGCAGCAGCAGCATGGCCACGGGCTTGCCCACAATATTGCTGCGGCCCACCACCACTGCCTGTTTGCCCTTTAGTTCCACGCCCTCATGGGCTAAGAGTTCCATAATCCCATGGGGAGTGCAGGGAATAAAGCTTTCCTGGCCGATGAAGAGATTGCCGGCATTGACAGGATGAAAGCCGTCCACGTCTTTGCCGGGAGCAATGGCATTGAGGACTTTGGTCTCGTCAATATGCTTGGGCAGGGGAAGCTGAACGAGAATGCCATGAATTTTCTTGTCCTGGTTAAGCTTCTCCACCAGGTTCAGGAGCTCTGCTTCTGACGTCTCTGCAGGCAGGCGGTGAACCTCGGAATACATTCCCGCCTTGATGGTAGACTTTTCCTTGTTGCGCACATAGGTCTGGGATGCAGGGTCTTCACCCACAAGCACCACTGCCAGACCAGGGGTAATCCCGGTTTCGGCCTTAAACGCGGCCACTTCTTCTGTGAGCTGCAGGCGGATTTTATTGCTGACGGCCTTGCCGTCGATAATTGTGGCAGCCATTTTTATTCTTTACCTCCCTTTTTTGACTGGAGAAAAGCGTCGATGGCTTCGGCGGCGGCTTTGCCGGCGCCCATAGCCTTAATGACTGTGGCGGCCCCGGTGACCACATCGCCGCCGGCAAAGACTCCGGGCATGGAAGTGGCGCCGGCTTCATCGGCGATAATATTGCCCCATTTATTGGTCTCCAGCCCTGCGGTGGTGCGGGGAATCAGGGGATTGGGGCCCTGACCGACAGCGACAACCACCACGTCCATAGGCAGGACGAATTCAGACCCGGCAATGGGCAGCGGGCGGCGGCGGCCGGAACTGTCTGGTTCCCCCAGTTCCATCTTGACGCACTTGATGCCGGTGACCCAACCCTTTTCATCCCCCAGGATTTCCACAGGGTTGGTAAGCAAACTGAACTTGATTCCCTCTTCCCGGGCATGTTCGATTTCTTCGTTGCGGGCAGGCATTTCCGCTTCCGAACGGCGATAGACAATGTGCACTTCTTCCGCCCCCAGGCGCAGGGCGGTGCGGGCGGCATCCATGGCCACATTGCCCGCTCCCACCACGGCAACCTTTTTGCCGATATGAATGGGGGTATCCCACTGAGGGAATAGATAGGCCCGCATCAAATTCGTCCGGGTCAGGAATTCGTTGGCTGAGTAAACGCCGTTGAGATTTTCCCCGGGAATGCCCAGGAAATAGGGCAAGCCGGCGCCGCTGCCCACGAACACTGCCTCATAACCTTCCTCATTCATAAGCTCATCAACGGTGATGGTTCTGCCCACCACTGTGTTGACCTGCACTTCAACCCCTGATTTTTTCAAAGCATCTATTTCCTGCTGCACTATTGATTTGGGCAGGCGGAATTCAGGGATGCCATACATGAGAACTCCCCCGGGCTGATGCAGGGCTTCGAAGATGGTGACCCGATAGCCTTTTTTCACCAATTCCCCCGCTGCCGCTAAACCGGAAGGGCCTGAGCCCACGATTGCCACCTTGGGACCCTTGAGGGGCACGGGCTCAACTTCTGTTTTGCCGTGTTTGGCAGCCCAGTCGGCGGCAAATCTCTCCAAGCGGCCAATGGCCACCGGTTCATTCTTAATCCCCACCACACAGAGCTTTTCACACTGCTCTTCCTGGGGGCAGACCCGGCCGCAGACTGCTGGCAAGCTGTTTTTATCCTTGAGAACGTCGATAGCTCCCTGAAAATCTTCTTCTTTAATCTTGCGGATAAAGCCCGGGATATTGATGCCCACAGGACAGCCCTGGACACATCTTGGGGCCTTGCACTGCAGGCAGCGCTTGGCCTCTTCCATAGCCGTCTCTATAGAGTACCCATAGGGGACTTCGTTAAAGTTCTTGATCCGCTCTTCTGCAGGCTGGGCAGGCATGGGATGCTTGCGTGTTTTTTTATCGGCCATTACTCTTTAACCTCCTGCTCCTTGTCTTTGTACATGGAAAGCCGGCGCATTTGCTCGTCAAAGTCCAGCAGATGGGCATCAAAGGCAGGCCCGTCCACACAGGTGAATTTGACCTCGCCGCCCACTGTTACCCGGCAGCCCCCGCACATGCCGGTGCCGTCCACCATCAGGGAATTGAGGCTGACGATGGTCTTAATCTGATGTTTGCGGGTCAAATCCGCCACAGCCTTCATCATGGGAATGGGACCTACGGCAATGACAAAGTCAATGGGTTGCCCTTCATCGATAAGCTGCTGCAGGATTGTGGTGACGAAACCCTTCTGGCCTTTGCTGCCGTCATCGGTAGCCACGTAAAATTTATCGCTGACCCCGGCCATTTCCTCCTCAAAAAACAGAAGTTCCTTATTGCGGGCGCCGATGATGGAAGTCACATGGTAGCCATGGCCGTGCAAACCTTTTGCCTCGGGATAGACGGGAGCCACGCCCACGCCGCCGCCGATGCACACCGCGTATTTACCCTGGGGATGCTCGGTAGGTTCGCCCAGGGGACCAACGAGATCAGGAATTGAATCCCCTTGCTGCAGCTGGCCCAAAAGGCTTGTAGTCTTGCCCACCACTTGGAAGACCAGGGTTATGGTGCCCTTCTCCCGGTCAAAATCGGCTATAGTCAGGGGAATCCTTTCCCCCTGTTCACGCACTTTGAGGATAATGAACTGACCCGGCTGGGCCCGGCGGGCAATCAAAGGCGCATCCACAATGAATTGTATCAGTGAAGGAGCCAGGTCTTTTCTTTCAACAATTTTATTCAAATTAGTTCCCTCCTTGAATGCAGAATATTTTCAGGTTTGCCCGGAATTGCCGGCGCTATCCTGAGTGGATTAGAATCACCAATCCTACTTTACCATAGAATGCCTCAGAGGTGAATAATAAGAAAACCCTGGAATGCAGGGTTAAGAATTTATGTTTTTTCAAGCCCCGGGGCCAGCTCTGCCCGCTGCTCCTTAATGCTGTCCAGCACACCGTTGATAAAGGCCGAGGATTCAGCCCCGCCATAATCCTTAGCCAGTTTTACCGCCTCATTGATGGCTACCGCCGGCGGAATATCTGTCCCCAGCAGCTCCCAGGCGCCCAGGCGCAGGATAGCCCTGTCAACTCGGGGCAGCCGGTCCACGGACCAGCCTCGGGCATATAAACTTATGACCTCATCCAAGTAGCGGCCATGACTGTGCACTCCATCCACCAGCTGGCGCAAAAAATCTTCATTAACAGGACGGGCAAACTCTTGCATTGCCTGAGAATAATCTGGGTCTTGGCCGAAGTCAGCCTGAAAAATCATATAGAAAGCAAGCAATCTTGTTGCGGTTCTGGCCATGTCGCCCTCCTTCGCAAAAAAAAGCGCCTTCCCTTACCGGGAGGGAAATAGACGCCCAATAAACTCAGAAAATGACTGATCTCCATCCAAGCGCTGGCCGATCAAATAGCCCAGGCCTACGCATAACACTACAAAAACAGCCTTCCAAAACCCAAGGAAAATAAGCATCAGCGAGCCAATGAGGCCGATCAGCGCTCCGATCCAGCGGCGGGGAACTTGAAAAAATGAGTTTTCCATTGAATTACCCCCTTTAGCGGAGTTCTACCCGATTGCGCATGCCTACAGCGACATTTTCTACAAGCACTTTAATTTCCTCGATTTTGACCCCGGCCACATTGTGCACATGTTCGGTTACCTTCTGCTGCAGCTGAAGTGTCAAATCAGGTATGCTCTCTTCGGAGCTGACGGTTGTCCGGATGTGGACACCCAGGCCTTCATTGCGGCGGAAGAAGCTGGTCTTGACCTCCCTGACACCCTTAAGCTGGTTAGCTGCCTGCCTGACCAAAGTGTCAATGGCGGCCAGGGCGATGCGCACTTCTCCACCCTCAGCCTGGAGCACAACCGAGCTTGGCATTTGCGGTTTATTGGACCGGAATTGGGCGAAGAACAGCCAGAGGGACAGACCAAGAATCAAGGCAGCAATTGCGGCAAAGGGCAGATTATCTGCCATAAATCCTGTAAAATCAGCAATCATGACACTGACCCCAGGGACAAAAGGAATCAACATGATTATTGCGGAAACTGCAGCCACCATTAGCACCCATAAAGCTGTGACAAAATTCTTCAATACATAAGCACCCCCTTATTTGCTGGAAGTAATCAGCGCCTGCTGGCGGCGGCGGAAGCAGTCTCGCCTTCAGCTGCAGGCTGGAGTTTTATGCCTTGAACGTGCACATTTACCTGGACCACGTCCAGGCCTGTCATATTTTCAATGGCAACTTTGACATTTTTTTGCACCTGTTTGGCCACATCGGGGATACTGACCCCATAATCAGTGATAATGTACAGATCTATAGCGGTTTCGCTTTCTCCCACAGCGACTTTCACGCCTTTAGACAGGTTGCGCTTGCCCAAAATCTCGGCAATGCCGCCCACAAATCCGCCGCTCATTCCGGCGATGCCGGTAACTTCTATTGTAGCCAAACCGGCAATAATTGACACTACTTCGTCAGCTATTTTGATGGTGCCGTGGCTTTGCTCGCTTAATATCATGTCATGACTCTCTTCCAAAGCTCAAACCTCCCACACAAATTATTCCTGCCTTCCAGTCAATTATACCAGATTGACCGGCTATAACCAACTATTTCCCCAGCTGATTGGAGATTTTAATCTGGGAGTTTCTCAGCCCTGTTGACTGAGCGGCAATTTCAGCGATGAGCAGAATTTGCTGGGAAGACAGGTCCGGGGCATTGACAATGACCAAAGCGCCATCTTCTTGCATAATCAGGATGGCATGGTCAAAATTTTGGGCGCGGATGGCATTCTCCACCAGCAGTTCCAATTCCATCAGCTCCTGAAGTTTTAAGAGCTTTTTCTCGGCTTCCATTTTGCTTTCGCTGGTGACATTGGGATTGTTGATCAGCTGCTGGAGCATGTCTATTTCCCGGCTGCGCACCCTTTCTCTTTCCAGCCGATACTCTACAAAGAACTGGCTTTTGTTGTCCAGCTCCCAGTCAGCGGGATCATTCCCGCTTGTCTCCTCATCAGTCGGCGGCTGGTCATTGATTTCGCCGCCTGGTTCTGCTAACTCTGCCCGGCCACGGCCCAAGGGCAGCAAATCGCCAATGCCCTCAGCGGTATAAACCATGTACACCGCAGCAATTACCAGCACTACCAGAACCAGGTAAGCGGCCAATTTTGGCACCTTTACCATTATTCCCCCTCCTACTCTCCTTTTTGGACAGTAATCTTGTAAGCAGGCACATCCAGCACTCTCTGAACAGCATGGGTCAGGCGTTCCCGAATCAGGGGGTTATCTGCTCCGGCGGCTACCACCAGCACCCCCCGGACCCGGGGCTTAATAAGCTTTACTGCTACCGGCTCCTGTTGATTGCCGGTCTGAACTATTACCAGCTGTCCCCGGGAATCATACTCCAGCTGCTGCCGCACCCCTCCCTGGCTGTCTTCTTCGCTGGTGCTACGCTTGCTAGTCTCTTCATCGCTGGCATAGATAATTTCCCCTTCATCATCAAGGGTGAGCATAACCGTCACCCTGCCCGCGCCTTCTATTCGCGCGAGAATGCTTTCCAGCTCCCTCTGCAGCAGCTGCTGGTAATCCTCTTGAGGCAGGCTGACTGCAGCCGGCTGCTTGCCGTCACTCCCGCAGTTTCCAGGCAGGATAAGCAACAGAGCTCCAACCAGGCCCAGTCCCCAAAGCAAAAATTTGTTTTTACCTGAGTTTTCCTTGATATCCTGAAAAAACTTTTTAACCTTACTCATGGGCGCGAACCTCCGTTGGCATATACCCGAAGCTTTAGTTTTGCGGCGGAAATCCCCAGATGCCGGGCCAGTGCCTCTGCCAGCCCCGGCGGGCCTGAACCTGCAGGGGGCGAATTCTCCTCCTTGCCGATGACAACAGGCAGAACAGCTTCAATTCCCTGGGCTGCAGGGTAAAGCTCCACCTCCATTCCCCGAAATTCCTTGAGCAAACCGCATTCATCAAAACTCACATCCAGGCTGACTTGCGCCCGGCAATCAGGATATTCCGGGGCCAGATACTCAGCAATCTCTCGGGCCAGCTCCGCCTCTACCAGGTCCTGGGACTGAGCCTGCACCCAGCCCCTGCCCTGAATAGCCCCGACCGCCATGTCGCTGCCCAGCAGTTCCTCCGGGTCAAAGCGCAAACCCCTGAGCGTTGCCAGAGGCTGCAGCATCAGGGCGATGATTACCAGCCCCACGGCAAATCTGAGAACGGAGCGAAATTTTCCTGAGGGCAGCAGCAGCTCGCTAAAGCTCGCAAAAATCGCCACCAGCACCAGCCTGCGGGTCAACTGAAAGATAATCTCCATCTTTTACCTCAACATGGCCGGTAAATTTGCAGCCGCAGCCATAATCGTAATAATCATGAAAAACATCAGCCCCACCCCCGCCACGGCGCCAATAATGGCATACATGTACCGGGCCATAATATCCAAAGTTTCGCTGACAGCTTCCTCACCCAAGGGCTGAATCAAAGCTGCCGTCCCCCGGTAGATAAGGGTGATGGCAAATAACTTGAGTATGGGAAAAAGACAGCTTATCACTACGGCGACTGCCCCAAAAAGGCCGATGGAATTGATCAGCACCAGGGCAGCCCCGGCTACCGTCTCAAAGGCATCTGAAAACATTCCCCCCACCACGGGAATGAAGGCCTTGGCGGTAAATTTGCCGGTGCGCAGGGCGATTCCGTCTGCCACTGCCGCCACCGCCCCGTTAACTACAGTCACCCCCACAAATACTGTCAGGAGAAATCCCAGCAGCCACACCCCAAAGTCTTTGAGCAAGGCCGCGAATTTGTCAATTCTTTTGCCCAGCAGCATCTGATCAACTACAGCCAGCACCGAGGCTGCCAAGAGCAGGGGCAGGACGATATTGCTGACTACATTCCCCACCAGGGCCGAGGCGACAAGCAGCACTGGCTGAAAGGTTGAAGCTGCCATCACGCTGCCCAGACCCGCCAGCAAGGAGAGCAGCACCGGCACCAATGACGTAATCAGGTCGGCCATTGCCTGGACGGTCTCTCTGGCCAGACTGACAGACAGACTAAAACTGTACATGACTATGGTCAGCAGCGCCATAAAGACCACCCCTCTGCAGACCTGAGCCACTCCCTCCAAGGAAAAAGAAGCTTGCAGGTTCCTGATCAAAGCGCCCAGCACCGCCAGCACGATGAGCTTGCCCAGGAGGCTGGCATTGGCCCAGACCTGGTGGAAAAAGAAGCGGGCAATCCCCGCAATCAGCCCCCGGAAATCCAGGGTCGCTCCCAGATCCCGCCAGGCGAATTTCGGCAGGTATTGGCCATACTGTTCCTCCAGCTGCTGCCAGGCCTGCTCCAATTCCCTGGTATCCACCGGCTCTTCTTTAGCCCCGGCAGCCGCCGGCAGCAAAAGCAAGACTGCCGCCAGGACCGCTGCGCCCAAAACCCGGGCTCTCAAGGCAACAGCCTCGCCACCGTATCCACAATTGTGGAAATGATGGGCACAGCGAGAATGAGGATCATTACCTTTCCTGCCAGTTCCACTTTTAAAGCCAGGGCATTTTCCCCGGCATCCCTGCAAACCTGAGTGCCAAATTCAGCGATATAGGCAATGCCGATAATCTTGAGCAAGGCGCTCAAAAACACCATATTCAACTCCGCCCGCAGGGCCAGGCGTTCCAGGACCTTGATGATTCCCGCCAGCTTCCAGAGTACAAAGACAATAATAATGATTCCTGCCGCCACGGAAATCTGCAGGGCTAATTCCGGCTTTTCCTGGCGGATGACTACAATCAAGACCAAAGCCACTACAGCCAATGCTACTATTTGCATAATGCTCATGGGGTAATCACCTCAAAAATTGAAAATTGAGCGCACGGTGTTAAAGAGATCGCCAATGAGCTTGACTAAAAATATCAGGACCACCACTACCCCGGCTATTGTCAGTAAATGAGCCAGCTCCTTTTTTTCCGCCTGATTGAGCACCGCGGCAAAGACCACGATGAGAATGCCGATTCCCGCCAGTTTAAAGAGCAGCTCCACCTTGACTAAATCCACTGCCCATCCCCTCCCGTCAGAGCAATATCAG
>DIPE01000038.1 GCA_002427015.1 Firmicutes bacterium UBA5496 | reverse complement strand
CAGGCCGGGGCAAAGGAAGTGCACCTGCGGATTGCCTCGCCTCCCATTACTCACGGCTGCGGACTGGGAATAGACACTAAAGATGAAATGATTGCCGCCCGGATGACCCCCGGGGAAATTGCCGAATATGTCGGCGCCGACAGCTTGGCATACTTGTCGTGGGAGAGCATGGTGGCCGCCACAGGCTTCGAAGCCTGTGAGCTCTGTCTTGGCTGTTTTAAAGGCACTCATCCTGTCAGGAGGGAAGACTAATGGATAAACTTACTTATAAAGAAAGCGGCGTTGATGTTGCCGCCGCTGACAAGCTCATTGGCGATTACGCCGCCTTGGCCCGGTCGGCCAACACCGAGCATATTTTGTCCGGAATCGGCGGCTTTGCCGGGTTCCTTACTCTTCCCGGCGGCTATGAAGAACCGGTGCTGGTTGCTTGCACCGATGGTGTGGGCACCAAGCTGCGCCTGCTCATAAACAGAGGCCTCTCCCGAACCGCCGGCAAAGACGC
Source organism: Firmicutes bacterium UBA5496 (assembly GCA_002427015.1). GTDB lineage: Bacteria > Bacillota > Proteinivoracia > UBA4975 > UBA4975 > UBA4975. The sequence continues at coordinate 7,740 of DIPE01000038.1, read as the reverse complement.
CGCCGCCATGTGTCTCAATGACTTGGCCACCTGCGGCGCCCAGCCCTTGTTCATGCTGGACTACCTGGCGGTGGGCCAACTGGAGCCTGAGGTTGCCCGGGAAGTGGTGGCGGGTTTCGCCGACTACTGCCGCCAGGCGGGCTGCGCCCTCTTGGGAGGAGAAACTGCTGAAATGCCCGGCTTCTATCCCCCGGGAGACTTTGATGTGGCCGGCTTTGCCGTAGGGGTAGCAGATGCGAAAAAGATAGTCGACGGCAGCCGCTGTCAGGCAGGGGATTTGGTCCTGGGCCTGGCCAGCTCCGGCGTCCACAGCAACGGTTTTTCCCTGGTGCGGATGCTTCTTGACCGGGACCTCATCCAGATGGATATGGACTGCGCCGGCGTTCCCCTGGCTCAGGCTCTGCTGGAGCCTACCCGGCTTTACCTGCCTCTGGGCCAGAACCTGGCCGCTTTGCCGGGGGTAAAGGCAATGGCCCACATAACCGGCGGCGGCTTGCCCGGCAATGTGGGACGCACCATTTCCAAGGATTTAGATACAGTTATCCAGGTTGGCAGCTGGCCGCTGCCTGCAGTCTTTGAAATTATTGCCCAGACGGGAGTGCCCAGGCAAGAGATGCTTGCCACCTTTAACATGGGCATCGGCTATACTGTGGTTTGTGACCGGGACCAGGCGGACACAGTAATTGAGCTTTGCCGCCAAGCCGGCATCGAAACCTGGAAGATTGGGAGCCTCACTTCCGGTTCCGGAAAGGTAATCATCAATGACTGATTTCCGGCTTGCAGTCCTGGCCTCCGGGGAGGGCACCAATCTCCAGGCCCTCATCGATGAAGTGCACCGGCCGGGCCTGGCCAGTATCGCCTTGGTTCTTTCCGACAAAGAAAAAGCCGGGGCCCTGGAGCGGGCCCGCGGGGTAGGAATCCCTGCTGTCCCCCTGCCCCCCCTCCCTGGGGAAGGGCGCAGGCTTCACCATCAGCGGGTGACCCTGATCTTGCAGCAAGTCCGTCCTGACTTAATAGTGCTGGCCGGCTACATGCGCCTGCTGCCCTCGGAGTTTATCCAGGCCATGCCGCCAATCATCAATGTGCACCCCTCACTGCTGCCGGCTTTTCCCGGCCTTGACGCCCCGGCCCAGGCTTTGGCCTACGGCGCCAAGGTCAGCGGCTGCACTGTGCACCTAGTGGATAAGGGCATGGATACGGGACCCATCATCAGCCAGCAGGCTTTGCCGGTTTTGCCCGGGGATACCCCGGAAAGTTTGCATGAACGGATTAAGTGTCTCGAACATAAGTCCCTGGTCCAGGCAGTGAAGGCCTTTGCTTTGGGCCAGGTAGAAATGAACGGCAGAAAAATAGTGCTCAAGGAGGATACAGATGGCTATAAGACGAGCTTTAATCAGCGTATATGATAAAAGCGGGCTCATTGATTTTGCCCGGGCCTTGGCAGAAATGGGTGTGCAGCTAATCTCTACCGGCGGCACCGCCCGCTGCCTGGAGGAGGCAGGGTTGGCAGTGACCCCTGTCCAGGAAGTTACCGGCACTCCCGAAATGCTGGGGGGACGGGTGAAAACCCTGCATCCCCGAATTCATGGGGGGATTCTCGCCCGCCGGGACGATGTCGGTCAGCTCAAAGAACTGGAGCAGCTGGATATCGGCCTCATCGATATGGTGGTGGTCAATCTCTACCCCTTTGAGCAGACTGTAGCCGACCCCAGCTGCACTTTGGCACGAGCCTTGGAAAATATAGATATTGGCGGCCCCACCATGCTGAGGGCTGCAGCCAAAAACTTTCCGGCAGTAATCCCCCTGTGCAGCCCCGGGGATTACCAGGAAGTGGTTGAGGTTCTCCGCCGGGAGGGGGACCTTTCCCAGGGCCTTCGCCAGAGGCTGGCTGTCAAAGCTTTCGCCCATACCGCTGCCTATGATGCAGCGATTACCGGCTGGCTGCAAAAAGATGAGTTTCCTGAAAAACTGGCTCTGGTCCTGGAGCGTGGTTCCCAGCTGCGCTATGGGGAAAACCCTCACCAGCAGGCGGCGTTGTATAAACTGCCTGGGCAGCTGGATTCTCTGGCCTGGGCCCAACCCCTCCAGGGCAAAGAGCTCTCGTACAATAACTACAATGATACCGATGCCGCCTTTGCTTTGGTTTCCGAATTTGCTGAGCCGGCGGCAGTGGCAGTCAAGCACGCCGTTCCCTGCGGAGTGGGGCTGGGGAAATCTCCCGCCCAAGCTTTCGCCCGGGCAAGGCAGGCTGACCCCGTCTCCATTTTTGGCGGCATAATTGCCTTTAATCGTCCTGTGGATGAAGAAACAGCCCAGCTGCTGCAAGCAATATTTCTGGAAGTCATCATCGCGCCTGCTTTTACCAAGGGGGCCAGAACTGTGCTGGCCGCCAAAAAAAATCTGCGCCTGCTGGAATGTCCCAACCGGCGTCCTCAGGGCCATGTTCTGCGGTCCATTTCCGGGGGAGTGCTGGTGCAGCAAGCGGATACCGGCGGACTCTCCCAGTGGCAGGCGGCAGGCAGCATCCAGCCTCCCCAGGATTGGGAAGAGGACGGACACCTGGCCTGGCTTACGGCCAAGTATGCTAAATCCAATGCCATTGTCATCAGCAAGGATGGCATGACCTTAGGGATAGGCAGCGGCTGCACCAGCCGCATTGACGCCGCTAACATCGCCCTGGCGGCAGCAGGGGAAAGGGCCCGGGGAGCAATAATGGCTTCCGACGGCTTTATTCCCTTTCCCGATGTGGTAGAAGCCGCAGCCAAAGCCGGCATCAGCCTCATTCTGCAGCCAGGAGGATCCAAAGGCGATGAAAAGGCTATCGCCGCTGCGGACAAAGCCGGCATTGCCATGCTCTTTACCGGCATCCGCCATTTCAGGCATTAGGGGGGAAAAAGAATGCAAGTGCTGCTCATAGGGGCAGGGGCCAGGGAAAACGCTCTTGCTGCCCGCCTGCTGGAGAGCCCCGTCTTAGGCAAGCTCTATTGGCTGCCGGGAAACGCTGCCCTGGAGGGCCGGGTAAGCAAGGTCCGGGACATAGACCCCTGTGACGGGCCGGGCATCGCTACCTGGGCTCAGCGCCAGGGCATTGACCTGGCGGTAATCGGGCCGGAGGCGCCTCTCTTGGCCGGGGTATCGGATTGCTTGGAAGAGGTTGGCGTCCCCTGTTTCGGCCCTTCCCGGGCCGCTGCCCGTTTGGAGGGAAGCAAGGCCTTTGCCAAGGATCTCCTCGCTGAGGCGGGAATCCCTACCGCCAAGTACGTAAAAGTAGCCGGCACCCAGGAGGCCCGGTTGGCTCTGGAAAACTGGCCGGCGCCGGTGGTCATCAAGGCTGACGGCCTGGCTGCGGGCAAGGGCGTGACAGTGGCCCTGACCCGGGAGGAGGCCCGGAAAGCGGCGGAAGAGCTGACCGGTCCCGCGGTAATCGAGGAGTATCTGGAAGGCCGGGAGCTTTCCTTCATGGTGCTGGCCCAGGGCCAGGAGTTTGTGCCCCTGGTTCCCAGCCGGGATCACAAGCGGGTTGGCGAAGGGGATACCGGACCCAATACCGGCGGCATGGGAGCCCTGGCCGGCTTTGGCCTCATTAGCCAGAGTCTGCAGCAGGAAATCTCCTGCAAAATAATCAAGCCCACTCTGGCCGCCTTGGCCAAGCTGGGGACGCCCTTTAAAGGAGTGCTCTATGCCGGTCTAATGCTTACAGCCCAAGGGCCTAAAGTTCTGGAGTTCAACGTGCGCTTCGGAGACCCGGAAACCCAGGCCATTTTGCAGCTGTGGGAAGACGATTTGTTGGAGGTCTTTAACAATATTGCCCGGGGAGGCATGCCTCAGGGGCTCCTTTGGTCCCGGGACTGGGGGGTAAGCCTAGTAATGGCCTCGGAAGGGTATCCCGGGCATTACGCAACCGGTTATCCCATCCAGGGGCTGGAGGAAGCTCAGGAGCATGCCCAGGTCTACCAGGCCGGCACCAGGCTGGACCAAGGGGGAATTGTCACTGCCGGCGGCCGGGTAATCACCCTGGCGGCAAAGGGCAGTTTGGAACTGGCCCGGGAAAAAGTCTACGCCGCCGCCGCCAAAATCCGCTTCCCCGGCAGCCATTACCGCCGGGACATCTAACACCGGGGACGGGACTTTTCGTCGCGCCACGCCGGGACAGACCCTTGCTTGCAGAATCGCTATATCGCGGCAGGTTATTTTCTGCTATACTCTATAATTGTCCAAAGGCCTTCGGGCCTTTTTTGCTTAGCAGAATGCGGCAAAAAGGTACGTCCCCCTGTCGCAGATTTATATCCGGCAGATTAGGACACACTATAGGGAGTATATTTCAACAGGAGGCGGAAAAATGGCTTTACAGTGGTTCAGAGTTCCAAAGGATATTGTCTTTGGCGAGGGCAGCCTGTCTTATTTGGCTGAACTAAGGGGGAAGCGGGCTACCCTTGTAACCGGGGGGAGCTCAATGAAAAAATACGGCTTCTTGGACCAGGCCAGGGCTCACTTAAACAAGGCGGGCATGGAAGTAGACATTATCGACGGTGTCGAACCCAATCCCTCCATTGAAACAGTGGTTAATGGCGGCAAGAAGCTGGCGTCTTTTGCCCCTGACTGGATTGTTGCCATCGGCGGCGGCTCCGCCCTGGACGCAGCTAAAATTATGTGGGTCTACTATGAATACCCTGAAACCAAGTTCCAAGACCTGGTTGAATTTAAGTTCCCAAAACTGCGGACAAAGGCAAAGTTCATCGCCATACCTTCTACCAGCGGCACTGCTTCAGAAATAACCGCCTTTTCCGTGATTACCGACCACTCCAACCACATTAAATATCCTCTGGTATCCTACGAGATTACTCCGGATATAGCTATCTTGGATCCCCTCTTGCCCGCGAAAATGCCCCCGCACATTACTGCAAACACGGGCATGGACGTTATGGCTCACGCCGTGGAGGCCTATGTATCCACAAATGCTACCAGCTACACAGATCCCCTGGCTTTGGAAGCCATACGTCTGGTCTTCCGCCAGCTGCCTGTAGCTTACCGGGAGCCCACCAACATGCGGGCCAGGGGAGATATGCATAACGCCTCCACCATTGCCGGAATGGCGTTTACCAACGCTTCCCTGGGCATAGTCCACAGCCTGGCCCATAAAATCGGCGGCGAGTTCGGGGTGTCCCATGGCCTTGCCAATGCGATTCTCATGCCGTACATCGTTGAATACAACCGCCGGGAAACTCAAAAATACAGCCAGATCGAAGCCCAGCTGGGCATCAATAATCTCGCCGATACCCTGCGGGATCTGAATCGGAAAGTGGGCATCCCCCTTCACTTCAGGGAGGTTACTGAGGTGAAAATCAGTGAAGAGGGATTTGCCGAGGCCCTGGAGCGGATGAGCAAAAACGCCTTCGCCGACCCCTGCACCTTGACGAACCCTCGGCCCACAAGCCCCGGAGATATCCGGGAAATTTACCAGGCTGCCTTCTAAAGGCAAAAACCGCGACAAGCCGTCGCGGTTTTATTTTGGGGACGGGACTTTTCGTAGCGCCCCCCCTGGAAAATGTAAAAGACCTGAAGATTTGCAGTTCAAATTAATCCTACTTCATGGTATATTTAGACAACGAAGTGAAAATGGGATGGTGATATCCGTGTCACGTCAACCACGGGAGTACAGTCCATCAGGCATCTACCACATTATGTCCAGGGGCATTAACAAAATGGCGATTTATGTCGATAGTCATGACAGACTAAGATACATTGATATTCTTCTGCGCGTAAAAAAGGCTACTAGCTTTGAACTCTATGCCTTCTGTTTGATGAGCAATCACAATCATCTGCTGCTTAAAGAAGCCAACACAAATATTTCTAAGATAATGGCCAGCATCAATATACGTTATTCCATGTATTTTAATGGAAAATATAGCAGGGTTGGCAGCTTAATTCAAGAACGCTTTCGCAGCGAACCAATCAAGTCAGAAAGTCAATTATTGACCTGTGCCAGATATATTCACAACAATCCAGTCAAAGCTGGCATTGTCAAAAGACCGGGGAAATACCGTTGGAGCAGCTATCATGATTATCTTGACAACTCTGGTGAACCATTATTGAACACAGAATTCATGTTAAATCTCTTTGGGTTGGACTCAGTTTTGGCCCGCAGTAAGTTTATTAGTTTTTCAACCGAATCCAATGATGACTCATATATTGATTGTGAACCAGAGGAAGACGAACTGAGAAAGCAGATTGAACGACTGGTCCGAACACGGTACAATCATGATCTGTCTCACATTCGCAGCATGGACTTCAATCGGCGAAAGGAGATTATCGCGTATATTGTCGCAAATTCCTCTCTGTCTTATGCGCAACTTGGCCGAATCCTAAATCTAAGCAAGGATTCAATCTATCGTGCCTGCAGAAAAAATGGAGAGCTGAAGAAATAGATATATGATTGGCCCGCTACGAAAAGTCCCGTCCCTGACGTGGCGTATCACGCTTTTGTCCTCCCTTTCATATGATGAATGAGAATCGATGGAAGGGAGGTTTAAAATTAGTATGGATGAAAGGATTCAAAGCGATTGCTGTCAGTGGATAAATGCGCCGGAAATGGGCCTTCGCCAAGGGGGCAGAGTGCCGGCTTCCTGCCCCCCAGGCTTCCAAGGCAGATATACCGTCGTTTCTGGCGATACCATGTTCTTCATCGCCCAGCGCTTTGGCGTCAGCCTCAATGCCCTCATTGCCGCCAACCCTCACATCACCAATCCGGCCCTGATCTTCCCTGGTGATGTCCTCTGCGTTCCCGGTGTAGGTATGCCGCCTGGCTGCCGGGTTCCCGCCAGCTGTCCTCCCGGCTTCCAGGGCAGATATACCGTCGTTTCAGGCGATACCATGTTCTTTATTGCCCAGCGGTTTGGCGTCAGCCTTAACTCTCTCATTGCCGCCAATCCTCACATCACCAATCCGGACCTGATCTTCCCCTGTGACGTCCTCTGTGTTCCCGGTCCACCGCCACCGCCGCCTTGCCGCATTCCCGCCTCATGCCCACCAGGTTTCCAGGGCAGATATACTGTGCAGCCCGGGGATACCATGTTCCTCATTGCCCAGCGGTTTGGGGTGAGCCTGGATGCCTTGATCGCCGCCAACCCCCATATCACCAATCCGAACGTGATTTTCCCCTGTGATGTCCTCTGTGTTCCCGGCGCGCCGCCGCCCCCCTGCCGCATTCCCGCCTCTTGCCCACCAGGTTTCCAGGGTAGATATACTGTGCAGCCCGGAGACACCATGTTCCTCATTGCCCAGCGGTTTGGGGTCAGCCTGGATGCCCTGATTGCCGCTAATCCCCATATCACCAATCCAAATGTCATTTTCCCCTGCGATGTCCTCTGTGTTCCTGGCGCGCCGCCGCCCCAGCCCTGCCGCATCCCTGCCTCTTGCCCACCAGGATTTCAGGGCCGTTACACCGTGCAGCCTGGGGATACCATGTTCTTTATTGCCCAGCGGTTTGGGGTCAGCCTCAATGCCCTGATTGCCGCCAATCCGCATATCACAAATCCAGCAATTATCTTCCCCTGTGATGTGCTCTGTGTTCCCGGTCCCGTACCCCCACCGCCCCCCTGCCGCATTCCAGCCTCCTGTCCTCCTGGCTTCCAGGGCCGTTACACCGTGCAGCCCGGGGATACCATGTTCTTTATTGCCCAACGGTTTGGGGTGAGCCTGGATGCCCTGATTGCCGCCAACCCCCATATCACCAATCCGAAC
>DIPE01000088.1:4843-5684 GCA_002427015.1 Firmicutes bacterium UBA5496 | reverse complement strand
ACTAAAACCTCCAAATTATTCTACATGAGTATTCTCTGGCTTTCCTCTCTTTCCTGCCTGCACTTAAGGCAAGGGAAAGAGAGGAAAGCCAGAGAATACTCATGTAGAATAATTTGGAGGTTTTAGTATGGGTGCGCTTTTGGATCTTCTCTTTCCGCCCCTTTGCCTTAATTGCCGGCAGAGGCGGCGAGTAAGGCTGGGATTGTGCGCTGCCTGCCTGGGGCAGGTGGAAATGACGGGACTCTCCGCTTGTATCCGCTGTGGCCGCAGGTGTCTCGGGCGGTGCGCGCCCCTGGACCACCGCTACAGTCGTGTACTTTCCCTAGCCGCCTATCGGGGACCCTGGCGGCAGGTGGTGCAGAATGTGAAATTTGGCCGGGACAGGACGGTAGCCCTGGAGCTGGCCCGGGAACTGGCGGCCCTGGCTGCCGCTGCCGGTTTTGCCCGGCCGGGGGCGGTGGTTCCCGTGCCCGGAGCCGGCAAGAGCTGGCGCAATTTTGACATAATCGCCCTGCTCTGCCGGGAGCTGACCAGGACTGCAGAAGCGCCCACCCGGGCGGCGCTGGCCCGGCGGCCGGGGAGGCCCCCTCAGGTAGAGCTCAATTTCAAGGGGCGGCTGGAGGGCCTGGAAGACTACATATATATCCGGGAAGAGACGGAATTTGCCGGCGCCATTATCTGGCTGGTAGATGATGTCTATACCACCGGCGCTACCGCCGATGCCTGCGCCAAGGCCCTGCTGGCGGCAGGAGCGCGATCGGTATACTTGCTGGTCCTGGCTGCCTAAGATTGACAATAAATAGGTTCGTTCCCTGCCGCGACAAAAAGTAGGTCCGTCCCC
>DIPE01000088.1:2434-4620 GCA_002427015.1 Firmicutes bacterium UBA5496 | reverse complement strand
GCCAGCCGCAGGCAAAACGACCCACGTAAGGCAATGCCTATGCGTTGCTGAGCATGGTGCGGCTTAGAGGTAAGTCCTGCCGGGAAAACCGAGAGGGGCAGTAGTTTAGCGCGAAACCCCCAGCAGGCGAGTGTGGGGGCAAAGACCAGGTCAGCTGTCGGACATTTATTTATGTAAAAAAATTGACAATCTATATTGCAAGTGATAGTATGAGAGCGAGCATACAGCTACATCAATTTTTGGAGGTATCTTTTTAGTGCAAGGAAAAGTAAAATGGTTTAATCAGAAAAAGGGTTTTGGCTTCATTCAAAGGGAAGACGGCGATGACGTTTTTGTTCATTACAGTGCCATTCAGGGCGAAGGCTTTAAAACCCTCGACGAAGGCGACACCGTAGAATTCGATATCGTCGATAGTGACAAAGGTCTGCAGGCAGCTAACGTAACCAGATTGTAGAAAACACTAAATCCCGCTTTTCGCGGGATTTTTAGTTTAATTTGGCAGGATTTCTAAGAGTTTTGGGGAATAAATATTGTACAGCACTGAAAGGAGAGTGGACTAGAATGCGGATTATTACCCGGGGAAAAAACATCGATGTAACCGACGCCCTTAAAACCCACGTAGAAAAAAGGATAGGCAAAATCGCCAAGTATTTTGATGAAGACACCGAAGCCCAGGTAACTCTCAGCGTTGTTAAGGACACCCATGTAGTTGATGCCACGCTTCTTCTAAATGGCGGGATGCTGATCAGAGGGGAAGTGGAATCCCCTGACATGTACGCTTCTGTTGACATGGTAACAGAAAAGCTGGAACGGCAAATCCGCAAGTACAAAACCCGTATCAATCGCAAAGCCCGGCAACTTGGCGCCAATGGCGAAGATGGCAGAAGCCTTGAGGATGAACCCAAAATCGTCAGGACCAAGCGGTTTGCCATCAAACCTATGCTTCCGGATGAGGCAGTGCTGCAGATGAACCTGCTGGAACATGACTTCTTTATGTTCATCAATGCCGAAACCAGCAAAGCCAATGTTGTCTATCGCCGCAAAGACGGCAACTTTGGGCTCATTGAACCCCAAGAATAGATTTAGTTAAACCCCCTGGATTAAGATTGTGTTAAGGGGCTGGCAATGCCAGCCCTTTTGAATTATGATAATAGAAACTGAGAACAGGAGGCAATGCAGGTGGACGCTTACAATGCAATTAAATTTATCTACCAATCCTATGTTCTAGCTCAGCCCTACATTGCTCCTGGGCTGTTGGACATATACAAGCGGCATCCCGGCTATTGCCGCCAGCTCCTGCTGGATTTGGACCTGGATTTATCCCAGCCGCCCTCGGTGCTGGTTACCGGCAGCAAGGGCAAGGGGTCTACCAGCGCCATCATTGCCAGCCTTATGCAGGCAGCAGGGCATAAAACCGGCTTGTTCACCGGTCCCCATCTGGTTGATTTTTGTGAGCGGGTGCGGGTTGACTGGCAGAAAATCCCTGAGCCCGAGTTTGTGCGCCTGGTGGAAACTGTGATGCCCCATGTGGAAAAGATGCAAGCAGCCATGCCTAGGCACCATTATCTTGGCCCTGTAGGCACAGTTCTGGCTGTGGCCCTCCTTTGGTTTAAAGAGCAGGGCACAGACTTCCACGTCCTTGAGTGCGGCCGGGGGGCCCTGGCCGATGATGTCAATGTCATGACCAACCGCTGGTCAGTGCTGACGCCAATAATGTTTGAACATCCGGGGTATTTGGGCCCCGCACTGCTGGACATCGCGGCAAACAAAATCGCGGTGGTGAAATCCGGCCAGGAGCTCTGCGTCAGCTATCGCCAGGATCCAGAGGTGGCGAAACTGCTCAAGTCCCTGTGCCGGGCGGTGCAGGTTCCCCTGAAGCTGGGGGGAGAAGATTTTTCTGTCCGGGTTATACAGACGGGACTGGCGGGCAGCGCTTTTGCATACAAGTCCTCCCGCCGGGAGAGCGTTTTTCATGTGCCCCTGGCAGGGCGGTTTCAGGCATTTAATGCAGGGGTGGCCGTTGCCCTTGCCGAAGAAGTCATTCCGGGCATTGGCGATGATGTGCTCCAGGCAGGTTTGGATTCTTCCCGCTGGCCCGGTCGCTGCCAGTTAGTCGCCGGCACGCCGCCAATTATTCTGGACGGGGCCATCAATGCCCAGTCGGCAGAATTTCTCAGAGAATTGCT
>DIPE01000088.1:296-2275 GCA_002427015.1 Firmicutes bacterium UBA5496 | reverse complement strand
ACCTTGGCGCCGGCAGCGGAGGCTGTATGGCTGACAGCTGCCAGCAACGCCCATTTGGTATTTCCCCCTGCTGAGAACCTTTTAGCGGAAGGGAAAAAATATAATCCCCGCAGCCAGGCCGTGCCGGATGCGGCTGAGGCAATAGATGCCGCCCTTGCCGCTGCCGGGACCCAAGGCACTGTTGTGGTGGCGGGCACCCTGTCTTTGCTCAGGGATGCCAAGATTTATATCCAATCAAGACTGGGGAGGGATTCCGATGAATAAGCGCCTGTACCGATCGCAAAAGGACCGGCTAATAGCCGGCGTCTGTGGCGGCCTCGGCCAGTATTTGGCCATTGACCCCGTTCTCATTCGCCTGGCCTTTGCCCTGCTGGTGATTTTTAAATTTTGGCTGGGCCTGATTGCCTATGTGCTGGCGGCACTCTTGATTCCGGAAAGGGGCAGCAATCCCGATGACGCCATCGAAGCGGAAGTGGTGGATCATCCCTACACCGAGGATGGATCCGGCTCCCAGAACAAGCTGGCAGTTGCCCTCATCTGCGTCGGCGGCGGCTGGTTGCTTTTCCGCTTTTTCCCCCGGATTCCGGCATTATCTGGGTATGTCAATATTCTCAAGGTATCTTTCTGGCCTTTGGCTTTAATTGCCCTGGGGGTTTGGCTTATCTTCAGGCACAATAATAACTAAAGGAGTTGAATTGGATGGAAACGAAAAAACTGTATCGTTCCCGGAGCAACTCGATGATTTCCGGGGTCTGCGGCGGCCTGGCGGAGTATTTCGGTTTAGACCCCACCGTGGTGCGTCTGCTTTATGTGCTTTTATCTTTGTTTTCTGCATGTTTCCCAGGTCTGCTCTTCTATATAATCGCCATGCTGATAATTCCCCTGGAAGACTAATGGGGTAAGTTTCTCCCAGCAGGGTTTTGATGTATTAATTTTGGCAGGGGGCAAGTCCCGGCGCATGGGTGTAGACAAGGCCGGCATTGTCCTGGGCGGCAAAACTATGCTGGAACATGTCTTGGACAAGGCTGCAAGCTGGGGAGGCAACCGCATCTTGGTGGCAGGCCCTCCCCGGGATTGGGCGCGGGCGGAATACATTCCTGATCCCCCTGAGCATCAACCCAGCTCTCTCCGGGGATTTTACGCCGGGCTCATCGCCTGCAGCAGCCCTTGGGCTCTGATCACTGGCTGCGATATGCCTTTTGTCAAAGGGGAAGTGGTGTCCTGCTTGTGGGCGGCGAAGAATGCCGGGGGAGCTGTGGCCTGGTGGCATAACCGTCCGCAGCCTTTGCCGGGCTTCTATCCCCGGCAGGGGGCAGAAATTATTGCCACCATGCTGGCAGACAATCGCTTTCACCTGGCAGGCCTGCTGGACCGCCTGCAGCCGGCAGTGGCCCGGGATATTGCCCGGGTGGACCCGGAGGGAATCAGTTTTTTCAATATAAATTCACCTGACGATCTGGATTTAGCAGAAAGGATGGGGCACCGCTAAGGGCCCATTTTTTAATGTGGGGGCTGTAATATTATTACAAATATATAAGAATTGGGCTACATTCCTGGACAAGCTTGCGGGTAATGTTATAGTAAGGATGATTCCACTGTAATAATTTATTCTCAGCAAGAATTCTAGAACCAGACATGCTACCTTATTCAGCACTGCAAATAGCCCAAGTCACATTTATTCATTTGTCAGTATACACTGTTCTGGCATCCGCACCAGCTACAGTGGAATCTTTTTTTTTATATCGGGTTGGCGCAAAGGACTGGAGGGTTTCAGGTGGCAATTGAATGGAATGCTTCGCTGTCAGTGGGCATTGAGGAAATCGACAATCAACATAAGGAATTGTTCCGGCAGATTAATGAATTGATCCATGCCTGTCATCAGGGCCGGGGAGTGGAGACTGTGGGCGAGGTCCTTTCCTTTCTTGACAGTTATGTCCGCCTGCATTTCCGGACTGAAGAAAGCCTCATGCTTAAATACG
>DIPE01000088.1:0-193 GCA_002427015.1 Firmicutes bacterium UBA5496 | reverse complement strand
ATTTCCTGAGTTTCAGGCTCACCGCCTGCAGCACCAGGAATTCATGGCCAACCTGGCTGAAGTGCGCCGCCGTTTTACTGAGGAAGGCCCCGGCGTGCACATCGTAGTTATCACCAACCGCATTCTGGCAGGCTGGCTCAATACCCATATTCGCCGCTCGGACAAGATCTTTGGGGCGCATGTTGAGTCCCTG
>DIPE01000107.1:39696-40270 GCA_002427015.1 Firmicutes bacterium UBA5496 | reverse complement strand
CCCACAGGGGTAATTATACTAGTTATTAATCTCTATTGCAACCTGCCAGTCAAGCCTTGGGAGCCCAAAACACTTCAATCCTGTCGCCGGAATTAAGCAAGGCAGTGTATTCTGCTTCCTTGCCGTTTACAGTAATTACCAGGTTACCCCGGGCTGAGCCTGTATGTTTTATGTCCGCTTGAGTCAGGGCATAAGCCAGCATTGACCTTTCCAAAGGCAATGACATACTCTGCCCGTTGACTGTGACTGAGATTTCCCCAGTTTTAGGAGGGGAGGGCGCAGTCTTTTCCTGGCCCACAACAATCGAGGCGCCTGGAGCCAGGGGCGTGTCCGCACCGGCTGGGCTGCCAGCAACTGTAATTGTTACCATATCCAAGTCCAGGTCCATCAGCGCAGCCAATTCCCCTACATTTGCCGGAGGCCGGATTTCCACTTTATCTCCCTGCCGAATGGGAGTATCCGGCTGGCAGGGCAGGCTGTTTATCCTTTGCACTAAGGGCAGTTCCATAAGAGAACCATTAATCACATACTGGGGCCAAGGGAATTCCGCCGCCAGCTGAGAAAGAGTTACCTG
>DIPE01000107.1:39365-39585 GCA_002427015.1 Firmicutes bacterium UBA5496 | reverse complement strand
GGCTGGTCCCCCCTTTCCCCGGGAGCCACCTCAACCCTGTCCCCGGAGATGAGCTGGGTATCCAAGGAAGCTGCAACCTCGTTAATTATAATCTTGCCGGCACGGCCAGGGTTGCCCTTAACCTCCCGGACCTTGCCGTTAAGCTCAAACTCAAATTTAGCATCTGTGCCTGCCACCCCGTCAATATCCAGGCCGCTGTGCATTAAAGCCTGGGCCACAG
>DIPE01000107.1:38711-39183 GCA_002427015.1 Firmicutes bacterium UBA5496 | reverse complement strand
AGTTCATCACTGCCGAAGCGGACTCCTTCAAGATGGTCCCGGGTTCTGATGCCAATCCGTTCCAAGGGCAGGTCCAGGTACTGAGCCAGGCGCTCCCGCAACATGGGAGTAAGGCTGCCGCCGCCGGCGCAAAACACAGCAGCAGGGGAAACACCGCCGTTATTATGTTTAATGGCAGCGCATAATTCCCTGGCCAGCTTGTCCACTACAGGTTCGATGACTGCAAGGATTGCCTCCCGGCTTTCCCGGCAATTATTGCCCAGAACATCGGTAAACTCGATAATTTCCTGTTTCCCCAACTGCATTTTTACTTTTTCGGCGCTGTTGAAATCCAGCAAATAGTTTTGGGCGATGGCCTCCGTCACTTCATCCCCGGCCATATCCACCATACCATATGCAATAATGGTGCCTTCCCGGCTGACAGCAATGTCGGAAGTGCCGGCGCCAATATCTGCCAAGGCCAAATTCAACA
>DIPE01000107.1:26920-38606 GCA_002427015.1 Firmicutes bacterium UBA5496 | reverse complement strand
ATCTGCCAAGGCCAAATTCAACAGGCGCAGCTGAGGAGGCACAGCAACAGTCATGGCGGCTATGGGTTCCAAAGTCAGGCTTTCCACTGCCAGCCCGGCCTTGGCCAGTGAACTGAAGAGGCTGTCCACCACCACCCGGGGCAGGAATGTGGCGATGATCTCGATGCCGATAGAGCTTCCCCGCTGTCCCCTGGGGTTGGCAATTACTAAGTCATTAAGATAATAGGTCACAGGGCTAAACCCCACGCAGTAAAGGGAGGAGGTTTTCCTTGCCATGGCTTCCCGGGCTGCAGCTAGGGCTTTAACTTCCAGTTGCTGAACATCTTCCTGGTCTATTTCCCGGGGGGCGGCAAAATCCAGTTTTTCTGTCACCCGCAAGGTGGTAAGAGCACGGCCGGCAGCGGCGATTGCCGCTCCCTCGAGAGGGCAGCCAGCCTTTTCCTCCAACTCTTCTTTGATGCGAATAAGGACAGCACTGACCTGACCTACGTCGTGAATTTGGCCGTCCAGCATGGCGCGCTGGGGATGCCATTCAACATGATAATGTTCAACAACAAGCTCCCCCGAATCGGCAAGGCGGCATAACAGGCCAATGACAGTCCTGGTGCCGATATCAAGGGCAAAGATATATTCGCGATTCATGCCGTCACCCCCTTAGCTAATTGACCTGAGAGGCTTCCCTGCTTCCATGGGCTGTGCCCCACAGGGTGCCCAGGGCAGAAATTGCCCCTAAAATAAGCAGAAGATAGTAAGTAAAAAACCGCCAAGACAAGATAAAAAGTCCCAAGACTGCCGTGGGCATCACGCCTTGATACATACCGGCCATTGCCAGTTCCAGCGCCCCGCTGGCTCCCGGCACCGGGATAAAAGGCAAGGCCAGAGTTAGGACAAACTGACTGCTGATGAGGCTGACGGGATCGGCAGCCACCCCAAGCCCCCGGGCCAAAACCGGCAGCATGCCAAACCAGGTTAGCCAAAATAACAGGCTCAAGAGACAAATGCGCAACAACAGCCAAGGTCCCCGGGCCCACAATATTTTCAGGCCCACGGCAAACTCGCTGGCCTCGACTTCCATACGCTGCTGCCATTGGCCAAATTTGCCCTTGCGCCAGCGCCGGGGGAGCTTGGCAAATATTTTTTCGTTAATTCGGGGAAAGAGAACATAGGCGGCATTGACGAACAATGTAACCGCGAAGACCAGGGCGACCACAGTAAACAGTTCATTTGTCACCGGCCCATACTGCACCCTGCCCCGGGCATAGACAAAGAGCCAAACCACCCCGGCGGCAAAGGCAAGTTTCGTGATAAAATTGCGGACTATGGCAGCTGCCAGAGAAGCCCCCAGCTTTAATCCGTTCTTATTGTACAAATAGGCCAGGGCTGGAATCTCCCCCAAACCCATGGGGGTCACCAGTTGGGCAAAGGTGCAGCTCAGAAAGAGGGTGCACCCCTTGAACCAGTTGATCTTTCCCCCCATGGCATTTGCCACAAGGGAGATTCTCCGGCCCTCGATGCCAATGGCGACAAAGAGCATTGCCGCAGCCAACCCGAAGAAACCTGACTCCAGCAGGCCCAGGTTTCTCAGCGCTTCCAGATTAAGAGTCTTCCAGATAAGGATAAGGGCAACTACAACACTCAGGCCCACCGAAATCCCTACGCCCCGACGCCAGTTAAAATGCAAGAGCAATCCCTCCTAAAGGCTGGAGAAGGGTTGTAAATCTATTCCCGCCTGGGCCAACAAATCCGCACTGATTTGATCAGGATAATCCCCAGCAAAGATAACTTTGACAATGCCGGCGTTTATAAGCATTTTCGCACAGGTAATGCAGGGCTGATGAGTGACATACAATGTGGAGCCTGCAATATTGATCCCATGATAGGCAGCATGAACAATGGCATTTTGTTCTGCATGCAGCCCCCGGCACAGCTCCTGGCGCTGGCCGGAGGGAATGCCCATTTCCTCCCGGAGGCAGCCCAGGTCAAAGCAATGCCCCAAACCTCGGGGGGAGCCATTATAGCCGCTGCTGAGGATGCGCTTGTCCCGGACAAGCAGTGCCCCCACCTGCCGGCGCATACAAGTAGAGCGGGTTGCCACTACCCGGGTAATTTCCATAAAGTAGCTGTCCCAGCTGGGCCTGTTCATTTGGTGCCAAACAGCCGGTCGCCGGCATCTCCCAGACCGGGGACAATATAGGCATGCTCATTGAGGCATTGATCAACAGCTGCTACATAAATGGGAACATCGGGATGCATTTTTTGCACCTTTTCCAAACCCTCGGGGGCGGCAATAAGGCCCATGAGGCTTATATTTATAGCCCCCCGCTCTTTTAGAAAACCGATTGCGGCACAAGCGGAACCACCGGTGGCCAACATGGGATCGACAATAATTAAATCCCGCTCGGCGATATCCCCAGGCAGCTTGCAATAATAGGCAACAGGCTGAAAAGTCTTGGGGTCGCGATAAACGCCGATATGGCCAATCTTGGCTGCAGGAATTAACTTCATCATGCCGTCCACCATACCCAGGCCCGCCCTGAGAATGGGGATTATCCCAATCTTTTTGCCGGAGAGGGTTTTCGTCATGGTAGAGCAAATTGGCGTTTCAATTTCAGTATCCTGCAAGGTCAATTCCCTGGTTACTTCATAAGCCATTAACATGGAGACCTCTTCCACCAGCTCACGAAACTCTTTGGGGCCAGTGTTTTTGTCTCTGATAAAACTGAGTTTATGCTGAACCAAGGGATGGTCGATTACGACAACTTTGCTCATGAATATGCCTCCTGTTCTATCTGTACAGGGGATAACGGCTGCACAATTCCGCCACCCTGCGTCTGGCTTCGGCCTGAATTTCTTCGTCTTCAGGATTTTTCAACACTTCGGCAATGAGCTTGCCGATAATTTTCATATCTTCTTCTTGCATATTCCGGGTGGTCACTGCTGCAGTGCCGATACGAACGCCGCTGGTGATAAAGGGACTGGCCTGATCAAAGGGAATGGTATTCTTGTTGACAGCAATGCCAATGCTATCCAAGAGTTTTTCCGCTTTTTTGCCGGTAATATTGATATTGCGCAAATCTACCAGCATCAGATGGGTATCAGTGCCGCCCCCGGAGAGTGTAAGTCCGTTTTCGGTAAGGGCTGCCGCCAGCGCCTTGGCATTGGCGATTACCTGGGCGGCATATTCTCTAAACTCAGGCTGACTGGCCTCTTTAAAGGCCACAGCTTTGGCAGCGATGACGTGCATTAGGGGTCCGCCCTGAAGACCGGGGAATACAGCCTTATCAATGGCCTTGGCGAATTCTTCCTTACAGAGGATCATGCCTCCCCGGGGGCCCCTGAGAGTCTTATGAGTAGTGGTAGTGACAAAGTGGGCATGTGGAACTGGATTCGGATGCAAGCCCGTAGCCACCAGCCCTGCTATATGGGCCATATCGACCATGAGCAAGGCGCCAACCTCATCGGCTATCTGCCGAAACCGGGGGAAATCCAGTGTATAGGGATAAGCGCTGGCGCCGGCCACAATCAGGCGCGGTTTTATTTCCCGGGCTATATTTGCAACCTGATCATAATCGATGCGCCCAGTTTCGGCATCGACCCCATAGGCATGAAACTGAAAATATAAACCAGAGATGTTGACAGGGCTGCCGTGGGTGAGATGGCCGCCATGAGAAAGATTCATACCCAAGACTACATCTCCGGGTTTGAGGGCGGCCAGGTACACCGCCAGATTGGCAGAAGCTCCGGAATGGGGCTGAACATTGGCATGGTCTGCGCCGAACAAGGCCTTCGCTCTGTCCCGAGCAAGGTTTTCCGCCTCATCCACTACATGACAACCGCCGTAATAGCGCTTTCCCGGATACCCTTCGGCATATTTGTTGGTAAGCACTGAGCCCTGTGCCTCCATAACCGCAGGGCTGACGAAATTTTCCGAGGCGATCATTTCCAAATGCTGTTGTTGCCGCTGAAGCTCCCTGTGCAAAATCCCTTCGATTTCCGGGTCGACCTTGGACAATACTTTTTCCATTGTATCTCTCCTCTATCAATCTGGGTAAATTGCCCTGCTGCCGCCAATCAATTTTGGACGGGTACGGGCGCAAACAACCGCTGCTTTTCCTATAAATACTGTTTTAATGCGCACCGGCACCACAACCGGACGCAGGTGCATGCCGATCAAGGTGTTGCCGATGTCAATGCCGGCCCTCCCCCGGGCAGCTATATGCTCCACGACCACCGGATCGTTGAGCTTTTCCATAGCCTGAGCGCCAAGGGCGCCACCGGCGCCGGGCTTGGGCAAAACGCTGACCTCATCTAAATCAAAAGCTCTTGCCGCTGACCTTTCCAACACCAAAGCCCGATTAAGATGCTCACAACATTGGAAGGCAGGCTGAATGTGCCGAGGTCGGCAGAAGGCTAAAATTTCTTCTACCAGGGCCGCAGCAGTTTCCATACTGGAGGCCGTGCCAATTCGCTGGCCCAGGACTTCACTGGTGCTGCAGCCGATTACCAAGATGTCCCCGGCTTGCAGTTGGGCCTGTTCATCCAGCTGAATTAATGTCTGCCTGATCTCATGTTTAATTTCCTCAATCACTGGCCGAAATCCTCCTCCAGGGCTGCAATTTTATCAAGACGCCTCTGATGCCTCCCTCCCTCAAATGCCGTGCTCAAGAAAATTTTTGCGATCATCGCAGCCAGCTCTGAGCCCACCACCCGCTGACCAAGAGTGAGGATATTGGCGTTGTTGTGTGCCCGGGCCATGGTGGCAGAGAAACAATCATGGCAGTTGGCAGCGCGGACGCCCTTGATTTTATTGGCTGCAATCGCCATTCCTTGGCCTGTGCCACAAGCGATGATGCCCAGCTGGCATTCTCCCGCAGCTACGGCCCTGGCTGCGGCTGCGGCAAAATCAGGGTAATCCACTGAGTCCTCGCAATTACAGCCAAAGTCAACCAACTGGTAGCCCAAGGTGTGTACAAGCTCCTTGAGCTCTTCTTTCAGTCGAAACCCGCCATGATCACTGGCTAAGGCAATTTTCATTTTGTCAGCTCCTTCCTCCTGTATCGCTGCTAATTTGGCGGCCAGTTTAATCACGGCGGCCTCAATCTGCTCCCGGGCTGCCTGATATTCTTCTTTGCCGCCGCCAAAGGGATCGGCGATATCACCTGCCTGCCCCCAGGCGTATTCTCCCAAGGTATGTATTCTGGCAGCAAAATTAGGGAATTGAGACTGCAGAATCATTTTGTGCTTGGCGGTCATGGTCAAAACCAAGTCTGCCCCCGCCAATATAGCTTGATCTACCTGCCGGGCCCGATGAGCCGAAAGGTCTTCAGGTTTTTTCAGCACCATTCTTGAACCTTTAGAGGCAGGGCTGTCAGGATCTGCTGCAATCCCAGCCGAAGATACTTTGAATCCTTGAATCCCTTTCTCTGCCAAAACCCTTTTGAGCACGGCTTCTGCCAGCGGGCTGCGGCAGGTGTTGCCGGTGCAGACAAATAAAATTTCCATGTGCTTATCCCTCCAAGAACATCTTGAGCGCTAGGATTATCAGCACTCCGCCGCCAATCAGTTCTCCATATTTGCCCACAAGGGCGCCCATTTTTTGGCCCAAAAACAATCCGGCCGCGGTCATCCCCGCGCCAAATATGCCAAAGAGCAGGGAAGTAAGATAAACATTGTAGCCCAAGGCCCCCAGGCCCAAACCAACGGACAGGGCATCGATACTGACGCTTAAAGCCAGAAGCAACAGGGAAAATCCCGTCACTTTCCATTGGGCCCCCTGGTCTTTTGTGCCGGCGCTGGTCAGGCAGCCCCAGACCATCCTGATGCCGATTATGGCCACAATGCCGGCGCCTATTGCCCGGGTAATCCCCCCTGCCAGCCTGCTGAAATATCCGCCCACTGCCGTGCCTATAAGGGGCATGAAAATATGAAAGAGGCCAATGACCAGGCTGATTCGGATTCCCTCCCGCCGAGTAATCCCCCGGAGGCCAATGCCAATTGCCAGGGACATGGCATCGGTGCCCAGGGCGGCGGCCATCAGCAACAAGGCCAGAATTTGACTGGGGGTGACCCGTCCCAGCGCCGCCAAGGCGCCGCCCAGAGGGCTGAACCTGCTGACAAGAAGCGTCAGCAGCGCTGCCGCCAGCACAACAAATAACATTCGGAACAATAGAGCTCGATGCTTCAAGCAGTTCCCCCCTATTACAATTCCATGCCTTTGCCAGACTTCCTGGCTTTGGCAAACTTGCATGCCAGCAGAGAAGCCGCGGCTGCAGATGCTGGCGCCGCTGCCAGCAAGCCAAAACTTCCCGCCATGGACCGGACTGCCTCTGTGGCAATCATGTCCAGGTTGATGACATTCAGATAGCTCATGTCCCTGGCGGCGAACAGCAGCAGCAGGGGCAGGGCGCAGCCAGCACAGGCCAGCATCAATAGATTAATCATTCTTGCCAGTCTTTCTCTGCCAGTCTCAAGCCCCGCTTTATATAAGCCTTTTACAGTAAGGAGGGGATTGGCCTCCCGGATTGCATAGGTCGAGGAAGCTATTGACTGAGACAAGTCCATTACAGCTCCCAAGGCTCCCAAAATAATCCCTGCAAAGAGCAAGCCGCGAATATCCAAACTTGCTGGCAGCCCACTGGAATACAGCATCTGGACATCCTCATTAAATCCAGTTAACCTTGCGGCCTTGCCGAAAATCAATGCGATAAGGCCTGCCCCCAGCACCCCGCAGAAGGTGCCGACAATGGCGGCTGCAGTCTTGGCATTAAAGCCGCCGAATATTATCAGAGTGACAATGGATATCAAGGCCGAAAAGAGCAGTGTCAGCGCCATGGGGTTATGCCCCCGGAGCATTAAGGGCAGCATTCCCTGGGAAATAATAAGGCCGGCAATGATCAGGCTGAGCACCGCCTTCAGCCCCTTGGTCCGGGCTATAAGTATAACCGCAAAGATAAACACTCCAATAAGAATATATAAATACCTGTCCCGGCCAAATTCATACAGGCTGACACTGTGCAGCCGGCCCCCGTCCAATTCCAAAAGCAGGAGCACCTGGTCACCCTCTTTTAAAGGCAAGTCCCGGTAAGAGACACCGGTAAAATTATTCTCTATCTCTTCAATATACCCCTGAAAGCGGCCGGTCATGATTTTCACCGTCACCTTTTGCCTGCCGGTAAAAAACCAGTCATCTTTAATTTCCTCATAGGCGGAAACTTCAAGAACCTTGGCCCGGGCGATTACAGTGGGATATTCCTGAACCCAATCTTCAGCGTTTTGACTGCCGCCCTGGGCAGATGACGTGCCCAGCAACAGGACAGCTGCTAGCAATATTGCCAGCCCTGGTAATTTCTTCACCTCTTCACCCTTCTTCCTTTCCCTGACAGATATAAAGCAGCGCATAAGGCTTATGACTGCCGCTAATTTTTATTATACTTATTTGCCGGAAGAGCTGTCAAACACAAGAAAAAAGGGCCTGCAGCCCTTAATAATCTCCCAAAACCGTCTGGGCAATATTGGTGGCATGATCGCCAATCCGTTCAAAGTTGGCGATGATGTCAAGAAAGAGAACCCCGGAAGGGGGAAAACAACGACCCTCGTTAATCCGGGCTACATGGCGCTGGCGCAATTTCTTTTCCAGCCGATCGATTTCATTGTCGTCAGCCAGTATCTCCCGGGCAAGTGTCTTATTGCGGGCCCGGAAGGCGGCAATGGACTTAGTTGTCATGTTGCGCACTTTGGCGAACATATCCTTGAGTTCTTCAGTAGCCGATTCCGAAAAAGGATATTTATCCTCGATTTTTTCATTGACTAAATCGGAAATATTGTCAGAGTGATCGCCAATGCGCTCGATATCGTTAATTGCATGCAAATAGCCAGCCAACAAGCGGCTTTGTTCTTCGCTCAGGCCCTCCTGGGCCAGGTCTGCTAGATAAATGGTAATTTGCTGCTCCAGTTCGTCCACGATCTCTTCATTGCGCTCAATAATCTTTTTCAGGGTGAGATCATTCTTAAACATCATGGTCATGGCATCATCTAACATCTCTACGGTCAAATCCGCCATGCGGCTGATTTCCCGTTCGGCAGCGCTCAAGGCCAGGGCAGGTGAAACCAGCAGGTTTTTCTCCAAGTAAATGGGACCGGTCTTGAACACCTCTTCGGTGCCGGGGACAATTTTGGTTATAAGCGCGACAAACTGATTTATAAAGGGCAAAAATAACAAGGTGTTGGTCACATTAAATATAGTATGGCCCCAGGCAACCTGACGGGGCAGGGCAGGATTAAGCAGCTGAATAAAATTCGTAAAGGGCTTGAGAATGGCCATAAAAATTACTACGCCAATGGCGTTAAACATGAGATGGGCAACTGCCGCCCGGCGGGCATTAAGGCCGGTGCCAATGCTGGCCAACATTGCCGTGACGCAAGTGCCGATATTGGATCCCAATATTATCGCCATTGCTCCCGGCAATCCCAGCACCCCGTTGCGAACCAAAGCAATGACGACGCTGGTGGTGGCGGCACTGCTTTGGACCAAGCCGGTAAACAGCAATCCCGCCAATAATCCCAGCAGGGGGCGTCGACCAAACTGCCCCAGCAGGCTGATTATTTGAGGATAGTCCTTAACACCATCCAGAGCTTCCCCCATAATGCTGATGCCCAAAAACAAAATGCCAAAGCCCAAGATGCTTTCACCTATATTTTGATACTGGCGCTTGTTGACAAAGACATAGAGAATGACTCCCAGGGCTATTGCCGGCAGGGCGAACTCAGCAATGTCAAAGGATATTATCTGCCCGGTGACTGTAGTGCCGATATTGGCCCCTAAAATGGTGCCCACAGCCTGAGTGAGGGTCATCAGCCCGGCATTGACAAAGCCCACCACCATGACGGTAGTGGCGCTGCTGCTTGAAATAACTGCAGTGATGACAATACCTGTCAAGATTGCCACAAAAGGGTTAAATGTCAGCAGTTCCAGGAACCGGCGCATTTTGCTCCCGGCCAGCTTATGCAAACCCTCGGACATCATGTGCATGCCCAAGAGGAATAAACCCAAGCCGCCAATGACGCCTATGATAATTTTAACAACCATAGAGACACCTCCATTTCTGCTCAATGCACCTGTTATCCATTATGGTAGCCTAGGCAAACATGCTTGTCAACACAGGATAAACTCCCGGCAAAGACAAAAGAGGACGCAACAGTAGCGTCCCTAGAGTAACAGTTCTTTATGCTTTTTGACCCTGGCGATAATCCTCTATTGCTGCCTTCAAAGCATCGGCAGCCAGGTTGGAGCAGTGCATTTTCACCGGCGGCAATCCGTCCAGCTCTTCGGCCACTTGGCGGTTTGACACCTTTTCTGCTTCAGAGATTGGCATCCCCTTGACAATTTCAGTAATCATGCTGCTGGTGGCAATAGCAGCCCCGCAGCCAAAGGTTTGGAACTTGATATCTTCGATAACCTGGTTTTCATTGACTTTTATATATAGCTTCATAACGTCGCCGCAGCGAATGTTGCCTACCTCTCCCACCCCGTTGGCATCAGGAAGCGTGCCTACATTGCGCGGATTTTGAAAGTGGTCCATGACTTTTTCTGAATACATGACTTCTCCCCCTATTCCTGTCCGGCCTGGACCGGTGACATTTGCCGCAAACGCTGAATGATGCCTGGTATTACTTCTAAGACATAGTCGATATCTGCTGCGCTGGTGGACTTGCCCAAAGTAAACCGCAGAGAACCGTGGGCCTTTTGATGGCTGAGCCCCATAGCCATCAGCACATGTGAAGGCTCCAGAGAGCCGGAGGTGCAAGCTGACCCGCTGGATACAGCAATTCCTGCCATATCAAGACTGAGAATCAGACTCTCTCCTTCTACTCTTTCAATGCTGACATTGACATTCCCCGGCAGGCGCTGCTGGGGGTGGCCGTTGAGGCTGACAGCGGGCAAAGAGGTCAGCCCTTTTATCAGCTTATCTCTGAGGGCAGCGAGATGTTCGTATGTTTCCGGCTGTTCTGCTGCCGCCAGCTCCAAGGCCCTGGCAAAACCCATGATACCTGCTACATTTTCCGTCCCCGGGCGCAAGTTGCGCTCTTGGGCGCCGCCATAAGCAATGTTGCCTAGTTTGGTGCCCTTTCTCACATAAAGCAAGCCTACTCCTTTGGGACCGTAAAGTTTGTGGGCAGAAGCTGAAAGCAGGTCCACCTGCAAATCCGCGACATCAACAGGAATATTGCCCAGGGATTGCACTGCATCTGTATGAAAAAGCGCTCCCCGCTCATGGGCAATCGCTGCCAATTCACGGATGGGCTGAATTGTGCCCACTTCATTATTGGCATGCATAATGGAAACTAATATTGTCTCATCAGTGATGGCCTTTGCCAGCTGGGACGGAGAAACCATTCCGTATTTATCCACTGGCAGCATCGTCAACCTGTACCCCTGTGTTGCCAGGGCTTCACAGGTGTGGAGGACGGCATGGTGCTCTACCGCAGAAGTAATAATGTGCTTGCCCTTATCTCTTAACTGGGCTGCGGTTCCCAAAATTGCCATATTGTCAGCTTCTGTACCTCCTGAAGTAAAAAAAATCTCCTGAGGCGCTGCGTTAAGAGCTTTGGCCACTCGCTCTCTGGCGCCATCCACATCCTTGCGCGCTGCCCGGCCAAAGGCATGAATGCTGGAGGGATTGCCGAACTTTTCCGTTAAATAGGGGATCATTGCTTCATATGCTTCCTGCCGCATTGGCGTTGTGGCGGCATGGTCCAAATAAATGCTGCGCATTCTTGTCACTCCTTTGCTGCTCTTGCAAGTATATCTGCCAGGGTTGTTGTGTCCAGCACCTCATCCATAGCGGCCTTCAACTTCTCCCAGACAAATCTGGTGGAACAGCCGTCTTTATGCTGGCATGCCTCGTCAGTCTCACCGGCCACGCATCGCATGGGGGCCAAAGACCCTTCCAGCGCCCATAAGACATCGCCCACAGTGATTTCCGCAGGGGGCCGGGATAATTTATATCCGCCCTTGGCACCGCGGAAACTGGTTACAAGCTCCTTGGTCCGCAAATCCCGGAACAAATGCTCTAAATATTGCTCGGACAGATGCTCCATTTGAGCAATCTGCCGCAGGGGAACAGGATCCGCATTAAATTCTTCCGCAAGCACCAGCATCGCTCTTAATCCATATTCTCCCCGAGTAGAAATCAGCATATCCTCACCTCCGGCAGAATACCCTAGTCTTTTACTCGGGATTATTATAGCACCCGCATTTTCCTCTGTCAATCCTACTTAGAAAGAAAAAAAGCCCTTTATTCAGAGCCGACAAACAACTTTTGGATAAGCAAGCATATCTTATCCCATAGCCAAAAACGCCCTTGGATTTCTTGCTCCCCCCAAGCTTCCTCGGCCATTGTTTCATTTACAAAACACAGGGGCGGGAACAACAGACACCACCAGTTTCGCCCTTGCCCTTTGCCCAAAATCACTTGGACCGATCTGTACCTGCCCTCTGGGTAGGTCAGGGCTTGATAGGCCCGGACAGGATAAGGCTCCACCTGAAATTTTACCTCTACCGAGCATTCCACCCCTGCTTCCCTTAAAATAGAAGAAGCTAGATTGGCAAGAAAGCTCTGATTGGCAATAATCCAGGCAGCTACATCTTTTCCCTCCATTTCCGCAAAAACCGGCCCCAGTTCGGCGA
>DIPE01000107.1:19708-26748 GCA_002427015.1 Firmicutes bacterium UBA5496 | reverse complement strand
GTCCCCTGCACAAACAAAAGCAGGAGCAAAAAAAGCGTGCAAGCAAGCCTGGTGTGTTTCATTAGACATTCCCCATGTGGCCTTTGATGAATTTCAGGGCGCCTTTTTCCAGCCGGGAAACCTGAGCCTGGGAAATCCCTATGGCTGCCGCCACCTGAACCTGGGTGAGACCAATAAAGAAGCGCTTATGCAGTATTTCTTTTTCCCGGGGCGACAGTTTTTCCAAAGCTTCTTTTAACAGCAGTTTTTGCATCCAACTGGTGTCATCATTGTGCACATCCCGCACCTGATCCATGAGGTACAAGGGGTCGGTGCTGTCGCTGAACACTGCCTCATGCAGGGAAAGGGGGTCAAAATTTGCATCCAAAGCTTGGACCACTTCTTCCGGGGGCAATTCAAGGATTGCTGAGATTTCTTCAATTGTTGGTTCCCTGCCCATAGTTTTGGCTAGCTGCTCCCGGGCTTGCAAAGCCTTATGGGCAGTTTTGCGCAGTGAGCGACTGACTCGGATTGCATTGTTATCCCGCAGGTAGCGGCGAATTTCCCCTAAAATCATCGGCACCGCATAGGTGGAGAACTTTACGCCTATGCTGGGATCAAAGTTGTCCACAGCCTTGACCAAGCCGACACAGCCCACCTGAAAGAGGTCGTCGATATTTTCTCCCCGGTTGTGAAACTGTTTTAGCACACTGAGGACAAGGCGCAAGTTGCCTGCAATGATTTCTTCCCGGGATTCTTTGCAGCCCTGAAGTTTTTTTTGAAACAAGTTGTCCATTTCTTTAGCAGATAAAACCTTGAGGTTGTAGGTATCGATTCCGCTTAAAGTTACCCTTCTGTTGAGCATGGCAATTCCTCCTGAGGCAATAATTTCCTTTGCCCCATAGTATTGCCACTTTTGTCCTATTTTTACGCAAAAAAAAATGCTAAAAAGCATTTATGTTTTTGCTCCCCAGACGATTCTAGCGAGCCCAGCCAAATCCTTTTCCACATGGGGAGCGGCGAATCCATGGCCGCAAAATAATTTTTGCATCTCAGGCCCTTGAGTGCAGCCAATTTCCACAAACAGCATGCCTCCTGGCAGCAGATAATCTGCTGCCTGTCTGAGCAGGCGCCGGTAATGCCATAAACCATCAGGCCCTGACACTAAAGCCTCCCGGGGCTCATATTCAGTGATTTCCGGCTGTAAATTGGCATATTCTTCGGCGGCGACATAAGGCAGATTGGCGACAATACAGGCAAACTGCCCCCGAAGCTGTGCCAGGGGGGCCAACAAGTCACCGGAAAAAAAAGTCGCCCGTTGGCTAAGCCCGAATTTGGCGGCATTTGTTTGGGCCATTCGCAAAGCCGGGGGTGAAGCATCAACTGCGCACAGCCTGGCTGATGGCAGCAGCATCAGCATGCTCAGGCCGATTGCGCCGCTGCCGGCGCCGATGTCCGCAACTAGGACAGATTGGCCGGGAAAGGCTTTCTTAAGTTCTTGCACCGCCAGTTCTACAAGAATTTCCGTTTCCGGCCGGGGAATGAGGACATCTTCATTGACAGAGAAATCCCAATGCAAAAAAGGTTTTAATCCGGTTATATAGGCTAAGGGCTTGCGTTTTCGCCGCTCTTCCACCCCTTGCCTAAACTCCTTAGCCTGCTGGTCCGAAAGCTGGCAATCCTGGGCTAGCACTGCCGCCTGATCCTTGTCCAGAACCCAGCCCAGGAGCAGCTGGGCTTCAAACCAGGGGTTAGCGATTCCCGCCTCTTTCAGTTTTGCCGCGGCCTCAAGCAATAATTCCCGGGCTTGCATAGCTTAGCTCATCTTGGCAAGGCGCGCCACCTGATCGGCGGTAATCAGGCTGTCGATTATTTCTTCCAAATCCCCGGCCAGAATTTCATTGAGCCGGTGGGTGGTCAGTCCAATCCTGTGGTCGGTGACACGGGTCTGGGGATAATTATAAGTCCGAATCCGCTCCGAGCGGTCTCCGGTTCCCACCTGGCTGCGCCGTTCGGCGGCCAGTTCCGCTTGCTGTTCCGATTGCAGTTTGTCATACAGCCGGGAGCGCAGAACACGCATAGCCTTATCCCGGTTTTTCAGCTGCGATTTTTCATCCTGGCAGGAAACAACAATCCCTGTAGGGATGTGAGTAATTCTGACTGCAGACTGGGTGGTGTTGACGCTTTGCCCCCCGGGACCGGTGGAGCAAAATACATCAATGCGCAAGTCATTTGGATTGATTTCAACTTCAACTTCCTCAGCTTCCGGGAGCACGGCCACGGTGATTGTGGAAGTATGAATGCGGCCGCCGGATTCGGTGGCTGGTATCCGCTGCACCCGATGCACGCCGCTTTCATATTTTAAGCGGCTGTACGCGCCCCTGCCTTCTAGGACAAAGATTAATTCTTTGATGCCGCCGATGTCCGTATAATGGGAGTCCAGAATTTCTGTCTTCCACTGTTTCGCTTCGGCATATCTGGAATACATCCGGAAAATTTCCATAGCAAATAGGGCTGCCTCTTCGCCGCCGGCGCCGCTGCGGATTTCCACAATGACGTTTTTATCGTCACTGGGGTCCTTGGGAATGAGGAGCAGCTTAAGTCTTTCTTCCTGGGTCGCCAATGTGGCTTCCAATTCTGCTGCTTCTTCCTTGGCCAGGGCCGCAAAATCAGGATCGGCGTCTTCGGCAGCGATCTCTTTGGCCTCAGTCAGAGCTTGCCGCGTTTTTTGATAAAGGCGGTAAGCCTCAACGGTTTCCGCCAGTGATGCATGTTCTTTTGTCAATTCCAGCCAAAGTTTTTGGTCCCTGTTGACCAATTCAGGATCGGATATTTGTTTTTCCAGCTGCAAGTATTTCTGTTCTATGGCTGCTAATTTTTCTATCACAGTATCACACCTTTTACCCTGAGATTCCATGAAATATTATAGCCTTACTCTTCTCCAGGGTCAATAACGCCCGCCAAAGCGGCCAGGGCAACTTCTAACTGGCCGGCATCAGGCTCACGGGTTGTAAGTCTTTGCAAGGCCAAACCGGGAGCCAGCAGCAGTCTGGCAACAAGGGAAGCGCTTTTTGCTGTCCATTTGATTAACTCGTAGGATAGTCCTGCCAGCAGCGGCAGCAGCGCCAGCCGCAGTCCCAGTTTTGCCCACAAATTGGGCGGGGAAAAAAGCGAAAACACGAGAATGCTCAGGACCACAACCAGCAGGAGGAAACTGGTTCCGCACCGGGGATGGAAGCGGGAACAGGTTGCTGCCGCTTGGGCTGTCAAGGGTTTATCCTGTTCCCAGCACATTATTGTCTTATGCTCAGCCCCGTGATATTCAAAGGTTCGCCTGATATCTTTGGACAGTCCTACCAAGAGCAAATAACTAATAAAGAGAATGATTCTCACTATACTTTCAAGCAGGTT
The DNA here is from genome assembly GCA_002427015.1 of Firmicutes bacterium UBA5496. Classification (GTDB taxonomy): domain Bacteria; phylum Bacillota; class Proteinivoracia; order UBA4975; family UBA4975; genus UBA4975. The sequence goes on along the minus strand of DIPE01000107.1, from coordinate 23,358 downwards.
GAGGAGGAAGCTTCCCTGGCCACAGATACGGGCCAAGGGGTTGACGAGAACTGCAGGTAGCAAAAAGAAGAGGCCGACTCCCAATGCCAGTGAGACCACTGCTACCAATGTCAATTGCAGGGGAGTAACCTGTTCCTCGGGCTCTGCCAGATTGGCGGACATGGCTAAGCTGGAAATAGCCCCGCTCATGGATTCATAGAGGGCAACCACCCCCCGGATAAGGGGAAAGCCCAAAACCGGCCATCTCTTGGCCAATGGCACTAAAGGACTTACGTTTGTGACGATTTCTCCACTGGCGGTGCGCACAGCAACAGCCTGACGGCTGGGGCTGCGCAGCATTACTCCTTCAAGTACCGCCTGCCCCCCGATATTGCCCTGTTTCACCTGGGCACCTCATGGCAGCGGCGGCACCTGGCCTCGTAACTTTCCGAGGCTCCTACCAAGATAGTTGGTTCAGTAGCCCTGGCAGGCTGGCCATTTACCAAGCGCTGAGTGCGGTTGGCAGGGTTGCCGCATTTGATGCAGATTGCCTGAAGCTTGTCCACATATTCGGCCATGGCCATCAAGACAGGGGTGGGTCCAAAGGGCTGGCCGCGAAAATCCATGTCCAGGCCAGCGACGATGACCCGCTTGCCTTTGTCTGCAAGGCGGCGGCACACATCTACCAAGCCACTGTCGAAGAATTGAGCCTCATCAATGGCAACCACTTCGGTGTCATCTTCCACCAGGGAATAAAGCACACCGGAATCATCCACGGCAACTGCTTCAGTCTGATCGCCGTTATGTGTCACTACATTTACCTTATTGTAGCGACTATCAATCCTGGGTTTAAAGACCTGCACTTTGAGGCGTCCAATTTTCGCCCTCTTCACCCGCCTGATCAGCTCTTCGCTTTTGCCGCTGTACATACTGCCGCAAATTACTTCCAGCCAGCCCATGTCTTTCATTGGATGCATATCTATCTCTCCCCAACAGTACTTAAAACTATATATTCTCTGTGAGGAGAGCATTTCCCTGCTGTTTTTTTTAAGGCAGGCGGGAGAGAGGATTTACATAACGGCCATTGACCTTTACTTCAAAGTGAAGGTGAGGGCCGGTAGAATGCCCGGTTGAGCCCACATAGGCAATGACATCACCTTGGGAGACCCTGTCCCCTATAGTTACATTTAGCCTTGTAGCGTGGGCATAGAGGGTGCTGATGCCAGACTTGTGCTCCAGCGCCACCATATACCCGTAGGTTCCGGCCCAGCCAGCGCTGGTGACAACCCCCCCGGCAACTGCATAAATTGGCGCTCCCACTCTGCCTATAATATCAATGCCCCAGTGAAATGAACCTCTCCGCATGCCGTAAGTGGAAGAGAGTTTGCCCAAAAGAGGCCAGATAAAGCCGCAGTTTACATGGCTTCCCCCCCGGCTTACTGAGCGCGCCCGCAGCAAGGGGTCCGGCAATTTTGCCCCGGGAATAACCAGCCGGGTCCCCGGCACTAATTCTTCGCTGTCCAAAGAATTGGCAAACCAGATGGCTTCATACTCCACCTCATATTTGTCTGCCAAAGCCGTTAACTCATCCCCTTGGACGACGGTATAAAGCAAACCTGATACCTCCGGAAAGTGCAGCTGCTGACCGACACGGATGAGATTGGGATTTTCGATTTTGTTGCTTTCGGAGATTGTGGCCAGACTGACCCCGAATCTCTCGGAGATGCCAATCAGGGTATCTCCCTTAACAACTGTATAGGAAATGACTTCTACCCGCTGCTGTTTATATTCCAGATAGCGCATACAGAGTTCCGGTGAATAGTATTCAGATTCAGCCAGTTCAGCTACCATGGCTTCCACATCTTCGATGGAATGGGCTGCCACTGTCCCGGCAAAAAGCATGGTTACAAGCAAAGCCGCAACCAATCCGGACAGAACGAGCTTGAACATCGCATTATCACCTCATTGTATTGACGTTTTTTGCCAAGTTCGCCCCTATTATATCCGGGAAATTGGAGAATATGCGCTTTTCTGCCACCAGCCTCTTCCCGGCGGGAAAGTAAAAAAAACAGGGCCGGCGGAAAATTCGGGCCGGCCCTGACAATGCTAAGGCTTAAAATACATGGGGTTTGCGTTGCAGGTTGTGAGTGGCTTCGATATAGCGGATGGTGCCGCTTTGATAGCGCATGACGATGGAGTGAGTGCTGGCGGTATTCCCATGGAAGCGCACCCCCCGCACTAAATCACCATCGGTGATGCCGGTGGCGGCAAAGAAACAGTCCTCACCCCTGACCAAATGATCCATGGTCAGCAGCTGCCGGGGGTTTGCAATGCCCATGGAGATAATGCGCTCTTCCTGGGCAGCGTTTTCCGGGCGAAGCCGTCCTTGAATCTCCCCGCCCAGGCATTTGAGGGCTACTGCCGCCAGGACACCTTCTGGAGCGCCGCCGATGCCCAGCAGCATATCGACTCCTGAGCCCGCTACGGCAGCAGAAACAGCTGCAGCCACATCGCCGTCGGAAATCAGCTTGACCCGGGCGCCGGCCTGGCGCACCTGGTAAATCGTCTTTTCATGGCGGGGACGGTCTAAAATCACTACCACCAAGTCGCGAATATCCTTGTTGGAGGCTTTGGCCACAGCGGCAATATTCTCCGCCGGGGAATACTCCAAACTTACTTTTCCTGCAGCGCAGGGACCGACGGCTATTTTTTCCATATACATGTCAGGGGCGTGAAGGAGACAGCCCCGGGGAGCTACGCCGATGACGGCGATAGAATTAGGCAATCCCTTGGCCACCAAGTTAGTGCCTTCTACAGGGTCGACAGCCACATCTACTTCCGGCCCGCCGCCGCACCCCACTTTTTCGCCGATATACAACATTGGCGCTTCGTCAATTTCCCCTTCGCCGATCACCACTGTGCCACGGATTTGCACTGTGTCAAACATCCGCCGCATTGCATCCACTGCGGCCCCGTCCGCCTCTTCTTTGTTGCCCAGCCCCATCCAGCGGGCAGAAGTCATCGCCGCTGCTTCCGTCACCCTGACCAGCTCTAAAGCCAGTTCCCTGTCCATCCAATCCACCCCTTTTGTATGACACATTCTTCATATATGACATACTTATTCTGCAGAGCAGCAGTTAATTCCTGCAAAAAGGCCGGTAAAAACCGGCCTGATATTATTTTAACTTTTTCCAATCCTGCAAGAAACGCTCGATTCCCCGGTCTGTGAGAGGATGAGTTGTGGCAGCCAGCAAAATCGAGAAGGGGACAGTGGCAAAATGAGCTCCAGCCCTGATAGCATCGGCAATATGGCTGATACTGCGAATGCTGGCGGCGATAATCTTGGCATCCAGGCCAAAGTAGGTAAAAGCGTCGGCAATATCCCGGACCAAATCAATGCCGTCGGCATTGACATCGTCCAGCCTGCCCACAAAGGGGCTGACATAAGTGGCCCCTGCCCGGGCCGCCATCATCGCCTGGTTGAGAGAAAAGATTAATGTGACATTGGTCTTAATGCCCTTTGCAGTCAAAATCTTTGTGGCCTTAAGCCCTTCAGCGGTCATGGGGATCTTGATGACAATGTTCGGAGACAAGATTGCCAGCTGTTCTGCTTCAGCCACCATGCCTGCGCTATCCAGGCTGATTACTTCAGCGCTGATGGGGCCATCCAC
>DIPE01000107.1:19239-19583 GCA_002427015.1 Firmicutes bacterium UBA5496 | reverse complement strand
CCTGCAGCAGCTCTTTGAAATCCCTGCCTTCTTTGGCTACCAAGGTAGGATTTGTGGTCACGCCTTCGATGACGCCCAGAGCCCAGGCCTCCCGGATTTCCTCAATATTGGCGGTATCAATAAAGAATCTCAAATTGCCACCCCTTAAGCCCGGCCGGCGCTGCCGAACAACTGAATCTTCTGTTTCGCCACTTGTTTAAGGGCTTCCCGGCCTGGTCCCAGGAGCTTGCGGGGATCAAATTCACCTGGCTTTTCAGCCAGAACCTGTTTCATAGCAGCGGTAAAGGCCTGGCGCAAATCGGTGTCGATGTTGATTTTGCAAATCCCTAAGCTGATTGCCTTTT
>DIPE01000107.1:18444-19139 GCA_002427015.1 Firmicutes bacterium UBA5496 | reverse complement strand
AATCCCTAAGCTGATTGCCTTTTGAATTGCATCTTCGGGTACACCGGAAGCCCCGTGCAGCACCAGGGGCACATCTACCAGGCGGCGAATCTTTTGCAGCCTGTCAAAATCCAGGCGGGGTTCGCCTTTATAGGGTCCATGGGCTGTTCCAATTGCCACCGCCAGGGCATCAATGCCTGTGCGCTCTACAAACTCTTGGGCTTCTTCCGGCGCTGTCATCATGGCATCACGGTCACTGACGCTGATGTCATCCTCAGTGCCGCCAATTTTTCCCAACTCGGCCTCTACAGATACACCTGCTGCTTTGGCCACCGCCACCACTGCCCGGGTCTTGGCGATATTATCCTCGAATCCATGTTTGGAGCCGTCGAACATTACCGCCGAAAATCCCGCCCGAATGCATTGCACAGCCTGTTCAAAGCTGGTGCCGTGGTCAAGATGCAAGGCCACAGGCACTTTAACCTTTTCCGACGCAGTCTTAACAATAGCGGCAATGTAGTCCAAACCTGCATACTTGATCGCACCCTGGCTTGCCTGCAGAATCACCGGTGACTCTAACTCATCTGCCGCTTCAACAATCCCCTGGACAATCTCCAGGTTGTTGGCGTTGAAGGCCCCTACAGCATAGCCCTCTTTTCTTGCCTGCTGCAGCAGAAGGGACATTGGAACCAGTGCCATTTTTTACACTCCTTAAA
>DIPE01000107.1:241-18372 GCA_002427015.1 Firmicutes bacterium UBA5496 | reverse complement strand
ATTTTTTACACTCCTTAAAGATGCAATATTTTTCTTGCTTCCGCCGGGGTTGCCACTTCCCGGCCCAACTCTTCAGCCAGTCTGACAATGCGCTGCACCAGCTGAGCATTGCTTTCCGCCAACTGGCCTCTCTTGTAATAAACATTATCTTCAAAGCCTACCCGGACATGGCCGCCGAGAATTATCGCCATTGCCCCCAGGGGCAGTTCCGTCCTGCCAATGCCCGCTACCGTCCAGGTGCAGCCCGCAGGCAACAAGCTCTTCATGTACATTAATGCCTCGGGTGTGCCTGGCATCGCTCCCGGCACTCCCAGGACAAAGTCAAAATGCAGGGGAAGTTCAAGAATGCCTTGTTTCACAAGGGTCAGCGCATTCTGCACCATGCCGCTGTCAAAGGCCTCGATTTCCGGCTTGACCCCTTTGGCAATCATCGTCTTGGCAAAAGTGCGGATATCTTCCATGGTATTGACGAAGAGGTCATCGCCAAAGTTGACGCTGCCCGTGGACAGAGTCGCCATTTCCGGATTGAGCTGCACCGGCTGCAGGCGCTCTTCGGGAGTCATGCCTACGGCGCCGCCAGTGGACACCTGCACGATGACATCACAGCGCTTGCGGATTGCGGATATGATTTCGCCAAAGACTTTTGCGTCTTGAGTAGAGTTGCCATCAGGCTTGCGGGCATGGAGATGGACCATGCTGGCCCCTGCCTGCTGACAGAGCCAGGCTGCCTCGGAAATTTCCTCGGGAGAAATAGGCAATGCGGGATTAGCTTCCTTGGTTGTCTCGGCGCCGGTAAGGGCGGCAGTAATAATTAATTTGTCCATTTAAACCACCTTTCTCTGTTTATCTTTAGGAACAACACAGACACCTTTGGCACTGGCCACCAATAGGGGCGGATCGAGCTTATCCGCTGCGGAATCCCCTGCAGCTCCATTGGCGGCAATTATCTTATAGGCCTCAAAGGACATAATCCGTGATGTGTTGCCTATCTTTTCCATCTTGGCGGTTACTTCCAGGAAGTCCCCTGCGTAAACCGGAGCTTTAAATAAGACCTCTTCATAGGCCAGGAAGAGGCCTTCGTCTCCATCTGAATAGACCAATAATGCGGTGGCAGCGTCGCCAAACAATCCCATTATCCTGGCGCCGTCCACCAAATTGCCTCCGTAATGAGCATCGCCGCTGCTCATACGCACACGCAGTACAAATTCCATAGCTACATTCTCCTTTTTATATAAATTGTTGGATTAAATCTAAAATGTGCTGGATATCAAAGGGTATCCAGATATGCAGCCGCCCCCAATGACCCCCCGGGCCCAGTCGGGGCATCGGCTACGACAATTGTCTTTCTGGCCATAGAGAAAACCCCCTCAAAAGAATCCGTCTTGCGAAATTTCCCTCTTGAGGATTATTCTCCCTATTGGCTCTAATATCCTGCCTGTCAGCGGTTATTGATGCTGGCAGCAATAAAATCAGCAAATAGCGGGTGGGGGCGATTTGGCCGCGACTTAAATTCCGGATGGAACTGGGTCCCGATATACCAGGGATGATCCGCCAGTTCAACAACTTCCACCAGGTTTTCGTCTGGAGAGACACCGGCAAAAATCAAGCCCTTGCTTGCCAGCTGTTTCCTGTAGGCATTGTTGAATTCATATCTGTGCCGGTGGCGCTCATAGATAATTTCTGCCTGATAAACCCGGTGCAGGCGGCTTCCTGCCAGGACTTTGCAGGGATACAGGCCTAAGCGCATGGTCCCCCCTAAATTATCTTCTGATTGCTGGTCCTCCATTAAGCTGATAACCGGCTGGCAAGTGCTGCAAAACTCGCTGCTGTTAGCATCAGCCAGTCCGGCTACATTCCGGGCGAACTCCACCACCTGACATTGCATGCCCAGGCAGATGCCAAAGAGGGGAATTTTGCGGGTGCGGGCGTAGCGGCAGGCGGCTACCATTCCCTCAATGCCGCGATTGCCAAAGCCCCCGGGGATGATGATGCCCGCAGCATCATCTAAAATCGAGCAGCCCTCTTCTTCAAGGGTCTGGGAATTAATCCACTGGATATCCACCTTGACGCCTTTGGCAAGGCCAGCGTGATATAAAGCTTCCACCACGCTAAGGTAGGCGTCGTGGAGGGAAACATATTTGCCTACCAAAGCGATCTTCACTGTGCCTGATAGCGCCCGGGTCTTTTCTACCAGCTGCCTCCACTCGTCTAAATCAGGCTTGCCCAGGTTAAGGCCAAGCTTTTTGCTGACAAGTTCAGCCAAGCCCTGGCTTTCCAGGAGCAGCGGAACCTCATAAATATGCTCTACATCGGCGTTTTCGATGACTGCCTCCCGGTCAATATCGCAGAAAAGAGCGATTTTCGCCTTAAGTTCCTCATTCAGGGGATGCTGAGTGCGGCAGACAATGATATCCGGCTGAATCCCTATGCTCCGCAATTCCTTGACACTGTGCTGAGTGGGTTTAGTCTTAAGCTCTCCTGTTTTCTCCAGCCAGGGGATAAGGGTGACATGGATATAGAGAATGGACTCTCTGCCGATATCGCTGCGCAATTGGCGGATAGCCTCTAAAAAGGGCAAACTCTCGATATCGCCAACGGTGCCTCCGATTTCAGTAATGACAATGTCGGCGCCAGTTTCGGTTCCTGCCCTCTGAATCTGGTGTTTGATTTCATTAGTGATATGCGGGATAACTTGAACCGTCTTTCCCAGGTATTCTCCACGGCGCTCTTTATGAATTACCGACCAGTATATTTTGCCGGTTGTAACATTGCTGGTCTTAGACAGATTGATGTCAATAAAGCGTTCATAATGGCCTAAATCCAAATCTGTCTCCGCCCCGTCGTCAGTAACAAAGACCTCGCCATGCTGGTAAGGACTCATGGTGCCCGGGTCGACGTTAATATAGGGATCAAATTTCTGGATGGTGACTGTAAGCCCCCTGGATTTTAGCAGGCGTCCCAGAGAAGCTGCGGTTATTCCCTTACCCAGAGAGGAAACAACACCGCCTGTCACAAAGATGTATTTTGTCAATTCCTTTACCTCCCGCATTATCTTACGTTTATTATTGTAACCCTTTTCCTTGAGACAGGCAATCAAAAAGGCGCCCTGTTAAAGGCTGCCTAATTTGCGGGCGACAATTTCCCTGGCAATGTAGCTGGCAACCTGGCGAGGGGTGGTGCCGGCGCCAAAACCAGCATCATAACCCAGTTCCAAAGCCAGTTGATGGCTGATGCGAGGGCCCCCGGCCACCAGCACTACTGAATTCCGGATGCCTTCTGCTTCCAAAAGCTCAACCAGGCGAGTGAGATTGGGTATATGCACATCCCGCTGGGTCACCACTTGGGAAACCAGAATAGCATCTGCCTGCAGCCTGCGGGCCTCGGCTACCAAAAATGTATTGTCCACCTGGCTGCCCAGATTGTAAGCATTGATCCAGGGATAGCGCTCCAGGCCATACTCGCCGTTATAGCCCTTCATATTCATTATGGCGTCAATGCCCACAGTATGAGCGTCGGTGCCGGTGCAGGCCGCCACTACATTGAGCTTGCGGCCAATATTATCCCGGATGTAGTCGTTGATTTCAAATAAATCCATTTCTTCCAGCTCTAATTCGGTAACCTGCAGGGTGCTTAAATCTACCTGGTGGTGACAGTGACCGTAGACAACAAAAAAGCTAAAGCCCGCGCCCTGACTGGCCATGTGCACTACTTCCGCCTGGTCCAGGCCCATGGCCTCGGCCAGGCTGGCGGCGGCGGCTTTTGCCTGGGGGCCGGCAGCCAGAGGCAGGGTAAAAGATACCTGTACTGCCCCATCATCCAAAGCGTCGCCATAAGCTTTAATTATTTTGTCATCAGTCATTTTCCATCCCCCTGTCCAGCTTTGCTTTCATATTGTCCAGGAACGGATTATAGTATTCTGCAGCTTGCATAAACACGCCCTGCAGACCTTTGCCGCCCTCCCTGGACCTCTTGACATCGGCAAACATTCCCCTTTCCAAAGCGGAGAAAAGCCCGATTTCCGCCACCTGGCTTAAGAGCTCTGCGGCTTTTGCCAACACTTGGGAAGCCCGTTTTTGCATGCGGCCGCCAGGCACAATTTCCAGTTCTTCCTTGAGATGCCGGGCATTATTCATGATATAGCGGGCGTTTTCTATGGCTAAGTAGCGGTCCTGAATAAAGGGGGTGTGAATGGCTTCTGTGAGCATGCCCAGGAGATGGATTCCTTGCCCTGTAAGCACCGAAGTGAGGTTAAAGAGACTGTTGTGCAGGTAACCCTTAAAGATGTCGCCGGTCATGTGCTTGGTAGGGGGCATATATTTCAGGGGAGCGTCTGGGTAAAGCTGCCGGGCCATCTGGGCCTGGGCTATTTCCAGCAGCAGCCCGTCTTCCATATCCGGATTGATCTCAAAGGCATGGCCCAACCCCATTTGCCAGGGGCTTAATCCTGCGGCCAGGGCCAGTTGTTCGTTGATAAACTGTGAGGCCGTGACTGTATGGGCTTCGGCAACGGCATCGGCAGTGGTCAGGTAATTGTCTTCGCCAGAATTGATGATGATGCCAGCATAGGCATTGATGACTCTGGAAAAGTTTTGATCAATCAAAGTCCGCTGCATGTTAATATCCCTGAAAAGTATGCCGTAGAGGGCATCATTGAGCATCATGTCCAAGCGCTCCAGCGCGCCCAGGGCAGCGATTTCCGGCATGCACAGGCCGGAACAGTAATTGACCAGCATGATGTACCGGCCTAATTTCTCACCGGTCTCGTCCAGGGCCCTGCGCATAATGCGGAAGTTTTCCTGAGTGGCATAAGTGCCGCCAAAACCTTCCCGAGTGGCGCCATGAGGAACATAGTCCAGCAAACTCTGGCCGGTGGTGCGGATAACGGCGATGATATCCGCCCCTTGTTCTGCGGCGGCCTGGGCCTGAGGCACATCCTGCATAATGTCCCCGGTGGCGACGATGACATAGAGCAGGGGGGCAGGCCCCATTTTTAGTTTTTGCTGCAAGCGCTTGCGCTCAAGCCGATTGTCGGCAATCCGTTTTAATCCTGGCTCTGCCAGCTCATGCAGGAAAGGGCGCAAACCCGCTGGCTCTAACCGGGGCAGGGCCAGCAAATCCAATTCGCCGGCAGCTACTTTCGCAGCCGCCTCTTGGGGGGAGAGGTTTAACTGCTTGCAGGCATTGCCCAGCCAATAGGCAGCTCCCAGTCCCAGCTCACCCCGGGCAGCCAGGCCCTCCACAATAATATTGGCCATGGGCACATCATCCAAAGCGGCGTTGACTCCCATTAAGCGCAGCACTGTGCGTTCAACTGCCACGGTAGTGCGGTTCTGGATAAAGGCCTGCACTTCTTCCGCAATTCGCCGGGCGGCATCCCGGCATTCCTTGACCAAGCCTGCATCCAATTGCAATTTCATTATTCCAACACCTCCTGGGGAGCAATCCCCAACTCTTGTGAAGCATGGGCGATAATTTCTGGAGCCAGGCCCAGAAAGGCTGCGACCCTGAGGGCATCACGGGGTATTTCTCCTTTGCCCGGCACCAGGGAATAGTCCATTAATTTTTGCAGTGATTTCAGGTCCTGAGTCTCTATGTCCTTGCCTCTGTGGGCGAGGCCAGCCAGTCCCGCTACCTGCAAATGAGTAACTCCCTCCATATCTGAAAGGCCGGGGAAATGAGTGGCCACCAAGGTAATGCTGTTGCCCTCTTCCAACCAGGCCACTAATGCCTTAACCAGCGCTGCGCCCTCCCAAGGATTGGTCCCCCGGGCGGGCTCATCCAGCAGATACAATCCCTTTTGCCCTCGTAAAGGCAGCACCTTTGAGAGTCCATGAATCTCCGTGCCAAAGGTGCTCAATCCCTGGCTGGGATTTTCTTCTTGCTGGGAATAATAGATAAATGTCCCCAGGGAGAACCTGCAAGCTCTGGCAGGCACCAGCAGGCCCATTTGCGCCATGGCAACTGCCAGTCCGGCAGAGCGCAGGGCAACGGATTTGCCTCCCATATTGGCGCCGGTAATCACTGTCACGGGCGTGCCCAGACACAGGGAGAGAGGCTGAAAACACATGCCCTCCTTTGCCAGATAGCTGCCGACCACAGGATTGATAAATTCAGCCAACTCCAGCCGGGGCTGGTCAATAAGCTGGGGAACACACCAGCCAGTTTGCCTGGCCAGACGCCCTTTGGCCAGCAGCAGATCTATCCGGCCGATACGCCGGCATGCCGCCAGCAAGAGGCGGCGATTGTTTGCCGCCTCTTTGCTTAAATCCCGGCGGACGCTGTATTCTATTTCTTGTATTTTTTCCTCAAGGCTGCTGCTTGTAGCGGCCAAGGCCAGAATCTGCTCATCATCGCGGATTGAGTATTCTATATCCGCATATCCCTCTGCCCCCACCATGAGATCTTTGCGCTGCTCCAACTCTTTGCATATGGGATCGAGTTTATGAACCCGCAGGCGGCCAAGGGGATTAAAAGTTTTGCCCGTTTCCCGGGAAACTTGCGCCTGCAGCTCTTGGCGCCGGCGGCTGAGCTGGGCTTTTAGCTCCCGCTGCTCCTGTCTGAGGCCAGCCAGGGCAGGGGAAAAGCTGTCTGCAAGATAAAAGCCTTCCCCGCCACCGCCGGGAGCCAGCGCTGCCAGCAAACCCGAGGCTACCGGTATTTTTAACCTTGGCGGCAATGATTTAAACGCCTGCAGTCTTTCAGTCAGCTGCTGGGATAAATCCAGAAAACGTTTGAGTTCAAAGAAATCTATATCTTCGAGGACATAGCCTTGGCAGGCTCTTTTGACGGCGCCTCTGATTTCCCGGAAGGAGCTAAGGCGCAATTCAATTTCCTCCAGCAAGTCCGGTTGCCACTCAGCCAGCAGCCCTGCCACATAAGCCCATTCCTTAAGCAGCCAGCTTTCACAACCCGGGCCTACAGCTTTCATTCTGGCTTTAAGCAGTTTCCCATAGGGGCTTAAAGGGCAAAGCTGCCCCAGGACCCAATTCAGGCCGATTCTCTCTGCAGTAGGTTGTTCAATAAAGGCCATAATCAAAAGCCTCCCTCAGCCATAGGATCCACAACCAACAAGTCCGGCATCAATTCCCTTAAGCCCCCTACCAGCTGGCTGCCTGGCAGCCTCCGGCCCCGGGGGTCTACAGGGTTGACGGTGATCGCCATCAGGTTGATGGGCTTGACTACCCTTACCGCTACCCGCCGTGATAAGCGCTGCCAGCGGCTAGGTTCCACAAAAATCCTCGTGCCGTCTTGGACGACGATTGTCAGCCCCGGAACTTTCCAGCTTGCCTGCAACAGCAGTTCTGCCAGGGGATCGCTTAAGGCGCCTCCCGCCAGCAGACAGTTGTACTCGGGGCTCAGATAATCTAAAATTTCCGGGGGCGCATCTATAGCAGTGGAAAGGGGTATTGCCTTGATCTGGCCCTGCTGATTTTGCACGCCGATCTTTCCACCCGCCAGCAACTCCAGGCTCGGCTGCCTAAGCCCGCCTGCAGCTGGAGTCATCAACACCCGGGCGGCATGGACAGTGAGGCTAACCACTTGTCGCACATCCCGGCCAATTACCGCCCCTGTGGCTAAAATTGCTGCTTCGGTTACCGATGGGGCTGAAGCGGCCATTCTGTCGATGGCCCCGTCAGCAATGACCAGCTGGGCATAAGCCTGCAGCCTTCTAATTACTTCCCGCAGATCCCCGGTGCGTTCAGGACCGCTTACTTCAACGCTGCCCGCTTCCCGCACCCGGGCGATAACAATTTCCCCCAGGGTATTGTAAATGCCGGTGGCATCTAAAATTTCCAGCCGGGCAGTGCCCCTGCCCAAACTGGCAGTGGCGGTGGCCAGCACTGCCCCCTCCGGCAGGTAAATTGCCGGCTTGGGCAGAGCGCTGACAATATCTGTGCTTTCACCATCCCGGCCGGTGGACGTAAGGCCAAGGGCAATGCCGGCTTGAACCGCTCCTGCAACCAGGCAGTTTACTGTCACTGTCTTGCCTGTGTTTTTGCCCATTCCCACCACAGCAATTGACTGATGCCGGAGAGATAAGGCAGTGAGTTCATTCACTTGCGGCGCTTGCCCCTCTTGAGGTTATTTGGCTCCAGGCTGATTCCCTGCCCCTGCAAAAGCCCATGGACTCCCAGAGATTCCTTGCAGTAGGAGCAATTGCTGCAGTCGGGAGATTGATAATCTGCGGGCTGTGCGTAGGTGGTGATTACCCCTTCATAGTTGCGGAGCACCACCCGGTCGGGAGACTGGGAGATGAGATACTGAGGCATGACAGGAATTTTGCCGCCGCCGCCGGGGGCATCGACGACAAAAGTGGGCACAGCAAAGCCGGATGTGTGGCCACGCAATCCTTCAATAATCTCGATTCCCTTGGACACGCTGGTGCGGAAATGTTCAATGCCCTGAGAAAGGTCACACTGGTAGATATAGTAAGGACGGACTCTGTTTTTGACCAAAGTGTGCACCAGGGTTTTCATAACCCCCAGGCAGTCATTTACTCCCCGCAGCAAGACCGACTGATTGCCCAGGGGGATGCCTGCATCGGCAAGCCTGGCCAAGGCTGCTGCTGCTTCTTCAGTCATTTCCTTGGGGTGGTTAAAATGAGTGTTGATCCAAATGGGATGATACTTTTTGAGCATGGTCACCAGGGCGGGTGTGATGCGCTGGGGCATAACCACCGGTGTCCTGGTCCCGATGCGAATTATTTCGACATGCTGGATTTCCCGCAAACTTTTGATAATCCACTCCAGCTGGCTGTCAGAAATAAGCAGGCCATCGCCCCCGGAAATCAGCACATCCCTGACCTGGGGCGTCTTGCGGATATAATCCAGGGCTTTTTCTATTTGTTCCCGGGGCAGCGCCCGGTCGTTTGTCCCTGCCACCCGGCGGCGGGTACAGTGCCGGCAGTACATGGAACACTGGTCGGTAACCAGTAATAATACCCTGTCGGGATAGCGATGGGTGAGCCCCGGGGCGGGAGAATCCACATCTTCCGCCAGGGGATCCAGCATATCTGAGGCCGACCGGATTAATTCCCGGCTGGTGGGAACAGCCTGACGCCGTATGGGACAGGCAGGGTCATCAGGATCCATGAGGGAAGCGTAATAAGGAGTAATCGCCATGCGCAGAGTATCCAGGCAGCGGCGAATTCCTTCTGCCTCTTCAGGCGTAAGGTTGACGACCTTTTTTAAGGTCTCGACGTCGGTAATGCGGTTCTTCAGTTGCCAGTGCCAGTCATTCCACTCTTCCGGCGTAACATCTTTGAACATGTCAATCCGTTTATACGTGGACAAAATCAGCCCCCCTTTATGCGTACAGCTTGCTGAACATCTCCCGCAGAATGCTGTTTTCCCGCAATGTATTAATGGCAATCTCAGAATGGTCCTTGGTGTAGCCGTTGCCAATGAGCATAGTCACGTCTTTGCCTATGCCCTCTGCGCCAAGAGCTGCGGCGGTAAAACTGGTGGCCATGCTGAAGAAATAGACCATGCCGCCGTCCTTGGTGGCTAAAATTGAAGTCATTTCGGTGGCAGGAATGTCAACACAGTTAATCGTCACATCTGCCAGTTGGCCGTTAGTTGCCTCTTCTACCAGCTTGAGGACAGCTACCGAATCCTTTGCATCTCCACGGAGGATAACATCAGCCAGACCGCTCTGCCGCACCCTTTCGGCGGCGCCTTCTGAACGGCACAGAGCCATGACGTTGCCAGTGATGCCTGCCCGTTTCTTGGCCTCATGGAGACAGAGGAGCCCTGATTTGCCGCCGCCGCCAATAATCAGCACTGTTTGGCCGGGGCGCACGATCTTGGCGGTCTGGGCAGGGGCGCCAGCCACGTCCAGCACTGCCAGGGCCAGCTTATCTGGCATGTCTGCAGGCAACTTTGCATAGATGCCGCTTTCAAAGAGCACAGCTTTGGCCCGCACATCCACCTGGCAGGTAGCCGGGTGCACAGCGAGAATTTCCTGGATATTTAAAGGAGTGAGAGACAGAGAAACCATGCTGGCGATGCGGTCGCCCACAGCTAAATCCCGCTTGCCTTGCAAGGACTTGCCGATTTCCGCTACTGACCCGATTAACATGCCGCCGGAACCGGTGACGGGATTATGCTGTTTCCCCCGTTTGGCAACGGTTTCCAAGATAATTTCGCCGATTTGCTCCGGGTCGCCCTTTGCCTGTTCAGAAATCTGCCTGAAGCTGGCTGCGTCCACATTCAGAGTCTCAACATCGATGAGTAGTTCGTTGTCCCAAATCTCCATAGAGTTATCCAGTTTCCAAGACGGTTGCGGCAAAGTACCCTTTGGTTCAATAGTTCTGTGAGTTCCGTAACGATTTCCACCTGTTTTTGTCATAAATATCCCTCCTATTTTATTTACCCTTCTCTATTGCAAATTTCATGCCACTTATGTCTTTGCAGCTTGCGCTGCAGAGTCTGCCTGGGGATGCCAAGTATATTTGCTGCTTTGCTGGCATTGTTGTCAGTCATTCTCATTGCCCTGAAAATCATGTCTCTTTCCAGCTTCTCCAGTTCCGGACGCAATTTTTGCCCGCCCCTGGGCTGGTGGAAATGCTCTGGCAAGTCCTCAGGCCCAATCATTCCCTGGCTGCGAAAGTTTAAGCAGCTCTCAATGCAATTGGACAATTCCCGGATATTCCCTGGCCAATGCCAGGCAGCCAGCATTTTTGCAGCCTCTGGAGTCACGCCCCGGACCCTAGTGGCAAGACGCGAGTTAAACCGGGAAATAAAATGCCTGCACAGCAGAGGAATATCGGTCTTGCGCTCCCGCAGGGGAGGCAGCATCAGGACAACTACATTCAGCCGGTAAAATAAATCCGGGCGCAGGGCCTGGCGGGGATCCGCCGACATGGCAGCGATTATTCTCACATCTACCTTTCTTGTCCGCACATCCCCCAGCCGGCGCAGCTCTCCTGTCTCCAGCACCCGCAGCAGCTTGGCCTGGAGCTGATAGGGCATGGCATTGAGTTCATCGAGAAACAAGGTGCCGCCGTTGGCCAGTTCAAACAAGCCAGGCCGGTCCTGGGCGCCGGTAAAGCTGCCTTTGACGCTGCCAAATAATATAGCATCCAGCAGTCCTTCCGGCAGGGCGGCGCAGTTTTGGGCAATAAATGGTCGGAGGCGGCGCAAACTCTCATTATGAATGGACTGAACCAGCAACTCTTTGCCTGTTCCTGTCTCCCCTATTACCATCACCGGGGAATCATTATGGGCGGCCAGGGCTCCCCGGGCCAGCACTTCCCGTAGAGAAGCGCTCTCGCCGATGATATCGCTAAAATGATAGACCGCGCCTTGTTCGCCTTTGGCCGCGGGGTCTTCGCTGTGCAGCCGCCGGCGCAGGTCAATAACCTGTTCCGCCAGCTTGCGAATCCCGGAAATATCCCGGGCCACCTCCACCGCGCCCAGGAGATTGCCCGCCGGCCCGAAAATGGGCAAGGTCGTGTTGACAGTGGAAATTTCCACACCCTTGACATTGGTATAAACTTGTTGCTGATTGACAATGGGCTTGCCGGTGCGGGCCACCTGGAGCAGGGTGCTGGTCCCCTTGTCCAGGGAAGGGAATACTTCCAGCACATGTTTGCCCAGCACCTCTGAGGGCTCCAGTCCATCCATGGTTGCCGCCGCAGCATTATAGTACTTGGTTATCCCAGAGGTGTCCACCATGTGTATGCCTTCATTGCTGTGACTAAGCACCACCTCAAGCAAAGCATGTTCCAGTTGCATTTTACCCCTCCGCAGAATTTTTTGCGCCCCTTTGCTCAATAACGGGCATTGGCGGCGGAAGAAAAGCAACCTTATGGTTGCTTGCCAAAGAGCAATAGAGCCTCCCGCATAATCTTGGCCCCCAGGGCGGCGGAAATATCAGAATGATCAATGGGCGCCAATTCCACCAAATCAAAGCCAATAACATTGCACTGACCCAACAGCTGCAGGCCGGCCAGCAATTCCCGGGGGCTGATGCCGCCGGCCTCAGGAGTGCCGGTTCCTGGAGCGTAGGCTGGATCCAAAGCGTCCAGATCCAGAGTAATATAAAGCGGTCCCGCTAGCTCGTGGATTACCTGGGAGAGAGGCTGCAGAAAGTCAAAAGCAAAAAGGCGTGTGCGCTGGCTGGCATACTGGTGCTCCTCCCTGGTGGCAGAACGAATGGCAAACTGCCATATTTCCCCCAGGGGCAGAGTCCTGGCGGCAGCGCCCACCACAGTGGCATGGGAAAGGGTTTCCCCCAGCCATTCCTCCCGCAAATCCGCATGAGCGTCAATATGCACCAGGGTAAGCCCGGGAAAATGCCGGGAAAAGGCGCGCAGGCAGGGAAGAGTAACCAGATGGTCGCCGCCCATGATAAAGGGGCGCTGCCCAGCCGCCAGCAGCTGCTCCACAGCTTCTTCAATTATGTCCAGAGAGCGGGGGACATTGCCAATGGGCAGCAGCAGGTCGCCGGCATCATAAAAATCTAAGTCCCCAAGGCTCTTTTCCAGCTGCAGGCTATAATCCTCCAGATTGTATGACATTTGCCGCAGGGCCTCGGGCCCGAATCTTGAGCCCGGCCGAAAACTGGCGGTAAAGTCCATGGGCGCCCCTAAGATTACGTTTGCCGCCTGGGGATTGTCGCCAGCGCAGAAAAAGTGCTGTCCCCTAAAACTGTCTTTGCCCCAATCCATTATGGCCTGCTCAAAAGTTCCTGGACAAACTTGGGCAAGACAAAACAGCTGCGGTGCAGTTCAGGAGTATAGTATTTGCTGACAAAACCTGCATGGGGCTGGCGCTGATTGACCAAGGGGTCATATTCTTTGGAAGCCAGGGTAAAGCTCCACAGGCCGCTGGGATAAGTGGGTATACTGGCCAAATAGGTCCTTACCTTGGGGAATACCGCCTGTAGCCCCTTATATGCTCCCGCTAAAATCTCTTGGTTGTAAAAAGGTGATTCCGTCTGGGCAACCATTAAGCCCTCTGGTTTCAGGGCGGCGCAAACAGTCGCATAAAAATCCCCTGAGAAAAGGGCAACGGCTGGTCCCACGGGCTCGGTTGAATCCACCAGGACCACGTCAAATTCGCCCTTATGCTCCTTGAGGTAAGCAAAGCCGTCGCCAACGTGAATTTCGACTTTGGGGTCAGCTAAGGCGCCGGCGATTTCCGGCAAAAATTTCCGGGATTGGGCAATTACTTCGCCATCAATCTCAGCAAGAATCGCTTTTTCCACCTGAGGATGTTTCAAAACTTCCCGAATGGCCCCCCCATCGCCGCCGCCGATTACAGCGACTTTTCTGGGACAGGGATGGGTGAAAAGAGCCGGGTGGCTGATCATTTCATGATAGACAAACTCATCGGCAATGGTTGTCATGACCATGCCGTCCAGGACAAGCATGGGGCCGAAGGCTTCGGTATCAATTATGGCCAAGTGCTGATAGGGGGTCTGGGCAGTTGCCAAAGTTTCTTTGACTTTGCAGGAAAATCTTAAGCTGGAAGTCTGCTCTTCTGTATACCAAAGTTCCATATTTTTCCCCTCCTAGTACCACAGGGCTACACCGGCAAAGGCGCAGCCGATTCTGTCCACCACATGTTCGGTAGAAGCCAGTTTCATATCCTTGAGGGCAAGACCTCTGGTGGCAAAAGCATTGCGCAGCATCTGGCGGATTGCCTCTTCCGCCTCTTCCTTGGTCCCCTTGGCAGCATATTCCATAATTACCCCAAAGGAATTTTCGCTAAAGCCAATGCCTATGCAGGCGGCTATTTTTTCCCCTTTTTTCTCGCTGATTACATACCCGTAAGCAGTGGGCACCAGGGATCCCGGGGGCAGGACCAAGTCAGGAACATAAATCGATTCCGGGGGCAAAATGCTGCTGATTCTCAGCAAATTGACATTGCCTATTCCCGACTGCAAAAGGGCGTTGTCAAAGGAGTTCAGCAGAGTCTCCCCTTCAGCGCTGGCGGCAACTATCTTAAACTTTTTTGGTGTTGGTAACATTTTTAGCCTCCTTATTAAAAACTAGAGCATAATTATACCAAAATCTGCGCAAGAGTAAACTATAGATTCAACAGTTCCGGCAATTAATTATAGCATAGGGAAAAACCGCCGGGTTCCCTTTATATCTTTTCCGGATTTCGGAATACTAAATACAGGCCTGCACTGGGAGGTTTGGTATTTTTGCGCCCGCGAAAAATCAGAAGACTGTTGACTCTCTTTGTCTTGATCCCCTTCATTCTCCTTGTTGCCGGAGGCGTATATTTTGTTTATACCTACTACAGCATCGACCTGGACAGGCAGCTGGAGGAACCTTCCATTATCCTGGACAGGGATGGCAGGCAAGTGAGCAGATATTCTTCCGAAATCCGGCAGGTGGTCAGCCTGGATGAAATCTCCCCCTTTCTCCTGGACGCCACAGTAGCCATAGAGGATGCTAGGTTTTACCAACATTTTGGCCTGGATCCACGGGGCCTGGCCAGGGCCCTTTGGCATAATTTGCGCAAAGGGCGCGTCGTCGAGGGGGGAAGCACAATTACGCAGCAGCTGGCAGAAAATGAGTATTTTCTCGGAGTCAGCGGCCCTGCCCGCAGCTTGGGGAAAAAAATCAAGGAGGCCGTCTATGCCATAAAGCTCGAGCGCACTTATACCAAGAGAGAAATTCTTGAGCGCTACCTAAACAGAATTTATTTTGGCCATGGACGCTTTGGCGTAGAGGCAGCTGCCCAATACTATTTCGGCAAATCCGCCGGGGACGTGACTCTTTCCGAAGCGGCGATGCTGGCAGGCATTCCCAACGCTCCGGCGATATATTCTCTCCGGGACCATCCGGACAATGCCCATGCCCGCAGAAATCTGGTGCTGGCCCGCATGGAAGAACTAGGTTATATCAGCGCCTCCCAGCGAGAGGAAGCTGAAGCTCAGGTGCTGGTTGCGGCCCCCCCTCAGGAAAAGGCGGCCACCGCCAGCCATTTTCGCCTGCGGGTAGAAAAAGAGCTAAGGAAAGTTTTTGCAGATTTGTATCCGGCAATGAGCGATAAAGAAATTACCAATCTCATCTATAATCAGGGCTTGACTATCCATACCACTCTCTCCCTGCCTGCCCAGGCGGCAGCGGAGCAGGTAATTGCAGAGAGAGGTCAGGCCCTGCGACAGCAAAACCCCAACATTCAGGGGGCTTTTGTGGCCATTGACCCCGCCACCGGCGGCATTATGGCTCTGGTGGAAAGCCTTGAACTTACAGGCACCTATCCCCGGGCCGACGCCAAGTACAATTTGGGTTCATCTTTCAAAGGGGTTTTATACGCCACTGCCCTGGAAAATGGCTATACTGCCGCCAGCACGTTGCTCTGCGCCGAAACGGCCTTTCCCAACCCCGGGGGCAAACCAAACCCATATGTGCCCAGTGATTATGGGGACAGATATCACAACCGGGCCCTGCGCATCCGGGAAGCCTTGGAGGT
The DNA here is from genome assembly GCA_002427015.1 of Firmicutes bacterium UBA5496. Lineage (GTDB taxonomy): Bacteria > Bacillota > Proteinivoracia > UBA4975 > UBA4975 > UBA4975. The sequence continues at coordinate 2,935 of DIPE01000107.1, read as the reverse complement.
TTCCTGCAATGTAGCAGCAGTGCGGCTTGGGGTGGAAATGGGCCTGGAAAAATATCTGGCTATGACTGCAAGGCTTAACCCCCGCCTGGCCAACAACAATATCGGCAGCCCCGCCCATATGCAGCTGCCCTTAGGGCCCATTGCATCTCCTTTAAATTTGACCCTGGTCTATGCTCCTTTTGCCAATGGGGGCTATTCCGTTGAACCCTACACTGTAACCGAAGTGCGGGATAAAGACGGAACCGTCATCTACCAGGCCTGGCCCAAAAGGCAGCCTGTATTGGATCCCCGGCTGGCCTATATTGTCACCCATATGCTTAAAGGGGTTCTGGGCATCAACCAGGTCCCCTATGCGGCAGGGAAAACCGGCACCAGCGACAACAGAAATACTGTCTTTGTAGGTTTTACCACTGACATGGTGGCTACTGCATTCTTCGGTTTTGACACGCCTGCTGAAGCCAGCTTTATCGGCAGCGCCGCTGGGGTGGCCGCCCCGGCCTGGCGGGACTTTGCCGCCAGATACTACGGGGAATCGCCGCCGCCGGATTTTACCCGGCCGCCGGGAATTGAAGAAGCCGTAATATGCTCTGCAACCGGGCAGCTGGCTACCTATCTGTGCCCTGATTCCTTTAGCGAACTGTTTCTGCCGGGTACAGCCCCCAGGGAATATTGTCAGGAGCATGCCGGGGACACCATTGAAATCTGTCAGTCCACCGGCCTGCCCGCCAACCCCTATTGCCCTCAGGAGCTGCGCCTAAGCGCGCCAAGGGCAGCCTGGATGCGCAATCTCCAGTGCTGGCTCCATGGCCCCTCCCCTGAGCCCACAGATGAGGAGGAACCGGCCCCGCAAGAAGAAGAGACAGACTAATCCTCTTCCTGCAGGGAGATTTATTGCAGAAATTCTCTTTGCCAGGCCAGGACTTCTCTGGCCGGACCGCTGCGGATGGGACAACTGGGCAACGATTCCAAGAACCAGCGTCCGTATCCCTTGGTTGCTATGCGCTTGTCCAAGACCAAGACAACGCCCCTGTCCTGCTTGTTGCGAATCAGGCGGCCGAAGCCCTGCTTGAACCGCAAAACTGCCTGGGGCATTTGGAATGAGTAAAATGGGTTTTTTCCCTGCCTGCGCAATTCTTCCATTCTGGCCTGAAATACCGGTTCATCAGGCACATTAAAGGGCAAGCGGGTCAAGATTAGATTGCTCAGGCTTTCTCCGGGGACATCCACCCCTTCCCAAAAGGAAGCGGTGGCCATCAAGACTGAATGAGTGTCGGCCTGAAATTTTTCCAGCAGTCTGTGCCGAGGCAGATCTCCCTGGCAAAGGAGGGTAATTCCTTGGGCAGCCAAATCCTTGCCCAGAGCGGCAGCGGTGGCGTTTAGCAGATAAAAGGAGGTAAAGAGCACCAGCCCCCTGCCCCGGGAAGCCAACAGCGATTCCCCAATGGCGGGGATGATTTTTTCCTGAAATCCGTGTTCAGCCGGCTCAGGCAAGTCAGTAGCTATGCCCAGCAACACCTGCTGCTGGTAATTGAAAGGGGATTCATACTGCAATTCCCTGACCTTAAAGGCTCCATCCAAACCCAGCCTTTCCCGGATATATTCAAACTCTTTGTTTACCGTCAAAGTCGCCGAAGTGAAAATTACTGAAGGAAATTTCTCCCACAGATTCTCTTTCATGATTTTGCTTACCGAAAGGGGCGCGTAATTAAATACTGCTCTGGCTCCCCCACGGGTTGCTCCCAGTTCCGCCCAGCGCACCAAAGAAGCATCTTCGCCTACAAGCGCTTCCTGCAGATCCGCCTCTAATCCCCCCAGCCTGGCCCGGATTCCATCCATTTCAAGGGCCTGGGGCAGCACAACCTCAAAGCCCTGGGGACCCAAGTAATCCAAGCGGGTGCGAAAGGCCGCCAATAATTTCCCCAGCCTTCCCGTCTCCACAAACAGGGTTTGGGCCTGTTCTACTAGCTTCTGCCAGCCAGGGTGGTGAGCATATTCTCCCGGCAAACGCAGTTTAATCTCCTTTTCCCCTTGCAAACTGAGAAAATTGACGGCAGCAGTAAAAAAACCGTTTATCTCTTGGCCTAAGCGGATACATTCAGGCACCAAGTCTTGCCTTATTGTCTCCAGCAGCCCCCGGGCCAGGCGGGCATCGAGCTCTGCTGCAGCCGCCAATTTGTTTGTCAAGACCACCAGCAGCCCCCGTGACTTATTCCCCCGGACTGCGTATAAGCGGGCCAGCAGCCGGGCAAAACTCAGTCTCGTCACCCGCCCGCCCAGCCAGTCTGTAGCAGCCCTTTCAACATTATGAGCCTCGTCTAAGACGATGCAGTGGTATTCCGGCAACACCCCAGTATCTGCCCCTTTGCTGCGCAGGGCAATGTCCGCAAACAGCAAGCTGTGGTTGACTATAAGCACTTGGGCATCCAGGGCCTCCCGCCTGGCGCTGTGGAAAAAGCACTCCCGAAAAAACTGACAGTTGACCCGCAGACAAACATCCGGTTCCGAGCATACCAATTCCCACAAATCTCCGCCGGGGCTAAAACCCAAATCTGATTTGGTGCCGTCCCGGGTGGTTTTTTCCCAAACCATCATAGCCTGCAGGTTAGGCAAATCCTTGTCCTCAATTAAATCCTCCCCCCGCTGCAGGAGCTCCCGAAACTTGCGCTTGCACAGATAATTTGCCCTGCCCTTGAC
>DIPE01000107.1:0-120 GCA_002427015.1 Firmicutes bacterium UBA5496 | reverse complement strand
GGCAGCGCCTGTTGCAGGAGAGGGATATCTTTATAGAGCAACTGCTCCTGTAAATTTATGGTATTAGTGGAGACAACCACCCGCCGTTTATTCTCTCGGGCCCAAATAAGAGTCGGCACC
>DIPE01000082.1:18189-30764 GCA_002427015.1 Firmicutes bacterium UBA5496 | reverse complement strand
GGCTCAAGGGCCAAGGGAAATTATCGGCCAGGGTCCGATGTGGATATTGCAGTATTCGGTAATAATATCACCTTGGATACGCTCTCCGCCTTAACAGCAGCGTTAAATGATGAGGGGCCTCTACCCTACTATTTTGATATTGTGGATTACTCTAGCCTGGATCAGCGAGACTTAATTGAACATATTGATCGTGTAGGCAAAACAATTTTTGTCGCGGCCTCAGCATCAAGAAGGTAGCCAACATCAAGAACCCCCTCGAGGAAGTAATTTCACTTAATGATTAATCAGCCCTAACCAGTAGGTTGGGGCTGCATTTTATTGCTCACGCTTACTCCATTTGAACTCACCATACAGATACTAGCTTTTCCCTCAACTCTTGCAGAATTTCTTGGCCTGTATCCTTCTCAGGAGGAACCGGAGGGGTGAAGAGATCATCCTCCTCCTCATCGTCGTCCCAACCGTAAACTTTCCAGACTTCGTACAAGGCCCGGAAATCCCCTTGAATCAATTGCCCCCTGATCCTAGTTAGCAACGAAAGCAAATAGTCATTTGTGTCAATATCATCGTCGTTCTCTATGGCGTTATTATATAGGCCAATGAGATAACTGACGCTGGGTCTTGCATAAAAGCACTCTCTATACCCTTCCAGGTTAATTCACCATCTAAATTCCTTTCACCTATTCTGACAATGAACTCCGCTACATCGCCGCCCTTCAGCAATACAGCTTCCCTGAGCAACTGGCTGACAGTCCTCGGGGCCTGGACCGCACGGAAATCCCTTAGGTGAATCCTGATTGGGCAGGTTATTTGTAGGTGAAAGATTCAACTTGTGGGGCTAACCCTTAAATGCTATAGCGTCAAGTTGGAAGTGGAGCCCATCTTCCCCACCAACATGAGAAAACTCTGTTTGTATTGATTTTCGTGCAGGATACTTTCCATTAAATCTTTCTTTGATGACCTTTTCCAGCAAAGGTATATCCCAGATATCTCGGAACATACAATCGATCTTAACTACTGATTCTAAAGTCAAACCGATGGATTTCAATCGCCGCTCTAAATGGTCAAATGCACCATTAATCTGATTTTCAACAGGTTGACCAACATTTCCCACGCAATAATTCAAGAAGGCAAAATCGCCGGCCTCAACAATGCCGGAATGCACCCAATCCTCGTTAATGTCGCTTCGGACAATTTTTCTCATGTAATTTTCCTCCCATTAGCAATATGATTTGCTCCTAGAGCAAGCTGGATCTTTACCACTGGCCGATCATAGGTAACTAACCCGTTGATTTTGGTTTCCACGTCGGTTAACTGGGTGTAGATAGCGGCACAGACTCCCTTTTCAATTAAGGGCTTGAGCTGATTCTCCAGGAGGGCGGTGGTGCTGAGGACTGCCGTAACCTGAAGTAGTGGGGATGAAGCCCGGCTCGCCATTGATGACGGTGGGGATGCCATAGCGGGAGATCAGGAAGGAGCCGATGGCCGGATCGATAACCATGGGAATGACGACGTTAAAGATCATCCTGATGCCTTCAAATTGTCCCCGACTCTCCAGGGGCATAAGGTTCTTGATCCATGCGCCCAGGGAGAGCAGGAATACTACAAACCCACTTTAGATGAGGCTGCCCGTGAGGACCACTTGGTAATTCTCCCGGGTAAGGACAGGAGAATAAAGTCCAGGCAGGAAAGGAAAGGCGCCCCCAGGGTCAGGTGGGAGATATAACCCCTATCTGTCAATCTTCCTGCCGGCACGGCTAGGGCAATGCTGATGAGGATAGGGATGGCCACCAGGGCCCGGAGAGGGATTTGGAAAGGCCTAAGAGAATAAACCCAGTTCCGCCTGCCAATCTTGGATACCGTTTCCTTATGCATTTCATCCCCACCTGTCATTGTCTTTTAAAGACTAATTCTTGACAGATGGGGATTTTCCTTTTCAGACCAATAAATCTGTTTCCAGTCTATAACTCGTTTGCCCAGGAAGATATCTGGCTTGCCCAGGCCGTTGGTGTCGGGCAGATGTACTGGTTCCCGCCGGAGAAATTGGGGGATTAATTATCAATCCCTACCCCCTGTTAGGCTTTTAATAATCTTAGCAATCATATATAATGTTATTTGGGCTATTGGCATGAAGCAGTAGCCAAATCGGAATACTGTCTAATGAGGAGGAAAAAAGAATGATTTTAGGTGTCCCCAAGGAAATAATGGAAGGTGAAAACCGAGTCGCAGCAACCCCGGATACAGTTAAGAAGTACATAGCTGACGGGTTTACTGTCTTAGTAGAACGCGGAGCCGGTGAAGGCGCATATTTCCTTGACAGCCAGTATGAAGAAGCTGGAGCCACCATGGTTGAGGATCCCATTGAACTCTTTAAAAAGGCAGATGTCATCCTCAAGGTCAAAGAGCCTCTCTTCAACAAAGAGAAGAATATCCACGAAATTGACATGATGCATGCCGGCCAGTACCTCATTACCTTTATCCATCCTGCAGCGCCTGTAAACCATAAGATGGTCCAAGACATGGCCGCCAAGGGCGTTATCAGCCTCACCCTGGACGGAATTCCCCGCATTTCCAAAGCCCAGAAAATGGATGCCCTGTCCTCAATGAGCACCTGTGCCGGCTACAGGAGCGTATTGGTGGCAGCTGAATCCCTTTCGAAGTTTGTCCCTGAAATCTTCTCAGCAGTTGGCAGAATGAAACCGGCTAAAGTTTTAGTAGTAGGAACCGGTGTTGCCGGCCTCCAGGCAGTTGCAACAGCTAAACGGCTGGGCGCCATTGTCCATGCCTGCGATATTCGCCCTGATGCCTGTGAACAGTCTATGAGCGTGGGCGCAAAAGTCGTCGAAACCGGAGTGCCTGCCGATATCGCCATTGGCAAGGGTGGCTATGCCAATAAGCTCCCTGACAAGTGGCTGGTAGTGGAAAGAGAGAACCTGAGAGAAACCATCATTGATATGGACATTATTATTTTGAGCGCCCTGATCCCGGGCAAGCTGGCTCCAATCATAGTCACCGAAGATATGGTTAAAGCAATGCGGCCAGGATCTGTCATCATTGACATCTCAATCGACCAGGGCGGAAACTGTGAAATTTCTGAGCCCGGCAAAGTTGTCCAGAAACATTCAGTAACCATCTCCGGGATCAAGAACATTCCCGGCCATATTGCCACCAGCTCCACCTGGATGTTTGCCAACAATGTCTACCACCTGGTAGATTACCTGGTCAAAGACGGCAAGATGGTAATCGACACCAAAGATGAAATCACTTCCTCCATCCTGGTTACCGATGGCAAACAAATTGTCCACGAAGGCGCCAGGGAGGCAATGGGACTATAACCTCTGCTCTTACCTACAGACTTTTTCCCTTCCACCAGGCGGGATTCCCGCCTGGTGGAAGTACTGTTAAGACCAAGAAAGTTCAAAACGTACATTGGAGGTAACTTATGTCACCTTTAATCTTGGTGGGTATCTTTATTGTCGCTACTCTTCTTGGATACAGCATCATTAAAAATGTCCCCAGCTTGCTCCACACCCCGCTTATGTCCGGCATGAATGCCCTCAGCGGCATTACCGTCCTGGGCGCATTGACTACAGTAGCAGTTCTGACTAAAGAATACAACCCTGTCATCGCAGGCATTATCGGCGGTCTGGCAATTATTCTGGCCATGATCAATGTGGCTGGCGGTTTTGGCGTCACCCACAGAATGCTGCGCATGTTCGATAAGGGGGGCAGAAAATAATGACTCCCCTTGTTTACTATATTATCAGTGGAATTCTCTCCGTCGTCATTTTATATGGCATCTCCTTGATGAGTCAGGTGAAAACTGCCGTCCGCGGCAACCAGCTCAGCGCTTTGGCTACCGCAATCGCTATTATCGTCACCTTAATTTACTTTAAAATAATCAGTGTGCCTGCTGCTCTCTATATTATCCTTGGCTGCATCGGGGCAGGCGCCATCATCGGCCTTTATTTGGCCAAGACTGTCAAGATGATTCAAATGCCCCAGATGGTAGGAATGCTCAACGGTGTTGGCGGAGCCGCCTCGGCTCTGGTGGGGGGAGCGACAATGTTCCTCCCCGAAAGCGCCTTTTCCCTGCTTACCGCCGTCATCGCCCTCTGTGTGGGCACCCTCACCTTTACCGGCAGCACCGTCGCTGCCGGCAAGCTGGCAGGTAAAATCAATGGCCGCCCCATTGTCTGGAGGGGCCACCAGACCATCACCCTGGTTGCCAGCATCTTGATGCTGTTAACTATTGTCCTCGCCTTTGTGCCGGGCGTTCCCATGGGCCTTGTAGTGGCCGCCGCCGCTATTTTCAGCGGCTTCTGGGGAATCGCCATCTCGGTGCGAGTGGGCGGAGCAGACATGCCCATCACTATTTCTTTGCTCAACTCCTTCAGCGGTGTCGCCGGTTCTATCGCCGGCATGGCCATCGGCGATATTTTGCTGGTGTCCGTGGGCGGAATCGTTGGCGCCAGCGGCCTGCTGCTGACGCAAATCATGTGCCGGGCTATGAATGCCAGTCTCATGGATATTTTGCTTGGCAAAACCAGTGTTGCTTCTGCCAAACCAGGCAAAGGGAAGCAAGAGCCAAAACCCGTCCCTGCGGCTGAAAAAGCTGTTGCCGCCAATCCGGCTGAGGTCCTGAACAGCGCGAAAAAAGTCATCATCGTGCCGGGATACGGCATGGCCATCGCCCAGGCCCAGCACCTGGTGAAGCAGCTGGCGGATACCCTGGAAGCCAAGGGCGCTCAGGTGAAATACGCCATCCATCCCGTGGCGGGACGCATGCCTGGCCACATGAATGTCCTCCTCAGCGAAGCCGATGTCTCCTATGAGCAGCTCTATGAAATGGAAGAAGTAAATGACGAGTTCGCCGCCTGCGATGCCTGCATCGTTATCGGCGCCAACGACGTCATGAACCCGGCGGCCAGGGATACCCAGGACACTCCCATTTCCGGAATGCCCATTCTCAACGTGGACCAGGCCCCCCATGTAATCATCTGCAACTATGACCTTAAGCCCGGCTATGCCGGAGTGGATAACCCCATCTATTCAAGAAAAGACGGGATTAGCCTCCTCCTGGGCAATGCCGCCGACACTCTGCAGCAGCTCCTCAATGACCTTAAAGGCCAGGCAGCAGCTAAACCGGCTCAGGGTCCCGCGGAGTCTAATGCGGCTCAGGTCCTGAACCGGGCGAAAAAAGTCATCATTGTGCCGGGATATGGCATGGCCATCGCCCAGGCGCAACACCTGGTGAAGCAGCTGGCGGATACCCTGGAAACCAAGGGCGCGGAAGTGAAATACGCCATCCATCCCGTGGCGGGACGCATGCCCGGGCATATGAATGTCCTCCTCAGCGAAGCCGATGTCTCCTACGAACAGCTCTATGAAATGGAGGAAGTAAATGACGAGTTCGCCGCCTGCGATGCCTGCATCGTTGTTGGCGCAAACGACGTCATGAACCCGGCGGCCAGGGATACCGAGGATACTCCCATTTCCGGGATGCCCATCCTCAATGTGGACCAGGCCCCCCATGTGATCATCTGCAACTATGACCTTAAACCCGGCTATGCCGGAGTGGATAACCCCATCTATTCAAGGAAAGATGGAATCAGCCTCCTCCTGGGCAATGCCGCCGACACCCTGCAGCAGCTCCTCAATGAGCTTAAAGGCCAGGCGGCAGCTGAGCCTGCCAAGGGCTCAGCAGACTCTGAAGCAGCTCATGTACTGAATCAGGCGAAAAAGGTCATCATTGTGCCGGGATACGGCATGGCCATCGCCCAGGCCCAGCACCTGGTAAAGCAGCTGGCGGACATCCTGGAGGCCAAGGGCGCGGAAGTAAAATACGCCATCCATCCCGTGGCGGGACGCATGCCCGGGCATATGAATGTCCTCCTCAGCGAAGCCGATGTCTCCTATGAGCAGCTCTACGAAATGGATGAAGTCAATGACGAGTTTGCCGCTTGCGATGCCTGCATCGTTATCGGCGCCAACGACGTCATGAACCCGGCGGCCAGGGATACCGAGGACACTCCCATTTCCGGGATGCCCATTCTCAATGTGGACCAGGCTCCCCATGTGATTATCTGCAACTATGACCTTAAGCCCGGCTATGCCGGAGTGGATAACCCCATCTATTCAAGAACAGACGGCATCAGCCTCCTCCTGGGCAATGCCGCCGACACCCTGCAACAGCTCATCAACAAATTAAAGTAATCTAAAAGCCGCGGGTCTCCGCGGCTTTTACTTTAGCGCCCAGGGCAACATCCGGGCAAAGAGCCAGGGGACAGTGCCGGCTTCCAGCAGGGCCAGCAAAAACATGACCAGAAAGGCCGTAAGCTGCAGGCCTAAGTAGCCCAGAATCGGGGTAGGATTGTGATCCCGGCCCCCGAATACTTTTTTGATGATAATCCAGCTGAAAGTCATGGCGGTGGCAGCGGAAAAGAGAGAGACAAGGACATTAATAATGGCAAAGGGCAGGAGCGTAATTAAGACAAAAAAGACACCCTTCCAGGCCAGGCGCTGCACCAGGTAACCTGTGGTAAAGCCCAGCAAGGCGCCTCTGAAGCCCACCATCACCACCACCAGGGGCAGGCCGATGACAGCCAGTCCGCAGATTACTGTGTATAAAATAAAGAGGCCGTTGGTGTTGAGAGAGTTGGTGGCAATCTTGGCCCGGGTGACCTGCCCGCCTTCATCAGTTATCTGGAGAAAGTAATCCAAGCCGTTTTCCAGTTCTTCCAAGGCATAGTAATCCATATAGCCTACATAGACCGAGCCGAAAACCAAGCCAAAGGTAAGGGCAGCCAGCAGGATTATGACGGAAACACGAAACACCTTTTGATATTCCCTGGGAAAGAAAAATAACTGCCGCAGTCCCACTTTTGACCTCCCCCCCTGTTTAGGCTACTTAATAGCTATGCGCCTAAACAGGGTTTTAGACCTGTCCAAATTCACCGCCAGACGAGCGGCTGCCCCCAGAGCCATGAAGAATTCGGGGTTTTGCCGGTAACTGCGGCCCATGCTGGCGAAAAGATCTGGATGCTCTTCTGCAATTTGGGCAATGAAGCTTCCATCCAGCCAGCGCCTGCGGCAGCGCTTAGGGAGCCCCCGAGCTTGGTTCCAAATTGCCTTGTTTTTCGCCTGCGGCAACAGGGGCAAAGGCACCCAAACCGGGCCCAGGTAAGCCCGGGTCAGCACTGTCAGGCTGTGATGGCTGATGCCCCGGTGACGCTGGCGGCTATCGGCAAAGCCAATGCGGGGAACCAGTATAGCCTGCCCCCCCAGGGCGTAAGCAGCCTGGAGAACAGTGCCCTGCTCCATGCCGGAAAAGCCATACACCGTCCCGGTGCCGGCAATCCCCGGCCCCATGGCGGCAATGACGTAATCCGCCCTTGCCACCCTGCCCGCCGCCTGCAGGCCGGTAAAGATATTGATTGTCTCCAAATCGCCGCCAAAGGCGTGGCCGGCTGTTATCACCCGGGAAATGACCCCCAGTTCTTTGAGGACCGCGGTGTTGCGGCTGAAAGCTGCCGGCAGCGCCCCCCCTTCTGTGGCCACATAGACTATCCGGGCCGCGGGATTAAGGGCCCTTAAGGCCAGCGCCAGGGGAGCCACCATGCTGTGGAGTTCAGCGGCAAGCACCGGCGCCCCTTCCAGGCCCCCGGCATCCTGAAAAAGATGATGCCAGGGGCTGTCCTGCTCTTCCGCAGAATTAACCCGCAGCTGCAATGGGGTATAGCGCAGCTTCATCAGGTGCCCCCAGCCTTTGTGCATTTGAGCCTGGGCAGGAATGACAAAATGGCAGCCGCCGCTGCCTAAGTTCATGTCAACAGCAGTAGTGTTGACCACAACCTGCTGCCCTGCCTCCACCCTTTCCCCCAGTTCCAGGTAGTTAACTGCCCTTGCCCTGTTTTCGCCCACGCTGACGGTTAGGACCTGTGCTTTGCCAGTCTCTTGGACTATAGCTTCCACAGTGGCAGGCCTCAGGTTAAGCCCGGTCATGACACCATTCCTTTAAGATCTTTTCCAGCCAGGCCGCCATCATTTCCATGGCGGCAATTGAGACTCGTTCCTCAAAGCTGTGATTGCCTTCCACTCCCAAACCCAGGTTGACAACTGCAATCCCCAAGCCATTGAGAATATTGGCGTCACTGCCGGCAAAGCGGGAATGAACATCCACCTGAATGCCCAGGGGAGCGGCAGACCTTTGCAGCAGCCCGATGATCCCGTGGTCATCTTCAACCAGGTAGCCGGAATAGCTGTCCCGGCAGCGGAAGTCGTAGCGGCCGCCGCTGCCAGCCAAGGCATTCCTCAGCAAGCTTTCCAATTCAGCGGCGATGCGGACACGCTGGGAATCTTCAAAGCTGCGGATCTCGCCCAGCATTTGCACCCGGGGACAGATGGTGTTGGTCGCCTTTCCCCCTTGAATTACACCCAGATTAAAAGTGGAACCCTCGCTAATGCGGTGAGGGGGCAGGCGGTCAATAAAGCGGGCTGCCAGGCGGATGGCATCGATGCCTGCTTCAGGGTTTGCGGCGGCATGGGCTCCCCGGCCGTGGATGACGATTTCCATTTCTGTCTCCCCCGGCGCCTGGTTGATTACTGCTCCCACGGGCTCACCTGCATCCAGCACCAGCCCCCATTTGGCCCTGAGGTCTTCAGGCTTAAAGGCCTTGGTCCCCTCCATGCCCTTTTCCTCCTGCACTGAAAAGACCAGTTCCAAGGCCGGCTGACAGTCCAGGTTTTCCAGGGTTGCCAGGATTATGGCAATCCCAGCCTTGTCATCGGCGCCCAGGATGGTGCTGCCGCCGCTTTTGATATAATCCCCTTCAATCTTCAGCTCCAGGCCGACGGTGCTCTCCACAGTGTCCAGATGACAGCATAGGAGCAAGGGCTCACCCTGTCCCCGGGAGGCAATGATGCTGCCTTGTGAATCCCGCCTCAGGGAAAATCCCAGGCCGTGCAGCAGGACGGCCAGCTTATCCGCCAACTCCCTTTCCTTGCCGGAAGGGCTGTCTATGGCAGCGAGAACTTGAAAATGCTCAATTATCTTCTCCCGCATATTATCACCCGTCTTACTCTATCCATTTTCCGTGGAAATATCGCCGTTCCCAGGGAAGGACTTTTACTTATTATCTGTCTGCAGGGGCAGGTTAAAATACACCAGGTCCGGCCGGGTGACCCAGCCCTGGGACAGCCAAAAATTCTTGCCTCCCTGGTTTTCCGCAAACACGAACAAGCCGCATCTTGTAATGCCTTCAGCCTGCAGGGCGGCAATGGCGCTGTTTGCCAATTGCTTGCCGAGCCCCTGGCCCCGGAGGCTTTCCTTCACTGCCGTGTGATATATGTATCCCCTGCGGCCATCGTGACCGCAGATAATGGCCCCGGCAATTTCCCCATCCGCCTCCGCCACAAAACAGGTTGTCGGATTGCGCCGGAGAAAGCGCTCAATACCCTCTTTAGAGTCATCAAGGCTGCGGAGGCCCATTCCCTTGGTCCCCGACCACAGTGTATAAACCCTTTGATAATCCTCAATTTTCATGGTTCTTATCATCATTCCACCTCCAGGGATATTATAGCGGAAATACCTGGCAAATAGTAATCCTAAGTTAATAATTGCGACAAAAAGGTACGTCCCCGGCAATGCGGGCTGAGTACGTAAAATAGGAAGAGGCCTTACGGCCTCTTCCTATTTTACGTACTCAGCTCCTCGCTTCATTGCATCTTCGTTTACACCCAGCAGGTCATGGCGATGGACTGGCAGGACCTGGCGCAGGGCCTTTTTGATGGAATCGATGCCCACAACCTTGGTCTTGGCCAGCAAGGTACCCATGACGATCATGTTGGCTACCCTGGTGTTGCCCAGTTCACTGGCTAGGTCGTTGGCGGGCACGGCGATGACAGTGATGTCATCCCTGCCGCCTTCCCTTTCGATGAGGGAGGAGTTATAGATCAACATTCCGCCGGGTTTGAGCATGGGCTCAAACTTGGTCATGGAAGGAAGGTTCATAGCCACTACTACATCGGGTTCGGTGATAATGGGTGAACCGATTTCGTCGGCGGTGACAACAACGGCGCAGTTGGCGGTGCCGCCCCTCATTTCCGGACCGTAGGAGGGAATCCAGGACACGTTTTTTTCTTCGATCATGCCTGCGTAGGCTACCATCATGCCCATGGACATGACGCCCTGACCGCCAAAACCAGCAAAGATCATTTCAGCCATTGTTATTTCACCTCCTCAGGAGTGCGGTATTCCCCTAAGGGGTAATAGGGAATCATGTTTTCCTTAAGCCACTTCAGGGCTTCAAGGGGAGGCTTGCCCCAGTTGGTGGGACAGGTGGACAGCACTTCGACGATGGAGAAGCCGGCGCCGCTGAGCTGCACTTCAAAGGCCTTCTTGATGGCCTTCTTGGCCTTGATGATGTTGGGCACATCGTGGACGGATACTCTGGCCACAGAGACCGCTCCCTGCAAGGTGGAAAGGAGCTCGGCAATCTTAATGGGATATCCGCAGTGTTCAGCCTTGCGGCCAAAGGGGGAAGTGGTGGTCTTTTGGCCCACCAAGGAAGTGGGGGCCATCTGGCCGCCGGTCATGCCGTAGATGGTGTTATTGACAAAAATAGTGGTAATCTTTTCTCCCCGGGCGGCTGCGTGGACAATTTCGGCCATGCCGATTGAGGCCAAGTCGCCGTCGCCCTGGTAGGTAAAGACGACTTTGTCGGGATGAACCCGCTTGATGCCTGTGGCCACTGCCGGCGCCCGGCCATGGGCGGCCTGCTGCATGTCACAATTGAAATATTCGTATGCCAGTACAGAGCAGCCTACGGAGGCTACCCCGATTGTCTTTTCCCGCACATCCAGCTCATCGATTGCCTCGGCTACCAGCCTGTGAATGATGCCGTGGGTGCATCCGGGACAATAGTGGGTGTGTTTATCTGACAAGGCTGAGGGGCGTTGAAATACGACTTGCATTACCGCTCACCTCCCATAATTTCCATAGCGACTTTGGTGATTTCTGCGGGGGTGGGAATGATACCGCCGGTTCTGCCACAGAAATGGACAGGGCACTTGCCGTTGACGGCCAAGCGCACGTCTTGGACCATCTGGCCGGCGCTCATTTCCACAGTCAGGAATGCTTTGACGGAATCAGGCAACAAGGCGAAGGCCTTTTCCGGGTAGGGGAAGATGGTGATAGGCCTTAACAAACCAGCTTTGATTCCCTGCTCCCGCAGCTTGTTGACAACGCTCTTGACAATGCGGGCGGTGGTGCCATAGGCTACCATGACCAACTCGGCGTCTTCGGTTTTATACAGTTCCCAGCGCTGTTCATTTTCTTTCATCTGCTTATATTTTTCTTGCAGTTTCCAGTTATGTCTTTCCAGGTTTTCAGCCACCAGGGCCAACGAGTTTATGATGTTGTGCTCACGGCCGACACAGCCGGTGGTAGCCCAATCCTTGGGAGGCAAGTCTCTCTTCTTGACAGGCTTAAATTCTACAGGCTCCATCATTTGACCCAAGGTGCCGTCACCCATGATCATAACAGGGTTGCGGTAGTAGTCTGCGATGTCGAAGGATTCCATAATCAGGTCCACCATTTCCTGGACGCTGGCAGGGGCGAAGACAAACAAGTTGTAGTCCCCATGGCCGCCGCCCTTGGTGGCTTGGAAGTAGTCGGACTGAGCGGGCTGAATGCCGCCGAGGCCGGGGCCTCCGCGGATGATGTTGATGATGACGCAGGGCAGTTCAGAGCCGGCAATATAGGAAATACCCTCTTGTTTGAGGCTGATGCCGGGGCTGGAAGAAGAAGTCATGACGCGTGCGCCTGCGCCGGCGGCGCCATAGACCATATTGATTGCCGCTACTTCGCTTTCTGCCTGCAAAAACACGCCGCCCACTTCAGGCAGACGCCTGGACATGTATTCGGGCACTTCGTTCTGGGGGGTAATGGGATAGCCAAAGAAATAGCGGCAGCCTGCCTGGACGGCAGCTTCGCCGATGGCCTCATTACCCTTCATAAGTTGTTTGGCCATTTAATAACCTCCTTCTTATGCTATTTGTATACTTTGATGACAGTGTCGGGACAGGTCCGGGCACATGAGGCGCAACCGATGCATTTGTCCATTTCATGGACAGTGGCCACTTTGTAACCCTTCTTGTTGATCTTCTCATCCATGAGGATGATCTTGGTGGGACAGACACTGACACAAAGTTCGCAACCCTTGCAACGCTCGCGGTCAAACTCTACCTTGGGCACGAGAAAACCTCCTTCACTATGTGATATCTGCCGGGAACAAACTTAGTTCCATGGCGAACAGCTTATCCTGGAATTCCGGGAGTTGAGAGATAAGGCGGGGACGGCAACAGTGGTAGGGCACATGCGCCCCCATTTGCGCAGCGGCCTGGTTGACAATGGCCGCTCCCTGGCGGACATGCTCCACGGTGGTTTCCCTGCCCAAGTTGCTGTTGTTCACCAGGGCAGTAATCTGCAGTCCGGACTTTGCCTCAATCCAACCGGCTGTAGCGATGATTCCTGCCACATCGGCAGTAAAGGGACGAAAACAGTTGACCACCATCCA
>DIPE01000082.1:1329-17921 GCA_002427015.1 Firmicutes bacterium UBA5496 | reverse complement strand
CGGGAACGAAAGTAGGGATTGACGATGTCCAAATCCACAAGGACAATTGACTCTTTGGCTGCCATCTGCTTGGCCAGGTTCAAGGCAAACTCAGTCTTGCCGCTGCCGTAAGCGCCGACAATTACAAGTTTGCGCCCTAGGGGACTGCCTTCAGATTTCATTTATATTCCCTGGCCTCTTCTTCGCCAGTGAGCACGCGCAAACCGCCTAAGGCCAGAGCCAGCATCTCAAACTCGCCGGGGTAGACTTTTACCGGGGCGATAAAGGATACTCTCTCTTCAATCCAAGGCACCAGGTAGGTGCGATCGTGTGCCAAACCGCCGGAGAGGACAATTGCATCCACGTCACCTTTAAGGACAGCGGCGGCGGCGCCGATTTCTTTGGCAATCTGATAGGCCATGGCCTTGTATACCAATTTGGCCTTTTCATCGCCAGCCTCTATGCGGCTCGTGATGGTGCGCCCGTCATTGGTGTCCAGATAGCCAACCAGGCCTCCCTGGCCCACCAATTTTTTGTGCATCTCTTGCTGGCTATACTTGCCGCTGTAACAGAGCCGCACCAGGTCCCCCACCGGCACGCCGCCGGCGCGCTCAGGTGAAAAGGGACCATCCCCATGGAGGGCATTGTTGACGTCAACCACTAGTCCCCGCAAATGGGCGGCAATGGAAATGCCTCCCCCCAGGTGGACGCCGATAAAATTAGCTTCCTGGTATTCCTTGCCGGCTTCGGCAGCCGCCTTGCGCACCACTGCCTTTTGATTGAGGGCATGCCAGATGCTGCGCCGCTCAATCTCCGGCAGGCCGGATATTCTGGCCTCAGGCGACAGCTCATCTACCGACACCGGGTCGACGATATAGGCGGGAATGTTAAACTGCTCGGCGATTTCTCTGGCAATGATGCCGCCGAGACTGGAAGCATGCTGTCCCTGGACACCACTGGTAAGGTCGTTGATCATTTGGTCATTGACAATATAAGTGCCGCCGACAATAGGTTTGAGGGTGCCCCCCCGGCCCACCACTGCCGACAGTTTGTTGAGGTTGATGCCTTGGCTGTGGAGGCTTTCCAGAATTATGTCCTTGCGAAACTGATACTGGTCGATGATATTGTTATAAGCCTTCAGTTCTTCGGCGGAATGGCGCAAGGTCTGTTCAAGCAGGGGCCTTTCATCTTCAAAAACGGCAATTTTCGTTGATGTTGAGCCCGGATTAATTACGAGCAGACGATGGGACATGCTCTACCTCCTTAAATGGGGATAGTTGTGTGCGCTGTGCACACAACTACCCTCTTGCACTGAAAATTAACGGCGGATGAAGTTGCCGCGGATACGGCCCAAAGCTTCAATGCGCTCTTCGGCCATGCGGTCGGCAGCTTTGTAGCTGGGGATGCCATCGCGCTTGGAAATGGCATAGACTTTGGCGATATTGTCATAGATGGTGGCGATTTTGTCCATAGCCCGATCTTCGTTGTAGCCCTGGAGCTCATCGGCCACGTTCATCAGGCCGCCGGCGTTGATGACATAGTCGGGAGCATAGACGATGCCTTTTTCATGGAGCATATCCCCATGGCGGTTATCAGCCAGCACGTTGTTGGCGCAGCCGGCAACGGCCTTGCACTTTAATCTCGGGATGGTATTGTCATTGAGGACGGCGCCTAAAGCGCAGGGAGCGAAGATATCGCAATCCACATCATAGATGGCATCGGGAGCAACAACTTTAGCGCCACATTCCTTGACTACCCTGTCCAGGGACTCCTGATTGATGTCGCAAACTACCAGTTTGGCGCCGGCTTCATGGAGATACTTGCAGAGATAGTAACCTACGTTGCCGACACCCTGAACGGCGATGACTTTGCCGGCGATATCGTCGCTGCCCCATACTTCATTGGCAGTGGCCAACAGGCCTCTGAAAACGCCAAAAGCGGTCTTGGGAGAGGGGTTGCCGCTGCTGCCGCTGGATGCGGAGACGCCGGTGACATGATCGGTTTCCAGGTGGATGTAGTCCATATCCTGGACGGTGGTGCCCACGTCTTCAGCAGTGATATAGCGGCCGTTAAGGCTCTGGACAAAGCGGCCAAAGGCCCGCCACATTTCTTCGCTCTTATCCTTCTTGGAATCACCAATGATGACAGCTTTGCCGCCGCCCAGGTTGAGGCCGGCTGCAGCTGCCTTATAGGTCATGCCCTTGGCCAGGCGGAGGACGTCTTCAATGGCAGCGTCTTCGGAGTCATAGTTCCACATTCTGGTGCCGCCCAGGGCGGGCCCCAAGGTGGTGTCGTGAATGGCAATGATTGCCTTCAGGCCTGTGGTCTTGTCATGACAAAAAACTAATTGTTCATAGCCATACTTGCTCATGTAATCAAAAATCTTCATCCCTGTTTACCTCCCAAAATTTTTTATGATTTTAGCCCGGCGGCATATACCGCGCTGAAGGCTATTGAATCCAGCTTGGCCTCATGGGAATCGGCTCTGGAAGTCAGGACAACGGGGGCCTTGGCGCCGGCAATTACGCCGGCAATCCGGGCCTCTCTGCCAAAGTAAGCAACGGATTTATACAGCACATTGCCTGCTTCGATGTCCGGAACCATGAGAATATCTGCATTTCCGGCGACTGGGCTGTGGATGCCCTTGACTTGGGCCGAATGAAGGGAAATGGCGTTGTCCAAAGCCAGGGGACCGTCCACAATAGCGCCCTTTATCTGGCCTCTGTCGGCCATCTTTGCCAGCAGGGCCGCCTCAACGGCTGCGGGCATATCAGGATTGACCAGCTCAACTGCTGCCAGAGCTGCCACCTTTGGCCGCTCAACGCCCAAGGCTCTCACTACATCTACAGCGTTTTGCACAATCTGGGCCTTTTGCCCCAAATCCGGGGCGATATTCATTGCGGCGTCGGTCATAAAGAGCAAGCGCCCGACGCCCTGAACATCAAAAACCGTCACATGGCTGAGGAGGCGGCCAGTCCTAAGTCCCTGCTCCTTGTCCAGCACCGCCCGCAAAATGTCGGCGGTGCCAATCCTGCCCTTCATGACCATATCCCCCTGGCCCTGGGCGACCATGGCCACGGCCTTGTGGGCAGCAGCGATTGGATCGGCTTCGGGAATGACTGTGCATTTTTCCAGAGACAGCCCTACCTCGGCGGCAGTGGCCGCAATTTTCTCTTTATCGCCTACGAGAATTGCCGAGACTATGCCCCAATCAACCGCATCCCGCACCGCTTCCAGGACATCAGGGTCCTGAGCCGCGGCAACCACAAGGCGCTGCCGGTTGGGCAGGGATTTTGCCGCATCAACAATAGCTTGCATACTGCCGTACATTGAATTCACCTCGCCTTACACATATTCCCGGCTCTGCTCTTCTCCCTTGATTACCCGCAAGCAGCCTTGGGCAAGAGCAAGCAGTTCATCTTCCCCCGGGTAGATCAAGACCGGGGCGATAAAGCGCACATAATCCTTGATCCAGTCGGTGAGCAGCGCTGAGTAGGCCAAACCGCCGGTAATGGCAATTGCCCTGACCTGCCCCGACACCACCGTGGCCATGGCGCCAATTTCCTTGGCAATCTGGTAAGCCATGGCTTTGTAAATCAGCTGGGCCTTTTGATCCCCGGCGGCAATGCGCCTTTCAATCTCGAGACCGTCATTGGTGCCCAGGTAAGCGGAGAGGCCGCTGCTGCGGATAATCTTTTTACGCAGCTCATCTTCGGTGTACTTGCCGGAAAAACACAGGTCAATCAAATCCCCGGAGGGCAATCCCCCGCTCCTTTCAGGAGAAAAGGGGCCCATTTCGTTGGCGTCGTTGACATCCAGCATCCGCCCTCCCGCCAGGGGAGTAACTGAGATGCCGCCGCCTAAGTGCACGAGAATGAGGTTGATATCCCTGGGGTTCTGCCCCAGATCCTTGGCAGCCCGGCGGGCGATGGCCCGGATATTCAGGGCGTGAGACGAGCTGTGCCTTTGGATTTCAGGCATGCCCGAAATCCTGGCTTCCGGTATCATTTCATCTACTGAGACCGGATCGACAATAAAAGCGGGAATGCCCCTCTTGCTGGCCAGCTCAAAGGCAATTAAGCCGCCGAGGTTAGAGGCATGCTGGCCCTGGACTCCCTTGCGCAGATCTTGGCGCATGGCCTCATTGACCATGTAGGTTCCCCCGGGGATAGACTTGAGCATGCCGCCCCGGCCGACTATGGCGCTGAGCTTATCACCGACAAATACTTGCTCCAGCCATTTTTCCGCCAAACCAGTGCGGTACTCCAGCTGGTCGACAATTTCCGGCGCCAGCTCTCCGGGGTTATGGCGCAGGGTTTCAGCAGCATAAAGAGAGTCATCTTCAAAAAGAGCCAGTTTGGTAGAGGTGGAGCCAGGGTTGACAGCCAGTATCCAGTGGGTCATCTTCGCACCTCTGCCAGACTATTTGCCGGTATAATTGCGTCTGATCCTGCCAATAGTATCTATTCTTTCAGCAACTATGTGATTGGCAGCCTCGTAAGGGGTGATATTTTGCTCTTTGGCAATAGCAAAGATATTGAGAATCCGGTCGTAAATCATAGCGGTCTTGCGGAAAGCCCGCTCCTTGTTATAGCCTTCCAGTTCATCGCAAACCTGGATCAAACCGCCGGCGTTGGCGACGAAATCTGGGGCGGCAAGTATTCCCCTCTTCTGGAGCATTTCGCCGTGGCGGGGTTCAGCCAATTGGTTATTGGCGGCGCCGGCGATGCCCTTGCATTTTAATCTGGGAATGGAGTCGTCATTGAATACTGCCCCCAGGGCGCAAGGTGAAAAGATATCGCACTCTGTTTCAATAATCTTGTCAGGGGAAACGCTTTTGATGCCATACTCCTTGACTGCCCTGTCGACGTTTTCCTGGTTGATGTCACAGGCCACCACATTGGCGCCTTCCTCTACCAGATGGCCCACCAGGCTGTATCCCACTTTGCCCAGGCCTTGAACGGCAATGGTCCGGCCCTTGAGGGAATCATCGCCAAAGAGTTCCTTGGCTACAGCCTTCATGGCCTTCCACACGCCAAAGGCGGTAATTAGCCCGGAGTTGCCGCCGCCGCCGTATTCTTCGGGCAGAGCGCCAACATACTTGGTTTCCTTGAGGGCGATGATGAAATCGTCATAGGTGGTGCCCACATCGGTGCCAGTCATGTAGCGGCCGTTAAGAACGTCGACATAACGGGCAAAGGCCCTGAAAAGCGCTTCGCTCTTGTCAGTCTTGGGGTCTCCCCAGATAACTGACTTGCCGCCGCCGTAATCCAAATCTGCGGCAGCGCATTTGTCGGTCATGCCCTTTGACAGGCGCAGAGCATCTGTCAAAACCTGGTCCTCGTTGTCATAGTTCCACATGCGACAGCCCCCCTGGGCCGGGCCCAGTGTGGTGTCATGGATCGCTATGACTGCCTTGAGTCCTGTGGTGCGATCGTAGTTGAAGAACACCTGTTCATGGCCATTCTTGGCCATGGCTTCAAAGATTTTCATTCCTCAATCCTCCATTAAGTAGTTATGGCAACCTGACCACATACATAAATGCAATAATCATGCCATAATAGATTACAGCGCCTGGGCTCATCTTTATACCTGTGTGCAAGATTCTTCAGGGCATGCGCAGACTTTTGCATGCACAGTCTTGCATACTAAAGGCCATATTTCTCCAGCTTGTAATACAATGAGCGCAGGGAAATTTCCATTGCCTTGGCGGTCCTGGTCTTATTGCCCTGGTTTTCTTTGAGAACCAAGGCAATATAGTCCCTTTCAAATTCAGCCAGGGCATCCCCTAAGGGGCGGTTTATGGCTGCAGCGGCATTTTCGGCAACGGAAGCAGGCATGGCATGTGGACCGGTTGTAAACTGTGGCAAATGTTCACGGCAAATACATGTTTCATTAAAGCGCATGTTGATAATAGCGCGGCCCAATATATTTTCCAGTTCCCGGACATTGCCGGGCCAGGAGTATCCCTGAATCACCTTGATGACATCCGGGGCAATGTCTTCAACTACGCGGCCATACTCCTGATTAAATTTGCGCAGCAAGTGGCGGGCTAGGGCGGGGATTTCCTCCCGGCGTTCCCTCAGGGGCGGAATATACAGAGGAATGACGCGGATACGGTAATAAAGGTCTTCCCGGAACTTGCCCGTGGCCACGGCTTCCTCCAAATCAATATTGGTGGCGGCAATTATCCTCACATTCACAGAAACTTGCTTGGCATCCCCCACCCGCACAATTTCCTTTTCCTGCAGCACCCGCAGCAGCTTGGCCTGGACATTGGGGCTGATTTCGCCGATTTCATCCAAAAAAATGGTGCCGCCTTCGGCTTGCTCAAACAGCCCCTTTTTCCCTCCCCGGCGGGCGCCGGTAAAGGCACCGTCGCTGTATCCAAAGAGTTCGCTCTCTAAGAGGCTGCCTGTGAGAGCGGCGCAGTTAACCCGGATAAACTGATTATACTTGCGCTGGCTGGAATTATGAATGGCATGGGCAAACAATTCTTTGCCGGTGCCGCTCTCGCCCAAGAGCAAGATGGTGGCGGGGGTGTTGGCGGCCTTGCGAGCCTGTTCAACCACCTCAAGCATTTTCGGGCTTAGGGCAATAATGTCCTTAAAATCGTACTTTGCTTCCAGGGTGCGAATGATCTGCTTGGCCTTGTCCAGCTCTTCATTAAGGCGCTTGATTTCGCTGATGTCATGGATTACAGCCACGCTGCCCTTGAGCTCGTCATTGACCAATATGGGCGCCCCGTCCACCAGCACATCTTTTTTGGCGCTGCCTACCTTCAGCTGAATGCCTTTGACAGGGAGGCGGCTGGACAGCACCTGCAGGTGCACGCTCTCGCCCTGAACAATGTCCGCAGTAGCAGGTTTGCCCAAGACATCTGATTCGGCATACCCGGTTATGCGCTTATAAGCAGGGTTGACCAGTATGCCCCGGCCTTGGCTGTCCACTACGGAAATGGCGTCCTGGGTGGCATTGATAATCGCCGCCAGCATGCTCTGGATTTCCCTTAGGTTGGTTATCTCTTCCGCCAGTTTCCTGATTTCTGAGATATTGCGAAAGACAGCAACCGCTCCGATGATGGCAGCATTAGTATCCCGGACAGGAAGCCGGGAGGTGAGAATGGTTTTGTCCGCCAGCTCCTGACGCTGATTAATTTCAGGCTCTCCCGTCTCCAGCACCCGGAGCATGCGGGAATTAGGTATTATATGGCCCACTGGCTTCCCCAGAGCGCTGTCCCGGTTCACCCCGAGAATTTCCGCCGCCGCAGGATTGAGAAGGACTATTTTCCCCTGCCTGTCAATCGCTACAAGACCGTCGTGAATTGCGTCCAAGATTACCTGTAAATGAAAATTTGGGGCAATAGCCTTCATCGTGGTCCCCCTTGCACTTTTTTGCATGTTTAAAGTATTCGCCAAAGAGCCTCTATTTCCCTGCCTGAGGCCGCCCGATTTGATCCAGCCAGGTTAAAAATTTACTTTTGGCGATGATGGCGCTGAAAGATAAAAACTCCCCCGCCCCGTTGCCCAGAACAAGGAGGGCAAGGGCGATGATTATCCCGGTGGGGGAAAGCGCCGTGACAATTGCCAGGCCAGCCAGGGCGCCTAAAAGATTGGCGCCTGCATCCCCCAGCATATAGTCCGAGCGCAAATCTCCCGGCAGCAACCCCAGGGCGCCGCCCCAACCCGCTGCGGCAGTGACGCTGCCGACTGCCGCCAGCCCTCCGGAAATTAGGAGAAATACCTTAAGGGCCCGACCGGGACGCAGATCCAGCTGGTTAAAAAAATTGACCGATAAAATCAGTACCCCAATTTCCGGCAGAGACTGCCAGCTGAGAGGCAAAGAGATTAGCCCCGCCCCCAGGGTAACAAGGAGGACCTTGGCCATGCCGGTGGTCAGGCGGCCCTGAAACAGGGCGCGGAAATGTCCGCGAAACCCCCTGCTCTCATGGTCGCCAAAGGCGTCGTCCACTAATCCTGCCAGGCAGACCAAGGTCAGCCAGAAACCGCAGAGACTCAGCTTCTCCCCCTGGAACAGGCCGGTTAGTGTCAGCAGCCCCAAGCCGCTCAGAACCGCCACCAGCAAAATGGCCCCCATGCCCGTGGGAATAGCCTTGCCCGCGAAGTTTTTCACACCGCCCCGGGCCAGCATCCCCTTGCCGGGGCCGGCCAGGGCTCCGGCAACAGCCCAGGCCGCCACTAAACCAATTATTGCCGCCATTGACAGCCGCCCCTTAGGAGAGCGGCCAAAACCTGGATAAATTGACGCCCCCGATGTTTAAATCCCGCCAGCTTCCAGCCCTGGCCCCGGTGCACAAAGCCCGTGGGGAATTCCCTCACCCGGTAGCCCCGGCGCAGGGCATTGAGGGTCAGTTCTGTCTCCAGGCCAAAGCCCCCGCGCCGGGGAAGACATTGCTCCAGCAGCTGGCGGGTAGCTGCCCGCTGTCCTGAAAGGGGAGCCTTTAGTCTCACTCCAGTTAATAAAAAAATACCCCAGCGGGCCAGATTGCGCACCAAACCCACGCCGCCCCCGCTGGAACTGGCAAAGAGGGCTATGGCCAAATCACAGCAATTGTTGGCCACGGCCTCCGTGAGGACAGAAATTTCACCGGCGCAGCTGCCCATATCCCCATCCACCATGGCAACCACCTGGCCAACAGAATTCTCCAGGCCTGTGGCCAAGGCCTCTGCTTTGCCGCGGTTGCGCCTGTGAGGGATGACCCTAACCCCCAGGGAAGCGGCCAGGGCAGCGGTGGAATCGCGGCTGCAGTCATCAATCACCACCAGTTCCGCCTGAGGCAGAGCCCGGCGCAAGCTGTCAATGGTCCCGGAGATGTTTTCCTCTTCGTTATAGGCGGGAATCAGCACGGAAACCTTCATTGCCCAAAAGGCCCCGGCAGCAAAATGTCGAGGCCATAATGCCCTCCCTGGCCCCGGAAGATGGCGTCCAAACAGTAGAGCCCCAGAGGAGTGTCCAGGTGGGACACCGAGGCAAAAAGGGGATGCCGCACCAAATCCGCCAGGCCTTTCCCATCGCTGAGTCCCAGAGCCACCACCGGCAGCTCTGCATTCAGCAGCCCCACCGCCAGGGTCTTGACCTCCGTCCACTCCCCCTTTTGCCCCGGGGCCAAAAGCACATAATCCGGCTGCACAAAATCCCCTTCCCACTTAATGCCCTCTTCCAGTGCTGCCAGCGATTGCTTATCCCCTTGGACCAGGGCCTGGACAAGAATTTCTGCGGTCTCAAGGTCCAGGACGTCCAGCTGCAGCCGGGTCTGGATGACATTTTCGTTGAAATAGCTGCCCAAATATTCAGGGTTAAAATCTCCGGCATAAATCAGCGCCGCTTTTTGCTGGATGGGATTGGCCTCCAGATATAGCTGGCTCATATCTCCCAGCCAGGACTGAAGCAAAGACAAAGTCTCAGCCTGAGCATCTTTTTCCCTCTGCAGCCTGGACTGCTCCTTGGCCAGATTGTCCAGATTTTCCCGCATGCTTTCAATGGTATTTCGCTGCTGCAGGATAATGCTTTCTTCGGTAAAGGTGCTGCCGATAAAAATTCCCAGAGCCAAAGCCAGGAAAATACCGATAACAGTGACCAGATGGAATTTAAAATTAGCCATTTCTTAGCCTCCCACCATACCTGCCAGTTTGTACAGCAAAAGATAGAACAAATGCCGGAACCCCGGGGAAGCATAGAGCAAAGCTGCAATGGGCATAGAAGCCGCCGCGAAAAGGACTGCGGCCCAGCCGAGAGTAAGCTTGCCCTGGTATAATTTGCTCAAGCCCCGGGCATCTACCAGTTTGTCCCCGATCTTTAAGCGGGTCAAAAAAGTGCTGCCCATTCCGGGTCGTCCCTTCTCTAGAAAATCAATCATGTTGGAATGAGTGCCCACTGCCACCACCAGATCCGCACCTTTGCCGGCGGCCAAGAGCAAAGCCACGTCTTCGCTGGTGCCGGGGGCTGCGAAGACTGTATACTTAACCCCCAATTCTTCCACCCGCTGTCTCCCCGGCACCCTCCCGTCGGTATAGGCATGAACCACTCGCTCGCACTTGCCCAGCAGGGCCCGGTCGCTGACACTGTCCATATCTCCCAGGATGATATCGGGTTTGAGGCCATAATCCAAAATGGCGTCGGCGCCGCCATCGACGCCGATGAGGACCGGACGCACCTCTTTGATATAGCTGAGAATAGCGCCAAGATCACGCTTGTAATCCCGGCCCCGGACCACCACTACCACTGGCCGGCCCCAAATTGCCGTTTCCAGGGGGGGCAGTTCTCTCAAACCCAGGATCAACTCTTTTTCCTTCCTGGCATATTCCAAGGTGTTGTCGATAAACTTCTCCAGCTCCCGATCCAAATTGGCCCGGGTCCTGGCCAGCTGCAAGTCAGCGGCCTCCGCAGTCAGGGGGCTGTCCAGCTGAAAACTGTCTTTTTCCGCAATCAGCACATTGTTATCTTCATCAATAGTCACTTCCGCTCCCTCGGGCAGCGACCACAGTTCCCTGGGAACACAGTCATATAATTTGAGATTTCGGGCCAGCAAATGCTCCGGTCCCAAGTTGGGATAGCGCCCGCTGATATATTTTTTCTCATTCAGCACCGCGGCAATTCCTGTCCGGGCCAGGCTTTCCGCCGCCACCAGGTCCAAATCCTCGTGACAGATGAGAGCGATGTCCCCCCGCCGCAAATGATTGACAAGTTCCTTAGTCCTGCGCCCTTTGCGCAGTCTGCCCTTTAACATCAATAGCACCCCCGGTGATAGTATTGCACCAGAGGTGGCAAAATTATCCTAAAAAAAAAGCAGGCCCTTACCTGCGTTAATTTTCCGCGACCTGCTTTGTTTTTAGTTTTAGCCTCAGCTTGTCTGCTAAAAGAGCAATAAATTCCGAGTTTGTTGGCTTGCCCTTGTCGTTGCGGACTGTATAGCGGAAGAGGCGGTTGATGACATCTAATTCGCTGCGCTCCCAGGAGGTTTCAATGGCGTGGCGAATGGCCCTTTCCACCCGATTGGGAGTGGTGTCGAATTTGATGGCGATTTCCGGATACAAGGCCTTGGTGATGCTGTTGAGGATGGTGATATCCTTGATCACCAAGGCAATTGCATAGCGCAAGTACTGGTAGCCGCGAATATGGGCAGGCACCCCCAGTTCATGCAAGAGGTTTGTAATTTCCACTTCCAAATCAACCTTAGGCGCGTCCTGGGAAACATAGCGAATTGCGCCCTCTGCCGCCAGTTCAGGCTTGCTGTCCACTTGCAGCGACCTGATTCTCCTGATCAGCACATCTATATTAAAGGGTTTGAGTACAAAGTAATCCGCCCCCAGCCTCAGGGCTTGCTGGGTAATGCTTTCCTGCCCAAAAGCAGTAAGCACTATTACCCGGGGCCGGGTCTGAAGCTCTGTGTTGCTATTAAGTCTCTCCAGCACACCTAATCCATCTAAATGTGGCATAATAATGTCAAGGATGAGGACATCAGGCTGATGTTCGATTACTTTGTCGATGGCGTCAATGCCGTTATTGGCAGTCGCCACCAAATTGATATCTTCCTGGGCAGACATGTAATCAGACAACAGGTTACAAAACTCGCGATTGTCGTCGGCAACCATTACCGAAATCACAAAAAAATTCATCCTCCCTTATACAATAGGTACTGCCAGTTATTGATACTGTTCGACATGGCAGGACAATTTCCCTGCATGTTGAAATAGTCTGGAAAAATAAATTTTAAAAAATGGCCTCCAAAACTTTTGGAGGCACATTGGATTCAATTTCCGCCAGCAATCCGGATTTTAAGACCATCCACTCGGCAAAGCAGCCATATCCCCGCTCAGGCTCGTTAATAAAGACATGGGTTACTGCCCCTACAATCTTGCCGTTTTGAATGATTGGGCTGCCGCTCATCCCTTGGATGATGCCGCCGGTTGCCGCCAGCAACTTGGGGTCGGTAATTTTGATTACCATTCCTTTGCTGGCCGGCTGATTTTGCACAAACAACTTTTCTATCTCAATGCTGAAAGATTGGATTTCGTCACCCTCAATAACTGTCAATATCTCAGCTTTTCCCGCCTTTACCTCGTGCTTGAGGCCCAGGGGCAATGGCTCCAATTCAAATTTCGGTTTGCGGGCAAGCTTGCCAAAGATGCCCAGTTCAGTATTTGTCTTAATTGTTCCCATTGGCTGGCTGTTTTCATCGAAAACTCCCTGTTTCTCCCCCGGCTTTCCCTGCTGGCCCCGGCGGATTGAGACTATGCTGGCTTCCACAATCCGGCCGGCGCTAAGGTCCGCAGGCTTTCCCCCGCTTTCATCAGTGATCATATGCCCCAAAGCGCCAAAATAACCGGTGTCTGCATGATAAAAGGTCATTGTTCCCACTCCTGCAGCTGTGTCTCGCAGTAAAAGGCCCAGGCGAGCTCTTTTTACCTCCACATCATAGACAGGAGTTATGCTCAAGGTCAGTTTCCTGCCCCCCCGGATAATCTGGCAGTGTAGTTTTGTCCCTGGCCGACAGAGCTCTTCCAGCACTACGGCGGCATGCCCCAGGTTTTTAAGTTCAATGTCATTGACGGCCACAAGAATATCCCCCACCTGGAAACCTGAATCTTTGGCGGGCTCCGCCTTGCCTGTTCCCGTCATGATGCTGTCTATGCCGGCTACGATTACCCCCGATTCCGCCAGCTTAACCCCGATTGAATGCCCCGAGGGCGTCAATTCCAATTGGGGGATGACATTGACTTGCAGCTGCTTAAGGGGAAGCAGCCCCAGCAAACTAAAGGAAAAGCTGTAGTTTC
Source organism: Firmicutes bacterium UBA5496 (assembly GCA_002427015.1). Classification (GTDB taxonomy): domain Bacteria; phylum Bacillota; class Proteinivoracia; order UBA4975; family UBA4975; genus UBA4975. The sequence goes on along the minus strand of DIPE01000082.1, from coordinate 5,148 downwards.
CTGACCTGACTGCTTTGAGGATAATCCCCTTGCCGGCATCATCCGCAGCCCCAAGAAGGCCGCTATTGTCGCTGATTTTTATGGCCCAGGGCAGGTCAAAACTAATGGACTGTTCATCCCCTTCAAAGCGAGTGACCTCTGAAGGCAGCAGCAGCAAGGCCTGAACTCCCTGGCCCAGGATCAGCAGCAATAATGCCGCCAGGCAAATGGCCAATCTTGTTTTCAAATTTTTCCACTCCCTTTAACCAACTCCTGTTCAAAATTCTTTTTGACACTAGTTTTAAGTTGGCTAAAAAAAGAGAGCGCTATGCTGTTAATTAAGGGCACCAATTTCAAATAAAGCATCTGCTGACAAGATAATTTTTACTGGCCTTGATTCTGCGGGCTTTTAAAAACACCTCATTCCGATTAGGAAAGAGGTGTTTTTGCTGCCATGAATTTTTGGAATCGATTATTTTTAATTATTTAATTTTGCCTTGCTGGCCAGGCTCAGCATCTCCCGGGCATGCTCCCGGGTGGCTACAGTCACTTCTGCCCCTCCCAGCATCCGGGCCAGCTCCTCCACCCTGCCCTCCATGTCCAGGCGGGCAACCTTGGTGAGAGTGCGCTCATCCGCCTGCTCTTTGTAGATATAGAGATGGGTGTCCGCCATGGAAGAAACCTGAGGCAAGTGACTGACACAGATGACCTGGCGCTGGGCGGCAACTGCCGCCAGTTTTTCGGCAACAGCCTGAGCGGCCCTGCCGCCGATGCCCGCGTCAATTTCGTCAAATATCATGGTGTGGACAGGGCGCAGCTTGGCCAACACATTGAGGATGGCCAGCATAATTCGCGACATTTCGCCGCCGGAAGCGATTTTTGCTAAAGGCTTCAAAGGCTCCCCGGGGTTAGGAGAGATCAAAAAGCGCACATTGTCAATGCCCGTGGCCGAAGCAGCCAGCTTTCTCCCCGCCGCTGGCAGCCCTTCCTCGGCGTCAGAAACGGTAAATTCCACGTGAAAACGGGTGCCGGCCATTTGCAGATAAGCCAGCTCGCCGACAATTGCCTCTGCTAAATCCTTGCCTGCCCCTTGCCGGAGACTGCTGAGGACCAAGGCCAGTTTTCCCGCCTTAGCGGCAGCGGCCTCAATCATTTCCGTAAGCTGGGCGTGCCGGGCCTCAGTATTGCGAATTCCTTCAATTTCCGCCTGCCGCTCATCTCGCCAGGCCAGAATCCCTTCAATGGAATCGGCGTATTTGCGCTTTAAATCATAAATCAGCTCCAGACGGGCCTCCACCGCGCTCTGCCGCTGGGGATCATAGAAAAAGCCGTCGGCAAAAGTCCGCAGCTGCTTAGCTGCGTCTTCTACCGAATACAGAGACTCTTCCAGCTGGGCGCAGGCCTGTTCCAAAGTGCCATCCAGCTCCCGGAAGCCCTTGAGGCCTGCAACCACAGACCCCAAAATCTCCACTACAGGGTTTTCGCCCTCAGCCTCATACAAAGCCTGATAGCTGTAATGGCAGACCTCCAACAACTTGCGGGCGTTTTGCAGCAATTTCAGCTCCGCCAGCAAGGACTCTTCTTCGCCGGAAGTAAGGGCGGCCTGTTCAATTTCATCTACCTGGTACTGAAGCAAGTCCAGGAGGCGTTCCCGTTCCCGCTGGTCCCCGTGGAGGCCGGCAATCTCCTTTTTCAGGCTGGACAGCTCCTGCCAGGCCCCCTGGTATTCAATGCCGGCGGCCTGGAGCTCATCGCCGCCATAAGCGTCCACCATGGACAGATGGGAGTTTTCGTCCAGCAAGGCCTGATGCTCATGCTGGCCGTGTATTTCAACCAGCATGCCGCCTATTTCCCGAAGGGCAGCCACGTTGACAGGACGCCCGTCAATCCGGGCCTGGCTTTTGCCGTTGGCGTAAATCTCCCGCTGCAGGATGACACTGCCTTCCCTGGTTTCCAGGCCCAATTCCGCCAGGCGCGCCAGGGCAGCAGGGTCTACCTCCACTACTGCGGTCACTGCAGCCTTTTCCTCACCGGAGCGCACCAGTTCCGAGGATGCCCGCTCCCCTAAAACCTGGTTAAGGGCATCGATAATTATGGATTTGCCGGCTCCGGTCTCGCCGGTGAGGATATTCAGTCCGTCTCCAAAGGGCACTGTCAATTTTTGAATGAGGGCAAAATTTTCTATATGCAATTCCCGGAGCAAAATCCTCTCCCCCTTTTAGCGATTTTGATCCATTATTTTTTTAGACAAAATTTCGAAAAAATTCTTGCCCCTGAGCCGGACCAGGGATGTCTGATGCTCTGAGTTGGTGATTTCCAGGCGGTCGGCGCAGTCCAGCATAAAGCTCTGCTGTCCGTCCAGGGTCATAAAGGTATCGGGCTGGCAGGTTTTTATATCCACTGTGACCACGGAATCCCTGGCCACAACTATGGGCCGGACATTGAGGGTGTGGGGACAAATGGGGGTAATGACAATCAAATCCACATTGGGGGCGACGATGGGTCCGCCGGCAGACAGGGAATAGCCTGTAGAACCCGTGGGTGTAGCGACAATCAGTCCGTCCCCCCGATAGCTGCCAATGTTCACACCGTCCACCGCCACCTCCAGGTGAACGATTCTGGCCAGGGGCCCCTTGGCGATGACCACATCATTGAGGACCAGGGCCTGGGATACTATTTTCCCCCGGCGCAGCACCCGCGCCGCCAGCATACCCCGCTTTTCCACCTGGTAGTCCCCTTGCACCAACTTTTCCAAAGCCCCTTCCAAGTCACCCATCTCAACTTCAGTAAGAAAGCCCAAATGACCCAGGTTGACCCCCAGCAGGGGAATTTCCGCAGGGCCATACATTCCCGCTACAGTGAGGAAAGTGCCGTCTCCCCCCAAAACCATAATCAGATCCACAGCGGGAAGAGAATCTCCCAGGGCAAAGCCCTGGCCGCAGGCCAGCTCCCGCTGCCCATAGACGCGAATATTCCGGGCCTCCAGCCAGGCGCAAATCTCCGCCGCTATTTGGCGGACATTGGGCTTTGATAGATTGGCAATTATTGCGGCAGCCTTCATCTTAGATACCTCACAAACAAGTAGATTACCGCCCCCAAAGAAATGGCCGCTCCCATAGCCAGGAGAGTATTGAGCCAGCGGCGGTTGTTGATCTTTATTAGCCGGATGCGCTCCCGGTCCATGTCCACAGTGATGATGCCATTGGGGGCAAAGGCGATTTTGTATTCCAAGATGCGGCGGCGGATGTCCGCGTTGCGCACACTGCCGGCATCTTTTGCGTTTACCTCTACCACATATTTCTTCAGGCCCCGGCGGACAACCAGGTCAGCCTTGACCTTTTGGCGATGGGTTTTGCCCTCAATATTAAAATCGATGAATTTTACCGCCGCTCGCGCCTGGACATGGTAGCCCTCTTCCCGCAGCAATTCCGCAGCCTGTTGGTCAATTCTCCGAGGCACATCCCTAATGCCGTACCAGTCACGAACCACCTTGTACAACAAGAGCAAAAAAGCAAAGCTGGCAATGATTATATAGTCAGTAGCAGTCAGCAAAATTATCGCCTCCTGCTGTATACTTCAACAAAAAAGAGGGATTTCCTGCGGGAAGGAAAGCAAACCGGCATCACCGGTTTACTTGAAATATGCGTGGGCGGCTTCCACCACTTTAAGAGGCACAGGCCTGACAGGAAGCAGGCCCTCTGCAAAAAATCCATGGGCCAGGTACTCGATATTGCCTTGGGGGCCCTGGACAGGGGAAAAATCCAGATTCCACAGGGTAAACCCAAGTTCTTCCGCCTTGGCCACCACCTGGTTGATAACCAGGAGATGGACTGCAGGATC
>DIPE01000082.1:1060-1188 GCA_002427015.1 Firmicutes bacterium UBA5496 | reverse complement strand
CGGACAACTCCTTTCTTGCCCACCTGCTCCCGGCTGGCTTCAAACTGAGGTTTAATAAGCATGACCAGCTCCCGGGGGCCCAGCCGGGCAATGACAGGCAAAACCAGGCGCAGGGAGATAAAGGCCAC
>DIPE01000082.1:490-754 GCA_002427015.1 Firmicutes bacterium UBA5496 | reverse complement strand
CAAACTTGTCCAGGGCCTTGGCCAGTTTTTGGCCGCCCCTGCTCACAAAAGGACTGGGCTCTGCCTTTAATTCCAGCTGAGAATCAACATTTACCAAGGCGCCGGGTTTATCCATAAGCTCCTTGTCAACCAGGACCAGGCCGGCCATGATTGCCGCCTGGGCCCGGGCCTGGGTGGCTGCCAGTCCCCGCTCAACCGCTAACAGATCAAGCCTTTTTTTCTCTGTCACTTTGAACCTTCTCCCGGGACAAGAGCTCTTTTGCT
>DIPE01000082.1:0-283 GCA_002427015.1 Firmicutes bacterium UBA5496 | reverse complement strand
GTCACTCCCAGGTCGCTGCATGCTTCCAGGACAGCGCTGCCCAGGCCGCCGGCGGTGACATGCTCTTCGATGATAATCAGGTGGCCGCATCTTGCGGCAAATTGCTTAATCAGCTCCTGATCCAAGGGCTTGATGAACCTAAGGTTGATTACGGCTGCGCTGATGCCTTGGCTGTAAAGCTGAGCATGGGCCTGGAGAGCGGGAATAAGGGTGGAACCTATGCTGAGAATGGCGATGTCCCGCCCGTCCCGGAGCACCTCGCCTTTCCCTCTCTGCAAGGGGG
>DIPE01000104.1:3407-5693 GCA_002427015.1 Firmicutes bacterium UBA5496 | reverse complement strand
ATCATCATAGGGCTAAAACAGGCTAAACTGATAGAAAATGACTGCTGATTTGGTGCATCTCTTGCGGAAGCAGTATGAGCTCTACCCCCGGCTGCAGATTCAGGATGCGGTGAAGCTGCTCTACCAAAATGAATTCGGCCCCGGCCACATGCTGGCCTCGGAGGCAGACAGTCTTCTGCGGCTACAGGCAGAATGCAGCGGTTTGAACGCCTGCCGGGAAATGCCGGTCTTTGAAGACATCGGCAACGGCTTATGCCGCCTGCACCTGGCTGCCCTCAAGGACACGGGAATCAGTCTCACTACTGTCAATCGCTTCTTTGTGCATACGGCTAATTCATTTGCCGGTAATGTGGACAGCTTTGAGGAAAAACTGACGGTGTTTGGCCGCTGCTGCCGAGAAAAACTCCTTCCTTTTGCGGAAGCGGCAGCGGCAGCCTGGGTCAGGGATTACCAACAGCAGGGATACCCGGCTGTCAGCCACAGTAATATCTTTCGAGAAACCTACGCTCCCGCCTACCGGGTAGTAAAAGCAGTATTCAGGGATTTCTTTCCCCTGTTTTGCAACCTTGACCGCCTGCTAAGAGACCAGGACCAAGTCACCGTGGCCATTGACGGCCCCTGCGGCGCCGGCAAAAGCACGCTGGCTGATTTGCTCCAAGCCGTCTATGACTGCAATATCTTGCACATGGACGATTTTTTCATGCCGGCAGCCATGAAGACTGAGGAGCGTTTGCAAGAACCCGGCGGCAATGTCGACTATGAGCGTTTTTATCAGGAAGCGCTGGCGAAGCTGACCCAAAACCGCCCCTTCCGTTACCGTCCCTTCAATTGCGCCAGCCAGAGCCTGGGAGCTGAGATTGCTGTCACCCCTAAGCCGCTGAACATCATTGAAGGGGCCTACAGCTTGCACCCCGCGTTGGCAGATGCCTATGACCTCCAAGTCTTTCTTGATATTGAGGCCCAAGAACAAAGTCAGCGCATCCTTAAGCGCAACGGCCCGGAAATGCACAAGCGTTTTATCAGCCAATGGATTCCCCTGGAAAACAAATACTTTCAGGCCTTAAAAATAAAAGACCAGTGCGATTTGGTCTTTTAGTCAATGAAAAATCATCGGTGTTTAGCCGATGATTTCTTTTACCTGGTCAATTGCCATTTGTATATATTCGCCTAAGGAGAGCTCCCTGACTCCAGCCACCCTTGCCCGGCATTTGTTGACAGGGATGAGGATTTTTTGGGCAGGGCTCTGAGCGACAGCCTGGGCCATGGCAGGTGTAACCTCCCCAAGAAATGAGTTAGCCAGGACAATGCCCAGGGGGCCGATAATGATATCGGCATCACCGCAGTTGACAACGACGGGGTTTTCGCCGGTAGCGCCCAATTCCGCCCCGGCCTTTAACATAGAAGCAGTGGCAATGCTGTTAGTGCCAATGGCCATTATTTTCAGCTCCGGCAGACTCTGCTTCAGCTGTCTGACAATTATTGTTCCAATCTTGCCACCTTGACCGTCGATGACAATTATCTTCAAGTCTATTCCCCCTTTCCCGCTACACCGGGGACGGGACTTTTGTCGCGCCGCTAATCCCTGTCCTTTCCCGCGTCCTCCCTGGGAACATAGTCGTGATCTACGGTGATGACGGCGTTATAAGAGCTGTCGAGAGCGCGAATTCTGGCAATGACTATCTCCTCCAGTTGAGAATCAGTTTGTTCAAAATCAAAGGGAACTTCGATGTCAAAAATCAGGTTGGAGTGGGTAACCCCCCAGACCACTCGGAAATCATGGATATTCAGCCGGGGAGAAATCTCCCGGACCAAGGAAGTCACCTGTGCTCTCAGGGCGTTAGTGCGCTCATCGTCGATGTCAACTGGATCCAGGTGGATGACTAGGTGGATGCCCAATTCCTCCATAAAATCCCGCTCGATATTGTCGATAAGATCATGGCTGACCATAATGTCTTCACCGGCGGACACTTCACAATGGACCGAGGCGAAATGGCGGCCGGGGCCATAGCTGTGCACAGTCAAATCATGGATGCCCAAAATGCCTTCATAGCTGAGGATTTTTGTGTAAATGCTTTTTACCAGCTCTGTCTTCGGGGCTGTTCCCAACAGGGGATCGCTGGTCTCCATCACCAGCTTGACGCCGGAAGCAAGGATAAACAGGGCAACCACCACCCCCATATAGCCGTCCAGGTTGAATCCGGAAAAATGCGAAATTGTCGCAGCAGCCAGCACCGCGGCGGTGGCAAGGACGTCATTGCGGCTGTCCACTGCTGTAGCCTTAATGGT
>DIPE01000104.1:0-3207 GCA_002427015.1 Firmicutes bacterium UBA5496 | reverse complement strand
GCTACTGAGCTGCGAATAAGCTGAATTCCCAAAAACACAATGATAAAAGACACAATCAGGCCGGATATGTATTCAATGCGGGCGTGGCCGTAAGGGTGCTCGGCATCGGCGGGCTTGCCGGCCAGTTTAAAGCCCACCAGGGTCACCAGGGATGAACCTGAGTCTGAGAGGTTGTTGACAGCATCTGCTGTAACAGCGATGCTGTGAAATACTGTGCCAACGAAAATCTTGATTAGGAAGAGCAAAAAGTTTGAGGCAATGCCCATAATCCCGGCGAATTGACCGTAGCCTTCCCGGACCCGGGCACTGGCAGTGTTTTTGTAATCCCTGACAAATAAGCGAATTAGAAAACTAGTCATTGCTTACCTCCGTTATCTGTGCAGCTGTGCAAGTATTTCCTGATAGAGCTCCCGGGTTTTTTCCGGGGTCCCGGCATTGATAAAAAACGCTCCTGAATCTGTGTCTAAGCGGATAAAGGGAGGCTTGGAAAGGTTTAAATTGAGGATGGCCTTGCCCTGGCCCGAGAGGGAAAAATGCCCTTTGCGCACATAGCCCACATCCAAGCCATTGTTTTTCCGAGTAATATCCGGCATTTCTTCTGCCAGCTCCACCTCATTGATTTCAGCCAAGTTGATTCTCTTGCCGTACATGCCGGAAATCTCCAGGCCTCCCCCCTGGAAGCTGAACGCAGCCGGCCTGCTGACATAATAAAGAAACCAGCCCGTCCCTGCGGAAAGGAGAATTAAAAGGGCCAAGACTGCCGCCACAGCGGCTTTGGACCCTTTAGTCATCCTGCCCTGGGCATCTCGGGTATTGCCGTCATATTTTTGCGCTTTGATGATCATAAAAAAAGTCACCGGCAAAATAGCCGCGAAAGCCAGGGTCGCTGCCAGGTGCAGGCCAAAGTGGCTGCAGACAAAAGCAGCAAGGATAATGGCAGCCAGGACAAAGAGCATATTGCCCATAAAGCTGCCCAGTCCTTTGGTGTCGACTTTGGCCTGATTGCCGGCGGACATGGTATTGTAGCCGGCAATCAGCCAGTAGGCACCTTTATATTTTACCGCCCAGCCCAGCAAGACAAAAAGTGCGGCTGTGCCAACGCCAATAAAAATGCCCATGGTATTCCTCCTCCCGGGATTTCTTAGAAAATTGGGGTTGCCCTTTGGGGAACCGGCTTTGCACTGTGCAGCGCGATAAACTCTCTGACCCGTCCCTCAAAAATAACGCGCCTGTGGGGTATAGACAAAAAATCTATAGGTCTGGTGAACTCAGGGTCGCACTTCCAGAAGCTAGCCTGGTTGAGAAGATAAGAGACAAACTGCGAACAGAAATAATAATCTTTGCGCACCAGGCCTTTGCCAAAGATATAGCTGAACACGCCCAAAAGATTATACCGATACTGCTTATAGTTTTGGCAAAAGAAATTTACAACATCCTGCATAGCATCATACTCAGCCTGAGTAACGGGGATTTCCAGCACACAGCAGCGGGCATTGGGGAAAAAGGCAAACATGCCTGAGGTAAAACTCTCTTGGACAAAGCCGCAGTCCAGCATATTGTACCGCCGCCTGCGCCCGAAAGAATACATTATCGGCAGGCTGGATTCAAAAGCAAAGGAAGCGTGATTATAGGGGTCCCTGGTATACAGGGCAATCAGGCGGGAAAACAGAGTACCCGTCTGCGACAAAATTATATAGACATTCCTCATAGCATATTCCTCCACCATCTGCCTTATAATTTCAGCCGACGTGCCTTTTCTAAAATCTTATCTTTAAACAGCCATCCGCCCAAGAGCAAAATTACTGACAGGGCAGATACAACAACCACTGCCCAGAGGTTTTCCTGCTCCAGGCTGGCCCCGATGTAGCAGGACACTATTAAGGCAGGCAGGCGGCCAAGAATCGCCAGGGCCAAGAACCGCCAAGGATTGATGGGAGTTAAGCCGGCGATGTACGTGAGCACATCCTTGGGCAGCCCGGGAAGCAAGTAGAGAATAAATAATACAAGTTCAGATTTGGCGCTGCTAATCAGCCCTAAGAGCTTAGCCAACTTAGGCGCTGCAACAAATGTTTTCACCAGGCGAAAACCCAGCAACCGGGCAGCGAAAAAAGCTACCAAAGAACCAATAATTAAACCGCCAATCAGGAAGGCGGCTCCCCAGAAAGTGCCGAAAAGGTAGCCCCCGGCCACCTGGACAATTTCCCCTGGAACAGCCGCTACTATCACCTGGAAAACTTGCACGCAGATAAAGGCGACGATTGCATAGGCGCCCTGCTCTTCCACCAACCCTTTCAATTGGTGGCGGCGGGCAAACAGGTTTCTCACCTGGGGGGTATAGCGAATTGATAAATACACTATTAAACCAATAAACAACAAGAGAGCGACAATATTCAGGCTGATTTTCAGTTTCTGTTTGCCTTCGATCTTAACCACTCCAACCTAAGGAACTGCACTTGCAAAGATTATACCATAATCCCTGGGTACTTCATGGAATTAAGTCGTTTTTCCCAGTAATTACAAATCTGGAGCCCCCCCACAGAGCTCCAGACGCAGTTCTCCTTTTGCTGCCACCTAGGCAGCCAGCAATGCCATAAACTCTTCACCGCTAATGGTTTCCTTTTCAAAGAGGTGCTTGGCCAGCCGATGGAGAGTATCTTTGTTGTCACTTAATATTTGCAGGGCCTGCTCATGAGCGTCTTTGATAATGCCCAGGACCACGTCGTCGATTCTGGAGGCAGTCTCGGCAGAGACCAACAGAGAGGTGTCCCCGCCCAGGTAGGGGTTGTTCACTGTTTCCAGAGCCATCATGCCGAATTCCTCGCTCATGCCAAATCTGGTCACCAGAGAGCGGGCGATTTTAGTGGCTTGCTCTATATCGTTGGCAGCGCCTGTAGTGACAGTCTTTAGTGTCAGTTCTTCCGCTGCCCGTCCCCCCATGAAGATAATGATCTTCTCCAGGGCCTGTTCTTTGGTGAGCAGCACCTTCTCGCTCTCCTCAAGCTGCAAAGTGTAGCCCAGGGCCCCTGAGGTACGGGGCACAATTGTAATCTTATGCACAGGCGCAGAGTTCTTCTGCTTCGCGGCCACCAGGGCATGGCCGATTTCGTGATAGGCGATGGTCAGCTTATCCTTGTCGCTGAGAACTGCATTTTTGCGCTGGTAGCCGGCAATTACAACTTCCACAGATTCTTCCAAGTCGCTTTGCAG
>DIPE01000101.1:13196-13364 GCA_002427015.1 Firmicutes bacterium UBA5496 | reverse complement strand
GCAATTCATGTCAGAAGAAGACCTGATGCTCTCAATGCTGAAATGGCTGTGTGAACAGCTTATGGAGGCAGAAGTAACATCTAAGGTCAACGCCGCCAAGTCAGAGCGTAACTCAGAAAGGACCGGATACCGCTCTGGGTACCGTGTCCGTCGGTTTGACACTAGAAT
>DIPE01000101.1:12751-12875 GCA_002427015.1 Firmicutes bacterium UBA5496 | reverse complement strand
ATAGACTCAATTTCTCGAGGCCAGGTTTCTCAGATTACAAAGGAACTAAATGATCAGGTGGAAGCCTTCCGGAAACGTCCATTGAAAAAGACATATCCTGTCCTATGGGTTGATGCACTATACG
>DIPE01000101.1:925-12605 GCA_002427015.1 Firmicutes bacterium UBA5496 | reverse complement strand
CCTATGGGTTGATGCACTATACGAGAAGATTAGATATGACCGGTATGTGAAGAACATGGCAGTCCTGGTAGTTATCGGAGTTAATGAAAGCGGCAGACGCGACATACTGGCCATCGAACCTATGCATGATGAATCTGAAGCAACCTATAGGGAGCTGTTCCAGAGACTAAAGGACCGTGGTCTTAAAGACACTTGGCTGGTAGTATCTGATGCCCACAAGGGGCTTGTAAAAGCCATCCAGACCTCATTCATGGGCTGTAGCTGGCAACGCTGCAAAGTTCACTTTATGCGGAACATCTTGGCTCATCTACCGTCCAAAGGTAAGGCAGTATTCGCTGAGAGGCTAAAGCAAATCTGGTTACAGCCAGATCTTGACAGTGCAAAGAACTACGCTAACGCTCTAATGGATACATACGAAGCCCGGTATCCTGGAGCAATAGAGGTTCTCGAGTCAGGGCTAGAGGACTCCTTACAGTTCTATAACTTTAATCGGCTAGACTCCCGCAAGATTTCCTCAACAAACATGCTGGAGCGCCTTAATAGAGAGATTCGTCGGAGGACGTCAGTAGTTGGCATCTTTCCTAGCATGGACTCTTACATCCGTCTGGTTACTACATACTTGATTGAGTATGCAGAAGACTGGTCCTCAGGAAGATGTTATGTTAAACAAGAGATTATCTAGCTAACTAAGGAAGATCGATTACAAGTAGCATGACCCATTAACGGAGTTGGTTTTTGCGAACATTATTTGACACTATCCAAACGGGTTTTTGTTTGACAATTGACTAATTTCCTGATACCTTAAAGAAAATTTCCAAGACAGGGGCGGTGTATATGGGCGAGGTGGAAAAATGGATTGCCCTGACTTACGTGCCGAACCTGGGACCGCGGCGGATTGCCGCGGTATTTAGAGAATTGGGCAGTATTGACAGCTTTTTTGCCGGCAATGGCGCTCTGCTTTCACAGGTGCTGAACTTAAACTCCGAAATTATCGGCTCAATGTTGCGGGCAGTAGACTTAGGACGGGGAATTGCTGAAGCCAATGAGTGCCGGCGAAAAGGCATCGACATTGTCTGCCCTCAGTCTTCCGGCTATCCCCGCCTGTTGCTGGAATGTCATGACCCGCCGCCAGTGTTATACTATGTTGGGGAACTGCCTCAGCAGGATATGCTGGGGGTGGTGGGTTCCCGGAAAGCAACCCGCTACGGGCGCATGGCAGCGGGACAGTTAATCCCTGCCCTCAGTCAGGCTGGCTTGGGCATTGCCAGCGGTTTAGCTATTGGCATCGACGCTTGCGCTCATAAAGCCTGTCTTGAGGCCGGGGGGTATACCCTTGCAGTCTTGGGCAATGGGGTAGACCTGTTTTATCCGTATGGAAACAACCAGCTGCAAAAGGATATATTAGCAAGCGGGGGTTGCCTGGTCAGTGAGTTTCCCCCTGGTACCAAGCCGCGCCCGGACCATTTTCCCCGCCGCAACAGAATCATCAGCGGCCTTTGCCGGGGAGTGCTGGTAATCGAGGCGGGAATGAAGAGCGGCGCCATGATTACCGTAGGCTTTGCCCTGGAACAGGGCAGAGACGTATTTTCGGTCCCCGGCAATATCGACAGCCCCCAGAGCGCCGGCACCAATAATCTAATTCGCTTGGGTGCCAAGCCTGTTTTGGCGGCCACAGATATTTTGGAAGAGTACCATCTGGATCTGCCTCTGCAAGGATCATCCCGGCAATCTCCGGCTCTCGATAAGGATGAAAAGGCAATTATGGCCCTCATTGATCAGCAGGGGGTCACCCTGGATGAACTATGTTACCAGCTTGGGCTTGCGGGCGGGGTTGTGCTGGCAAGGTTAGTGGGTTTAGAATTAAAGGGGTTGATTGAAAGGATTCCCGGCCAAAAATATATTCGCGCTAGCAACGGAGGTGCAGTTCTTTGAATTTAGTTATTGTAGAATCACCTGCAAAAGCAAAGACAATCAATAAATTCCTGGGGAACAAATACACAGTCAAGCCGTCAATGGGACATCTCATTGACTTGCCCAAGAGTCAGCTGGGGGTGGAACCGGAAGAGAATTTTCAGGTCAAGTACATTACCATCCGTGGCCGGGGCAAGATCTTAGCGGAACTGCGTAAACTTGCAGCTAAGGCTGATTTTGTCTATTTGGCAACTGACCCCGACCGGGAAGGAGAGGCCATTGCCTGGCATTTGCAGAATGAATTTAAGCTGGATGAATCCGTTCCCCGCAGGGTGGAATTTAATGAAATCACGAAACAGGCAATCAAGAAAGCTTTTACTGTTCCCCGGCAGATAGATTACAGCTTGGTCGATGCCCAGCAGGCCAGAAGGGTCTTGGACCGGCTTGTGGGCTATAAAATCAGCCCCATCCTTTGGGAAAAGGTAAAAAGGGGATTGAGCGCCGGTAGGGTTCAGTCTGCTGCCTTAAATATGCTTTGCCTGCGCCAGGAAGAAATCGACAGATTTATCCCCCGGGAATACTGGACAATTGAGGGGGATTTTCAGATTGATTCCGTCAGGGTCCGGGCCATGCTTTCACAGATCGACGGGGAAAAACCGGCTTTAGGCAATGAAGAGGCTGCAGCGGCAGTGGCCCGGCGGGTGCGGGAGACAGCCTTTGTCCTCAGCAAGCTGGCGTCCAAGCCCAGAGAAAAGAAGCCCAAGCCTCCCTTCATCACCAGCACTTTGCAGCAACAGGCAGGGAGCAAATTAAATTTCAGCGCCAGAAAAACCATGTCCATAGCCCAGCAGTTATATGAAGGCATTGCCTTGGGCAAGCGGGGAACAACTGGTTTGATTACATACATGCGCACTGATTCCGTGCGGGTATCTCCTGAGATTCAAAAGGCGACTGGGGAATTCTTGGCCGCACGCTTCTCTCCCGCATACGTGCCGGATTCGCCGCCAGTCTATCATTCACGCAAAGGGGCCCAGGAGGCCCACGAAGCCATCCGCCCCACAGATGTTTCCTTAGCGCCTGAAGAGATTAAGACATTTTTGACCCCAGAGCAGTATGCTCTATATCGCTTGATCTGGCAGCGGTTTGTAATGAGCCAGATGAAGCCGGCCCTGTACAAACAGCAGACGGCCACCATAAGCGGAGATAATCTGGTTTTTGTGGCTTCCGAGATGACCTTGGTCTTTCCCGGTTTTCTCGCTGCCGCTGAGGGAGCAGGGGAAAAAGAGAAGGATGGCGTGAACCTTGAAGGTCTTAGGGCTGGAAGTCCCGCCGAGGTCGCCGATGTTTTCCCCAAGCAGCATTTTACGCAGCCGCCGCCGGCTTACAGCGAAGCGCTGCTGGTCAAAGAAATGGAGAATAAAGAAATCGGCAGGCCCAGCACCTATGCTCCTACTATTGAAACCCTGCTGCAAAGGGGCTATGCGGAAAAAAAGAACGCCGCCTTAGTGCCCACAGAACTGGGAGTCACCGTCAACAATCTCCTGCGGCAATTTTTCCCCGACATTCTCAATCTGGATTTCACTGCCGAACTTGAGAACCGGCTGGACGTCATCGGCGAGGGCAAGTTGGAATGGAAGCAGGTAGTGGCAGACTTCTATGCCAAATTTAAAGAAGATGTAGAAGTGGCCCAGCGGGAAATGGATATGGTCACCATCGAGGATGAAATCAGCGATGAGGTTTGTGAACACTGTGGGCGGAACATGGTCATCAAAAGGGGCAGGTTTGGGAAATTTTTGGCCTGTCCCGGTTATCCCGAATGTAAAAACACAAAGCCTTTGCTCAATAAGATCAATGTGCCTTGTCCCAAATGCGGCGGAGCCATTGTCCAGCGCCGAAGCAAAAAGGGGAGGCCCTTTTACGGCTGCGAAAAATACCCCAATTGTGATTTTGTCTCCTGGAAACGGCCAGTGAACGAAGAGTGTCCCCGCTGCCATTCTCTGCTGGTAGCTGAGAAAAAGAATGTCCTGGCCTGCAGCAATCCCGATTGTGAATTCAAGGCAATCAGGGAAGAGAAAAATGCATAGGGTTACGGTGGTTGGCGGCGGATTGGCAGGTTGCGAAGCTGCCTGGCAATTGGCGCTTCGGGGGTGCAAGGTGAGTTTAATTGAGATGCGGCCCCAAAAAATGACCCCAGCCCATGCCGGGGGCGATTTGGCGGAGCTGGTATGCAGCAACTCCCTGGGGGCTTTAAATCCTGACAGCGCCGGCGGCTTGCTGAAAGCTGAGCTTAGACAGCTGAATTCTCTGATTATGACCTGCGCCGACGCGGCACAGGTGCCGGCGGGGGGAGCGCTGGCAGTAGACCGGGAGAAATTTGCTGGGCTCATTACCGCTAAGATCTTGGGAAATGCCAATATCCAGGTGCGGCGGGAGCTGTGCGCGGAGTTTCCCCAACCCCCGGCGATTATTGCAACCGGTCCCCTGACTGACCCAGGTTTGGCACAGGTGCTCAGAGAAAAATTAGGCCAAGACATGTTCTTTTTTTACGATGCCGCCTCCCCGATTATTGAGGCTGAGAGCATTGACCATACAAAGGTTTTTTGGGGTTCCCGCTACGGCAAAGGCGGGGCGGATTATCTAAACTGCCCCCTGGACTACGAGGAGTACAGCCGCTTTTATTCGGAGCTGACAGCGGCCAGGACAGTGATGCCAAAAGAGTTTGAAGGGGAAATCTATTTTGAGCATTGTCTGCCTGTAGAAGTGCTGGCTAAGAGGGGGCCTAAGACATTGGTCTTTGGTCCCCTTAAACCCGTTGGTCTCATTGATCCCCGCAGGGGAAAGCAGCCCTACGCCGTAGTGCAGCTGCGGCGGGAAGATGTAAACAGCAGCATGTTCAATATGGTAGGTTTTCAGACTAACCTGGTTTGGGGGGAGCAAAAACGCGTCTTTCGCCTGATTCCAGGGTTAGAAGGGGCAGAGTTCATCCGCTTCGGAGTGATGCATAGAAACAGTTTTATCAACTCTCCCCGTCTTTTGGAAAATAACTATCAACTGAAAGAATTCCCCGGGGTTTGCGTGGCCGGACAGCTGGCAGGAGTTGAGGGTTATCTGGAATCAACGGGCTCCGGCCTGGTGGCAGCCTTGGGTCTGTGGGGGAGATTAACCGGCAGAGATGTACAATTGCCCCCAGAAACGCTGCTGGGAGCAATGGCTGCCTATGTCAGCAGGCCAAACTCGGATTTTCAGCCCATGAACGCCAATTTTGGCCTTTTGCCGCCAATTGGTGAAAACTTAAATAAAATGCAAAGGCGGCAAAAATATTCCGAACGTTCGCTGAAGAAACTACTTTTATGGGCTAAAAATTTGATACTCTAATCTTGTATTCTTGTTTGAACTTTGTTATTATAATGAAAGGGTGCTTAAGATGGGATAGCTGCAGAATATGTTCAATGGTTGAAAGTAAATGGATACTCCCCCGAAACTGTCAAGGCTTACCAGCACGATGTTACTGAATTTTTGTGTTCTCTACCTGACAAGCCGGAAACTGCTGATCGCAACGATATCCGCAGATTTTTGGCCCTTGTCCAGTCTCGGGGCTGTTCCAAACGCAGCGCCGCCAGAAAACTGGCAGCTATACGCAGCTTTTTCCACTATTGCCATTTGGCTGATGCCGGAGATAATCCGGCCAAGTCTATCCGCACGCCTAAGTTTGGCAGACCCCTGCCTTTTTTCCTGTATCCCGATACTGTAGCCGCTCTTTTGGACTTGCCTGATGCCAGTCCCTTGGGTTTAAGGGACAGAGCGCTTCTGGAATTGCTTTATGCCACCGGTATTCGGGTTGGAGAATTAGTCGCTATGGAACTCAGCGACTTTCGGCAGGAAAACTGCCAGATACTTGTCACTGGCAAGGGCAATAAACAGCGCCTGCTGCCGGTGCACCAGATGGCAATAACAAGACTGGAGCAGTATCTCCGAGAAGGGCGTCCAAAACTTTTGTCTCATCCCAGTCAAAGCATTTGGCTCAACAACAAAGGCAATCCCTTGGGACAAAGGGGAGTGAGATGGATTTTGTCCAAATACTGTCAACGCTTATCCCTTATGCGTTCAGTATCTCCCCATGTCATCCGCCATAGCTTTGCGACACATATGCTGGAAAACGGCGCTGATCTCAGGACAGTCCAGGAACTGCTGGGTCACTCAAGTCTGTCATCCACTCAAATCTATACCCATGTGACCCGAGAAAGACTTAAAGCTGTTTATGCTCACAGCCATCCCAGAGCCTAGCATCAGTTTAATCCTAAATTGGAGGTAGAAAAAATGCAGAATTTGTTACAAAAGACCCGCCGCTTGAACAGATTTTTGCAACGTTCAGGCGGAAAGACCGTTGCTATGGAGGATGTTGTCAATATCCTGCAGGATCTTCTTGATTCTGACGTCATCATCCTCAACGATCAGGGAGAAATCCTGGCAAGTTCCTCAAATTTGGAAGGAGGAGCCTTGACAGAATTTCCTCAGGATCTCAACGACACTCTTCTCAGTCTTGACGGCAGTTTGGCTAATATTACCGAGGGCGTTGAAAATCTCTTCCCGGGCAAGTTCAGCCTGGTTGTTCCTATCAGCTGCGGCACTCAAAGGCTGGGCAATTTAGTGTTGCCCCGGGAAAACAAGTTTGATTTGGCTGATTTGGTTATCGCTGAACTGGGAGCCACTATTACTGGTTTGGGAATCCTGCGGGCAAGGGAAGCTATTCTCGAAGAAGAA
Source organism: Firmicutes bacterium UBA5496 (assembly GCA_002427015.1). Lineage (GTDB taxonomy): Bacteria > Bacillota > Proteinivoracia > UBA4975 > UBA4975 > UBA4975. The sequence continues at coordinate 5,933 of DIPE01000101.1, read as the reverse complement.
GCCCGCAACAAGGCTGTTGTCAAAATGGCTCTGGATACCCTGTCCTATTCTGAACAGGAAGCTGTAGAACATATTTTCCAAGAACTCAATGGCAGAGAAGGATTGCTGGTGGCAAGCAAAATCGCCGACCGGGTTGGCATTACTCGTTCGGTTATCGTCAATGCCTTGCGCAAGTTTGAAAGCGCCGGGGTCATTGAGTCCCGTTCCCTGGGAATGAAGGGAACCTTCATCAGAATCCTCAACGATCAGCTGATGCCAGAGCTGGAAAAGCTTATGAACAGATAAAGCCCTCTTTGGAGGGCTCTTTTCCTTTTTGCCTTGTATAAGCAGGAAAAGGCCGCCAATTTGTCGAAAATAGTAAAAAACATGCAACAGGGGGAGAGGAATTGGGTCCAAAGAAACGCATTCTTGTAGTGGACGATGCAGCCTTCATGCGTATGATGATCAGGGATATTCTCACCAAGAACAACTTTGAGGTAGCCGGTGAGGCTACTAATGGAGAAGAGGCTGTCAGCAAATATATCGAATTGAAACCCGACCTGGTCACCCTAGATATCACCATGCCCGGCATGGACGGGGTCACAGTGCTGAAGAAGATTCGCCAGCATGATCCCTATGCCAGAGTGGTGATGTGCTCAGCCATGGGCCAGCAGGCTATGGTGGTTGAGGCTATTCAAAACGGGGCCAAAGATTTTATCAATAAACCCTTTCATCCCCAGAAGGTTGTTGAAATACTGCGCCGGGCACTGAGATAGGTGATGATTGTGGAGAACTTGGATTTAAACGCTTACCTGCCGATTTTCATCGAAGAGACCAGGGACAATATTCAGCAGATTTCCGATAACCTCTTGCGCCTGGAACAGGATGAAAAGGATATTGAGGCCATCAACGAAATTTTCCGGGCAGTTCACACCCTTAAGGGCATGTCTGCTACCATGGGTTATTCGGAGATAAGTCAGCTGGCTCACGAAGCTGAGAATTTGCTGGATGAGGTCCGGCACAATCAGGCACATATCAGCTCTGCCATGATTACAGGTTTTTTTCACATTGTCGATGAGTTTGAAGCCCAGCTGAATTCCCTGGAAGAAACGGGAGAACCCCATAAGATAACGGAGGAACGGTTCCAAGAAATTCTTGATTTCTTTTCACAGCCCCAGGAATTGGCCCTCGCGGAGGAAGAGTCCTACTTATTAGAAATCTTTTTCGGCAAGGACTGCCTGCTTCCACAGGCCCGGGCGATGATTGTCTGCAACCAGCTTAACTCAGTTGGCAAATTGCTGCGTACTTCCCCTGCCCAAGAACTGCTACCAAATTTGGACAAGCTGGACAAACTTCAGTGTTGGGTTGCCGGTATTCGTCCCGAACAGGTGCGGGCCCTGTTGGACGGCGGTGTGGAAATTGATTATTACACTATTGAAAAGAGCGGCCAAGGCCATGAGCCAGAGGCAACACAAGAGACAGAAACGCCAGAGGCCGTTGAGCCGGAAGGCGCTGACAGTTCAGATTCTCGTTCCGAGTCCCATGTGTTTCGGCATACAATTCGGGTGGACACGGATAAATTGGACCAGCTTCTCAACTTGGTCAGCGAATTGGTTATCAACAAGACATCTTTGCAGCAGGCAGCCACCACCTATCCATTGCTGGCGGACGGAGTGGAACATCTGCATCGCCTTACCTCTGACTTGCAAACTATTGTCATGAAAATGCGGATGATTCCCCTGGAGGCAGTTTTTAACCGCTTTCCCCGCATGGTCAGAGATACTGCCATGAGCCTGGATAAATTGGTCAACCTGGAGATTCACGGGGCCGAGACAGAGCTGGACAGGACAATTATTGATGATATTGCCGATCCCCTGGTACATCTGCTGCGTAACGCCATTGATCACGGCATTGAATCGGTGGAACAGAGAATAAGCCGGGGCAAGCCCAGAACGGGAACAGTCAGCCTGCGGGCGTATCAAACGGGAAATCAGGTCATTATCGAGGTCTCTGACGACGGCCGGGGGCTGGACCTGGAACATATTCGGGCCAAGTCCCGGGAACTGCATTTGCTTCCGGGTCTTGAACCTGAAACAAATGAATTGGCCAACCTGATTTTCCTGCCTGGATTTAGCACCGCAGATAATGTCACCGATTTGTCAGGCCGGGGGGTAGGCTTGGATGTGGTGAAAAACTCCATTGAAGCCCTTGGAGGCTCAATCGATGTATATTCCCGTCCCAATGCCGGCACGAATTTTAAGATCTCCCTGCCACTTACCCTAGCGATAATTCAGGGGCTATTGGTCAAATGCGGTCAGGAAATATACGTAATCCCTCTCAGCTACGTTGAAGAAACGGGGATTGTTTTTCCCGGAGACATTCAGACTGTCGGACAGCAACAAATTATCATGCTCAGGGGAAAAGTCTTGCCCATTATCTTCTTAAATCAGCTCCTAAAGACTGAGGGTTATTCTGCCCCTGAGGAATTAAGTTTGGTGGTGGTCAGATACGGGGACCGGCAAATTGGCATTATTGTCGATGACTTGCTGGCGCAGCAAGATATAGTTATAAAAAATGTCAACTGGGGTGAACATTTCTTTCGCAGTTTCCTGGGATGTTCCATTCTTGGCGACGGTTCTGTCGTCATGATTCTGGACATCAACGTTCTCCTTTCAGTTGTAAAAGTGAGGGAGGTCAACCATGCTTAAACAATATGTTATTTTTCAACTGGAAGATGAATTGTATGGTGTCGATATCCACCAGGTAATGCGCATCGAGAAGATGCTGCCGCTGACACGGGTTCCCAATGCTCCTCCTTTTGTCATGGGGGTGTGCAATTTGCGGGGCAGCGTCATCCCAGTCATCGATTTAAAAAAACGCCTTGCCCTCCCAAGCCGCCAGGATGAAAACGCCAAAATCATTATCGTCAACGTAGGCAAACAAGTTGTAGGCATGACAATAGACTCTACGGTTGATGTCTCGTCCATTCAATCTGATGAAATCGAGCCTTCGCCCACACTGGTCACCGGTATCGATGCCCAGTTTATCCAGGGGGTGGCCAAACTCAGCAACCGGCTGCTGATAATCTTGGACATGGAGCGTGTTCTCACCGTGGATCAGCTCAATGTCCTGGAAAACATGGATTAAAGCCATGGAGAAACTCAATTTCAATGAGCAGGACTTGTTGACGGAAATCGGATCCATCGGAACGGGGCATGCAGCCACTGCCATGGCAGATATCCTGGGCCAGAAAATCACAATCACCGTTCCCCATGTAGAATTGGTCAGCTTTGACCGGGTGGCGGAATTTGTAGGCGGGCCCGGGCGCAACCTGGCCTGTATCTATCTGGATGTACTGGGGGATTTGCCGGGCACCGTCCTGGTAATGTTTAACGAGAATACTGCCCGGCGGCTGCTCAGCAGCCTTATTCCCGATACAGAGCTGAACTTTTTTGAACTTTCCCATTTGCAGCAGTCTGCTTTGATGGAATTGGGGAATATTTTATCAGGGGCTTATCTCTCTGCCCTTGCAGACTTTTCCCAGCAGCGCATGTACCTCAGCGTTCCCCGACTGGCTGTGGACATGGCCGAAGCCATGCTCAGCGTTCCTATGGCCAAGCTTGGCTGCAAGTCCGATTATGCCTTGCTGGTTCAAGCCAGGTTTTTTGAAGAATCCAGCAATCGTGGCTATATCCTGTTTCTGCCTGACCCGGGCGCAGCCCTGAGGATGATGGGGATATTTGGGGTGGGCAGCGATGAATAACTACCAAATAGGGATGGCGCAGTTAATTGTTGCTAAAGCTCCCGGGATAATCCGCTCTACCGGGCTGGGGTCATGCATTGGCATCATCCTCTACGACCCTTTTGCTAAAGTTGGGGGCATGGCCCATGCCATGCTGCCAAAACACCGCCCTGGCAGAGGTGATAATAAAGGCAAATATGTTGACACAGCCATTGACACTATGTTGGAGGATATGGAGGCTCTGGGCGCAAACCGGCTTAATATTATTGCCAAACTTGCCGGCGGCGCTCAGATGTTTCCCGACAGTGACCGAGACAGTCTGATGGTAATTGGCAGCAAAAATATCGCCGCCGCCGAAGAACATCTCAGCAATCTGGGGATTGCCATTGTCGCCAGAGATGTTGGGGGTCATTCCGGCAGAACTCTGGAGCTGGACTGCCGGGATGGGACATTGTACATAAAGACCGTCAGCAACGAGACCAAAATTTAGCAGCCGGCGTAATAACTGCGGTCAAAATAGATATACTAGCCTAGGGGGTGTATCAAAATGACCAAGTGCAGGCGCTGGCTTTCCTTTTTGGCAGGAATGTTTACCGGGACATTGCTGATTCTATTTGTCCTGGCAGCAACTGTGTACTTAGGCGGCCACCAGATCTGGCTGCTGCGAATCAATACTTATGAGGTGGCAGACAGGCTGGAAGGCGCAGTCAAGACAATGGCCGAGGAAACCCTGCCTACTTTTATCCAAGCAGTAAAACCCAGGATTCCGGAATTGGTGGCTGAAAATGTCAGCCCCCAGTTTAGCGATGTCAAGTTCCATATAGGAGGCGAGGAATTTTCTTTGCCCGCAGAGTTGGCTGACCGCCTGGAAGAAAACTACCGGGTCAGCTTAATCACTTCAATAAGTGAGCTTCTCGATTCCTTGCCCTTGGAGGAAATGGGCCAGGATTTAGGCAAAGAAGCTGCTGCCATTGTAGAAAACGCCGTCTATGCTGAATTCAACAGCCGCCTCTTTGATATTGCTGTGACGGACTTTCTCTCAGTGCCCGTGAGGATTGAGCTGATGAACCAACCGGGAATTAAGGCATTTCAGCTGCAATTGACTGCAGAGACCCGACCCAGACAATAAACCTTGCCAAGTAACGCTTAATCTGCTATACTGGGCAGGTGAAAATACACACACTTGGCAATCCTTTCAGTGCCGGGATCAAGGTGCCAGGTGGAGGAAAAACTGAGAGGAGGAATCACGCTTATGTCAGTAGTAAACATGAAACAACTTTTGGAAGC
>DIPE01000101.1:246-777 GCA_002427015.1 Firmicutes bacterium UBA5496 | reverse complement strand
ATTTTCACCGAACGCAATGGCATTTATGTCATTGACCTGCAAAAAACTGTGCACAAATTGGAAGAGGCCTACAACTTTGTGAAAAACCTGGTTATGGAAGGTGGCACACTTCTGTTTGTCGGCACCAAAAAGCAGGCCCAGGCCGCCATCGAGGAGGAAGCTGTCCGCTGCGGAATGTTCTATGTCAACCAGCGCTGGCTGGGCGGCATGCTCACTAATTTTGCCACCATCAGCAAACGGGTGCAGCGCCTTAAAGAGCTGGAAGCCATGGAGGAAGACGGAAGTTTCGCCGTCTTGCCCAAAAAAGAAGTAATTCAGTTGCGTTTGGAGCGGGATAAGCTTACTAAGTTCCTTAAGGGCATTAAGGACATGGGCAAACTGCCCGATGCTCTGTTTATTGTCGATCCTCGCAAGGAACGAATTGCTATCTCCGAAGCAAGGAAATTGGGTATCCCCATTATCGCCATCGTGGATACCAACTGCGATCCTGATGAAATCGATTATGTCATCCCCGGCAATGATGATGCAATC
>DIPE01000101.1:0-187 GCA_002427015.1 Firmicutes bacterium UBA5496 | reverse complement strand
TCCCCGGCAATGATGATGCAATCAGGGCCGTCAACCTTCTTTCCTCGAAAATGGCTGACGCTGTTCTCGAAGGCAAACAGGGTGAACAGTTAGCAGTAGAATAAGGTTAAGGGGGTGAGGGTAAAACTAATATTTACTCTTACCCGCTTTTAAAATTTACTGGTAAGGAGGAGAAGTTATTGTCAGC
>DIPE01000064.1:9944-10248 GCA_002427015.1 Firmicutes bacterium UBA5496 | reverse complement strand
GCCCGCAAGCTGCTGCGCTGGCTGGGACCGATTTTTATGGCCATTGCCCTGGGAGCGAATATTGCCTTGGTTAACCGGTCTGCATTCTACCGGGCAACCTTGGTTGTGCAAGGGGTTTTCTATGGCCTTGCTCTCCTTGGCTGGCTTCTGAATAAGCATAGGATCAGATTCAAACCCGCATACGTGCCCTTTTATTTCTGTCTGATTAATTGGGCGGCCCTCAAGGCTCTGTTCCGTTTTCTCATGGGCGGCGATTCCGCTGTCTGGACTCCCACCACTAACTTAGATGCCAGCAGGGGAGGGG
>DIPE01000064.1:3879-9841 GCA_002427015.1 Firmicutes bacterium UBA5496 | reverse complement strand
TCCCCTCCCAACCCGGCATGCAAGGCAGGGGTCTCCCCTCCCAACCCGGCATGCAAGGCAGGGATATCCCCTCCCGACTCCCAGGAAATGTAGGGGAGGGATCTCCCCTCCCGTATTTGAAAGGCCAGGGGTATCCCTTCCCCAACTCACATCTAATTAAATAGGGGAAGATTCTACTTCCCGGACACACGGAGGGAAATTATGCAAATAATCCATTCTGTACAAACTAAACAAACTACTAAATATGCTAAAATCTCATACCTGCTCTTCTTTATTTTTGCTTTCTGGGGACCTGCCTTAGGTGGCGTTCCCCTTGGAGCTGTTTCCCTGTTTCCCGCCCGGATTTTTGCTTTAACCTCCTGGGTCCTTGTAATTGCAGCGTTGCTATTCAAGCGGCCGGCCTTCCCGGTCCCGGACAGGAATTTCCTGCTCAAATACTGGCGTCAGATTTTTCTGGGGGCATGGCTTGTCTGGGCAGTTTTTTCCCTGATTTGGACTGTTGACCGGGATCAGGGAGTTCGGGACATATTCAATTTGTTCGTGGGTCTGTCTTTGGCAGGCATGGCTCCGCTTTTCCTTATTGACAGGGCGCAGCTAAACCGGGCAGCCAGGATTTGGCTAATTATTTTAGGAGTCTTTCTTGGTATGGCATTTTTTGAGCATTTCACCGCTTGGCATTTGCCCATTTCCAGGTTTAGTCAAGGGCTGCAGCCCCATCTGGCCTACCGGCCTACTGCCGTCTTCGTCAATGAGAATAACTTCGCGGTGTTTATCAGTCTGAGCATTCCCTTTCTCCTGGCCAGGTGGCGGTATTTCCCTGCCATTAAGGCTCGGATTTTATCTGGTTTGGGCCTGTTTGCGGCAATATACCTGCTCTTTGTCACCGGTTCCAGGATAAATTTCCTTGTCCTCTTTTTTTCAGTGCTGATTTATTCCCTGCTTTTGACTCCCAGGGGCAAGCGGATGAAGACACTGGCTGCTTTGGCGCTTTTGGTTGCAGGCATATGGCTCCTTTTTGGTCTTACCCAGCCTGCAATCCGGGGTTATGTATTAAAGCAATTTGGCAAAATTATTAACCCCGGGCAGTATTTCATCGGCGGCGGTTCCCTTGCTGTCCGCATCAACATGGTTCGCAACGGCATAGTTTTTCTCTTGCGCACCTGGGGCAGAGGAGTGGGAGCAGGCAACTTTGAGGCCTGGATTGAAACAGCTGCCTCCTATGACACCGGGGAAATTCTCAATCCCCACAACTGGTGGATTGAATTGGCTGCTGAATATGGGGTCCTGGTGGCGCTGGGCTATCTTGCTTTCTTCGCGAGTTTGCTCCTGGCCGCCTGGAAGGGCTGGAAACAAACCCTAGGCGAAGAAAGATGGCTGCCTGAGGCCTTGTCCTTGGCGCTAGCTGTTTTCCCTCTGGTGGCTATATCCCCCAACAGCTTACTGGATTTTCTCCCCCATTGGCTTATCCTGGCCCTGGCTTTGGCCTGGCAACAGAATTTTTATAAAGTTGGTGGTGAGCGATAGTGCGCATTCTCATGATCTCCCATATCTACCCGTCCAGGGCGGATACTGTCTATGGAAGCTTCGTCCACTCCCAGGTCAGGGCCTTGCAAGACCTGGGCTGTGAACTAATGGTGCTTGCGCCTACTGCAATGGCGCCTTTTCCCCTGTACATAATTAAAGAAAAATGGCGCCGCTTTCACGCTACTCCCAAAAGGGACAAGTACCAGGGGGTGGATGTAGTGTATCCCAGGATCATCCGCACTCCTGGGGCAGCATTATTCCAATTTTCCGGGCTCAATTACTACTATGCCTTGAAACAATATGCTTTGGCCGAACATAAAAAACGGCCCTTTAATCTGATTCATGCCCAGGTGGCCTATCCCGACGGCTGGGCAGCGGCGAGGCTGGCAGAAGACCTTAATCTGCCCCTGGTCCTTACTTTCCATGGCCAGGAATTGCAGAAGATTGTCCATTGGAGCAATAAGCTTAAAAGCCTCGTTGAGGAAGCCCTGCACAAGGCGGCTGCGGTGGTTGTCCCCAGCGCCAAGATGGAGGCTTTGGCCCGCAAACATGGCGTTGCCGCTGCCAAACTCCATTTAATCTATAATGGCTTGGATCCCCTGCCCCAGGCGGAACTGCCCCGGGAGATCCAGGAGAAAATTAAGGGCAAGCAGGTTCTCCTCAGCGTGGGCCGCCTGGAACAGGAAAAGGGCTTCCAGCACAATATAGAAGCCTTAAATATGCTAAAGGAAGGACATCCTGACCTGGTCTATCTTCTGGTTGGGGACGGGGCCTACCGGGGCAGGCTGCACGAGTTGGCTAAGCAATTGCGCCTTCAGGAGCGGGTAATCTTTGCCGGCCTGCAGCCTCGGGACAAAGTGCAGCCCTACTACGCCAACAGCCATGTCTTTTCCATGCCCAGCCGGGATGAATCTTTCGGGATTGTGTATCTGGAGGCGATGGCGGCAGGCTTGCCGGTTATCGGGACCGAGGGGGAGGGCATTGCTCCCCTGCTGGGGGGTAACCTTGGCAGGCTGGTAAAACACGGGGATACCCGCGCGCTGGCTCAGCAGATTGCGGAACTGCTGGACCCGGCAGTGGCAGCAGAGCTGGGGCAGCGAGGGCGGGCAGCAGCGGCAGGATTCACCTGGCAGCAAAACGCCCACAGCCTGCTGCAGATATATAAGAATCTTATTCAGGCGGGAATGTCATGAAAGCTGTAAAAAATATTGCCCGCAAACTTGCAGACGCCTTTGGCGCCTGGTATCTGACGGGGCCGGGGGTGAGAAGGCTGAGAAAACTTTTGCCTGGACCAGCTCTGCATGGCTTGGATGCCTCCTGGAATAATGTTCTGGTCCTGGCCCCTCATCCCGATGATGAAATCTTTGGCGCCGGGCTCCTGTTAGAACGGCTGCAGCAACCAAAAAAAACGGTGACTATCGCCTATATTACTAACGGCGAGGCTTACAGCGCCGTCGCCGGCGGCGACAGGAAAAAAGAGGCCCAAGCCTCCGCCTGCCGCCTGGGAGCGCAAGGGATTTTCCTGGGCCTTAAAGATGGCCAGCTCTCGAATACACCGGAGCTGGCGGAGAAGATCCATAGCCTGGCGGCCAGGATTCAGCCGGATGCTGTAATCCTGCCCTGGGTTGGGGACTATCATCCTGATCACCGGGCTGTGGCCATGGCGGCAATCCGCAGGCCTTATGCACAGGCCCAGCACTTATTTTATTCAACATTTTCACCTCTCCGGCCCGACAATGAGTTTAAACTGTCATTCCTTATGGGGGGAGAGACAAAGGTTTTGACCGCTTTAGCAGGATACAGCGCCAGTGTCAACCGGGAGACAATAAACGGATTTATGACCCTGCGCCGGGCTCAGGCCAAAGCTTACTTAAATAACGCTGCCTTCTGGGAGCCGTACCTGGAGATCTCCGGGGCGAATCTTGCTGGGATACAGGAGTTGGCGGCAAATTGGCCCCGGGCCAATCCCACACTCAAAAAAGCGCGGCATTGGCGGAACTTTCTCAGCCAGCTCCGAGATTTAGAAGAATTGGTTCGCTAAAGGAGTGATACTGTGTCAATCACTTACGGAAAACTGGACCTGGTTCATGACAAGGAGAAGCATCAAGACCTTTTCCGGGAAGTATTTGGCAAGGAGATGTCGCCGGAGCTTTTTGCCTGGAAGTACCAAGATAATCCCCATCAGGTGGATCATACAAGCTGCATGATTTTTGCGGCCAAGGATGGGGACAGGCTGGTAGGGGCAAGGTCTCTTTTCCCCGGCCGCATTTTCTACAAAGGCTCTTGGTACGCCGGGGCTCAGGCCGGTGACACAATGGTTCATCCGGATTATCGGGGCCGGGGGATTTTTACTGCCTTACTTAACTACAGTATTCAGGAGTTAAGGGAGAGACAGTTGAATGTGTTATATAACTTTCCCAACCAAAATTCTCTGCCGGGAAATCTCAGCCAGGGAGCGAAAAAATATGCAGATATAGTCACAGCCGTGAAGATTCTCAACCCCTTAAGAGCAGCAAGGCGGGAAAAGCAAATCCACTATGCCTTTCCGGTTTTGCCCGCCAGGGCGGAGCTCCCTGCGCCCAATGGGTATGCTCTTACTATTGAAACCGGTGCGGACCCACAGGTTGACCAGCTCTTTTTTCAGACTTTCTCCGCTGCAGATATTTCTGTTCAGGATCGCACCGGCAGGTACTTGAATTGGCGCTTTGGCAAGTATCCTAACCCACGCAAGGCCTACAGGTTCCTGCACCTTTGGCATGAGGGCAGTTTGGCGGGCTACGCTGTATTATCTTTAAGCGGCAACGGGGTAGGAGAACTGACAGATTACCTGGTCCTGGGCCATGACCTGCGCTTGTTTAACATAATCCTCAAGGGGAGCGCAGCCTGGTTTAATTCTCATAAGGCCAGTCATCTAAAAACCTGGTACACCTATCCCCAGCATCGGCTGCTCCTTTTATCCCGGGGATATCTGCCCAAAAAATCGAAGGTTGCCTTTGTTACACGCTTTTTGGCTCCTGTTCCTTTGGAGCAGGCCCCCTGGTACATTTCTATGGGCGATACAGATACATTTTAAGATCTATCAATTAAAAGAGGAGGTTAATACATGCCCCTAAAGGCAGTGCATATCTCCACAGTCCATTCTCCCCATGATCCCCGCATCTACCACAAGCAGTGCCGGACCCTGGCCAAGGCCGGATTTGACGTGACCTTGATTATCCCCGAGGATGATGACTTTCAGCCCCAGGACGGGGTGAAAGTAATCTTCCTGCCAAAACCCGCAAATCGCAGGGAGCGCTTGGCCAAAACCCGGCAGCTGGCTTATCAGGAGGCCAAGGCCCTAAACGCGGATATATACCACTTTCATGACCCCGAGCTCATCCCAATCGGGCGCAAGCTAAAGAATAAAAATAATATAGTCATCTATGATATCCACGAGGACTATGAGACCGCTATGCAGCAAAAGGAATACTTGCCCAAGTTCCTGGCCCCGGCCGCGGCCTTTGCCTACAGGACGGCTACCAAGCTGCTGACCAGGAAATTCGCTCTCTGCCTGGCGGAGAAATACTACATGGAGAAATTTCCCCGGGGCAAATGCATTCTCAATTATCCCCTGCTCACACCCAGGGAGATAAAGCATGAGGAATCGGACAATCCTTGCTGCCGCTTGCTGTATACCGGCAATGTCACAGGGGAGAGGGGCGCCTATATCCATGCCGGACTGCCTGAGCTGGCTGACCAGGTTGCGGTGGAATACATAGGCAAATGTTCTCAGGATATCGCCGACAAGATTTACAGTATTGCCGGAGCAAGACAGGGCAGGATAAAAATCACCGGCATTAATCAATATATCCCCCGGGAACAGATAGAGGATGCCTACTTTGACAATAAGTGGCTGGCGGGACTGGCCCTGTTTCCTCCCACCGAACACTACAAGAAGAAGGAACTGACCAAGTTCTTTGAATACATGTACGCCGAAATACCCATCCTCTGCTCAGATTTCCCTGTCTGGAAGCAGTTCGTAGAAAAATATGACTGCGGCATTGCTGTGGACCCCGAGGATGAGAAAGCCATTGCCGAGACAATAGGCTATCTCAAAGACAACCCTCAGCGGGCTGCGGGAATGGGCCGCAATGGCCGTCAGGCTGTCAAAGAAAAGCTGAACTGGGAAGCTGAAGGCAAGAGGCTGATAGAGTGGTATAAAGCCTTATTGTCATCAAGATAGAAAGACGCGGGAGGAATAATCTATGAAAATAGCGGTTGCAGGAATTGGCTATGTAGGCATGTCAATTTCAGTTCTCCTGGCCCAGCATAATGAAGTGGTAGCCCTGGACGTCATTCAGTCTAAGGCAGATATGGTGAACGCCAGGAAATCTCCGATTGCAGACACTGAGATTGAGGAGTACTTGGCACATCATAAGCTGAATCTCCTTGCCACCAC
>DIPE01000064.1:0-3532 GCA_002427015.1 Firmicutes bacterium UBA5496 | reverse complement strand
GAGAAATCGGCAAGGGCAGAGAAATTCGCCCAGCTTTGTGTTGAGGGAGCTCTCAAAGAGGACGTGCCCCTTTTGTTTACCGATTCCACCGAGGCCGAAGCGATTAAGCTGTTTGCTAACAGCTACTTGGCCATGAGAGTTGCCTTCTTTAACGAATTGGATACGTATGCCGAGTGTATGGGCTTGAACACTAAAGATATTGTCACGGGTGTCTGCCTTGACCCCAGGATTGGGACGCATTACAACAATCCTTCCTTTGGCTATGGTGGGTATTGCCTGCCTAAGGATACCAGGCAGCTCAAGGCAAATTTTGCCGGTATACCCCATAATTTAGTTGGGGCAATAGTCGAAGCCAACGCTACCCGCAAGGACCATATCGCCAACATGATTATCAAGCGGAAGCCAAAGGTGGTGGGCATCTACCGGCTGACCATGAAAACAGGCTCCGACAACTTCAGGGCGTCAGCCGTGCAGGATATAATGGAGAGAATCAAGGCAAAAGGCGTTGAAGTGATTATCTACGAACCAGTTCTTAATCAAGAGATATTTAATGGCTTCAAAGTTGTGAATGATTTAGCTGAGTTTAAGGCGCAGGCAGATGTGATTGTTTCTAACCGGCTGTCTGCAGAGCTGGCTGACGTTGCCGATAAGATATACAGCCGCGACTTGTTTAACAGGGATTAGAAAAGATAAGATTATCGAAAATGATTAATCAGTGTCCTCCGCCAGGGGGCTTTTTTTTACCGTTTGCCAATGGAAATATTAATCTAAGCAGCCAGTGAAAAGGAAATCAGCTGGAAATTGAGGAAGGTATTAGGCGATATCTGTAGAATATCTTAATTGAGAAGAAATATTGATAGTCTAGTTGTGCCAAAAATTAAGAAAATTTAGCTGCAAAATTTTGTCATCACAATGGGTTATCCTTGAATGTACATATCATCAGATTTAAATTTATGCATCTGAGGGGAGATGGTGTAACAGCGATAACCTATAAATATTAGTCCTGTCTAGAAAAATGTTCGATGGGGAAGAAAATTATGGGAGGTTGAGGTATGTCGAGAACGAAACGATTTTTGACTTTGACGGTGGTTATGGCAATAGTTTTCAGCGTGTTGATGCCATCCTCCTTGGCGCTGGTCCGATTCAGCGGAGACAACAGATATGAAACCGCTGCTGCAATCAGCAAGGCAGGCTGGGAAGAGGGAGTAGATGTTGTTATCCTAGCCCGAGGGGATGACTTCGCCGATGCCCTGGCTGGCGTGCCCTTGGCTCACCTGCACGGCGCCCCTGTGCTCCTGACAAGGCCAAATTCTCTGCCTGAAGCAACCCTGGCAGAAATCCTTCGTCTAGGCCCTTCGACAATCTATATCCTTGGAGGAACAAAAGCTGTATCCGCAGAAATTGCAAAGCAGCTGACTGACATAGGGCTTGAGGTTATTCGCATTAGCGGAAAGGACAGATACAATACAGCTGCAGAAATCGCCAATGTACTTGCCCCAGAAGGCGCAAACACTGCCTTTATTGTCTACGCTCTGAACTTTCCCGATGCCCTGGCCGCAGCGCCCTATGCGGCAAGGTCGGGTTGCCCAATATTGCTTACTGATGCTAATGCCTTGCATGAGGATACGGCTCAGGCTCTTACAGACTTAGGTGTCGAGAATACCTACGTTATCGGCGGGAGCGGGGTCATCAGCGACAGTGTAATGGAAGAACTACCCAATCCTCAGCGGATCTGGGGCGCCAACAGGTACCTGACTTCTCTGGCCCTGGCTCAAAGGTTCTTGGATGCAAATAATCACATATTTATTGCCACTGGCGCTGATGAGTCTGGCGGTGCAGATGCAATCGCCGGCGGGGCCCTGGCAGCAAAACAAGGGACAGGGATACTGTTGATTGGGAACAGTGTTTGTGATGAGGTCGCTGAGTTCTTAAGCGCGGGTATCGAAAACGCAACAGTCTTTGGCGGAGTCGCCGCGGTTGCACCTGAAGTCGCACAGGCAATTTCAGATGCCTTATATCAACCCGGAAACGAGGAAGACCCAATAACGCCACCTGTTGTCCCTGTGAGTGATGTCAGTGTCAGCCCGGAAACAATGACGTTGATAGCAGGAAATTCAGAAGCTATTACCGCAACAGTGAATCCTGATAATGCTTCAAATAAGGCTGTAACCTGGACCACAAGTGATGCCAATGTGGCAACAGTCGCTGATGGTGTGGTAACCGCATTAACCAAGGGAACTGCCACCATTACAGCCACTTCTGCTGCAGACAGCAGCAAGAAGGCCAGCTGTGTGGTTACAGTGGCAGACAATTGGTCTGATTTGGCCGATATTACTTGGTATAACGATACTGACACAACATTTACCGTTACTACAGCGAGCCAATTAGCCGGAATAGCGGAATTGGCAAATAGGACAGAGAGTCCGGTAAGTTTTAGCGGCAAAACGATTATTTTAGGCGCAAATATTGATTTGTTAAATTTGGAATGGATACCTATCGGTGATGGCGTGCGCAGCGGATATACGGTTTTGGGGAACTCCTTCCAGGGGACTATTGATGGAAATAGCAAAACTATTTCCAATCTGATAATTACAGCCGCTGACCCAATAGGCGGCGACGAGCATGGTTTTGGGCTGATCGGCTCAATGACAAAAGGGCAGATTAAAAATCTTACAATTAGCAATCCGCAAATTAGCGGTACTGGCTGCGCAAATGGTTCTGTAGTTGGCTTCTTGTCCTATGGCTATGCTGAAACAGATACTGATGTCATTACAGTTGAAAATTGCAGTGTAATCGGGGGAAGTATCGAAGGCCGTGAAGCTGCAGGCGGAATTATTGGCAGATTAGTGGGCTCCAAAAACAGCAGTGATAGCGCAGCAAGGTTAAGGATACAGGTTATCAACTGTACAAATATAGGAACAGCGATTGAAGTAACAAGCAATAATGCTGCAGGCGGGATTGTGGGCAATCAATACCGGACAAACAGCGCCGAGCAAGTTTTGATTAAGGATTGCGCAAATAGCGGAAATGTCACCAGTCCCCACATGGCTGGCGGTATCGCTGGCCAAATCGCCAACGGCACTTTGGATGGCGGCACGAACTCAGGAAGCATAATTGGCGGCTACACAGCTGATAAAGGCTTCTATAATGGCGGCCATCTTATTGGCTATAGCACCGGGGCCAAGATCCGGAATGTCACTGAGCTGTTTGATCTAAAGAATGTATTCGAAACAGCAGGCGGTATGCCGATATATATTGAACTGACAGGAAATATTACTGCCACGGCTTATAAAGGAGAAACCAGTTCAGGAGCGCCAGCATCGGATCCAAATTCGATAACAATGAAAAACGGCAGATTTCTCGATATCAGCGGCGCTGCCACCCTGACGGTTGCAAACGGAATATCTGTCAATCTGTACACAGGATATAACAATACATTGAGGGGTGAAGCCGGCGCGACTCTTGCCGTTGCAGGTGACGGAAGCGTAAATGTTGGACAAGACCCCAGCGGGCTCAAACATTTCTTTACAAG
>DIPE01000055.1 GCA_002427015.1 Firmicutes bacterium UBA5496 | reverse complement strand
GCCGAAATCCCGGGCCATGGCAGCAAGCAGCTTTTGCTCCAGACGCCCGGCAATCCCCCGCCAGCCGCAGTGGGCCAGACCCACTGCTTTATTTACGGGATCGTGAAGGATTAAGGGAAAGCAGTCCGCGGTAGTAATGCCCAGGTGCAGGCCCGGCACATTTGTATACAGAGCATCCGCTTGATATAGGCGCCCCAGCTCCCTGACTACGCCTCTGCCGGCATCTTCCTCCCCCACCTTCACCACCCGGGTGCCGTTGTCCAGATGCACCCGGACAATTTGGCTTAAGGGGATTCCCGTTGCCTGCTGCAGGCGCTGGTAATTGACCAGCACATCTTCCCGCCGGGCCCGGGCGAATGTAAAATTGCCCGCCGCCTTAGTGGTGAACAGGCATTTTAGGGGCCCCAGATTAAAGGAGTAGCACTGCACAGAATCCATAACTTCTACCTCCCCAAAAAACTGCTTCAGGCTTATCGCTATCTTTTATAGTATGCAGAATGCGGAACTTTGAAACCTGCCAATAAATAATACTTATTGCCCTTAATAATATCATTATTCTAATAAAAATACCCGCCTTTTCCAGGTCGGGTATTTATATTAGCCATTGCGCTTGAGTTTGCCGGTGCGCATGGCATAGCGCTCGCCCAGGGAGAAGATATACAGCCCCAGGGGAATCAGGAGAATGCCGATAAGGGCCAGGCGCAGCAATTCCGGCGCCAGTTGGCTGATGCTGGCCCCATCCAGCAGGGCGGCCCGGGCAGCCCGGAGGGTATAGGTGGCCGGGGAAAACCGGGACAGAGGCTGCAGCCAGGCAGGCAGGGCCTCAATCTCGTAGTAAACTCCAGAGATTAAGAGGATAAAGCCCTGGATGATGTGAGTAGCCTGGGAACCCTTTTCCGGGGAAAGCAGGGGCAGCACTGCCGCCATCAGGCCCATGCCGATAAAGGAAAGACTGGATACCACCAACACTGCCAGGCCGGTAAGCAAGTTGGCTCCCGTCAGACTGAGGTTGAAAAACAGGGTGACGGCGATAAGGACAATGATGGTGCGGATTGCCCCATAACCGATGGCATACAGGCACATGCCCCCCAGATGGGTCAGGCGGTGAATGGGGGCCATAAAGGTATACTCAATGGTTCCTTCCCAGCGCTCCCAGCTTACCGACTCGCCCACCTCATGAAACACCACCGACAAAAATCCCCAGAGAAGGGCGCCTACCACCAGGTAGAGAATCAGTTCACCAGAATTTTCGCCTGCCTGGACGCCAATTAAGCCGATGGTCAGCGTATTGATGATTGTATAAAAGAGAAACACTATCTCCCAGCTCAAATATCTCTTGATCAGGTTATACTGCCGCTGGGCAAAGGCCATGGAGGCCCGCAATTCCCTAGTCAGCTTCATGATCTTCCGCCTCCTTGCTCCAATCCCTGCCGGTGAGAGCAAAAAATACATCCTCCATGGTGGTACTTGGTCCCCCCACCTTATTCTTCAAACCCTCCGCCGTATCCACATCCTCCACCCGGCCCCCGTCAATGATGGCGATGCGCTGGCACAGGCGTTCAGCTTCAGTCATGTCATGGGTGGTGAGAATGATGGTTGCATCATGCTCGGCCTGCACTTCCAGGACAAAATCCTGCACATCCCGCTTGGATTTGGGGTCCAGACCGGTTGTGGGCTCATCTAAGAGCAGCACCATCGGAGAGGTCAAGAGGGCACGGGCAACGGCAACTTTCTGCTGCATGCCCCGGGACAGGTTTTCCATAGAAGCATAGATTTTATTCCTGGGAAAGCCCAGGCGCTTGAGGATAGCCTCGGTATCAATTTTAGCCTGCCGGGGACTGACGTCATACAATCTGGCAGCATACATAAGGTTCTCATAGGCAGATAGCTTCTTGAAAAAAGCTGCGTCCACCGAGACCCGGTTTATCATTCTGCGCACCGCCAGGCGGTTTTTGACCACATCTTGGCCCAACACACTGACATAACCGCTGTCGGGCAGGAGCAGGGTGGCAATGAGGCGAATAAGGGTAGATTTGCCCGAGCCGTTGCTGCCTAAAAGGCCGAAAATCTCCCCTCTTTTCACATCAATACTGACGTCGTCCACGGCCTTGGCCAGCTTTTTGCCGGGCCGCAGTCGCTTAAGCCAACAAGCCCCAGGGTCAGCCTCCTGTTCCTCCCAAAAATACTTCCTGACCTGGTGGCAGACAATTGCAGAATCCAAAGTAATACCTCCTTTGTTTCCGGAACTAAAAAAGTCATGGCTGCCCCATGACAATATACCCCGCCTTGTGCGGGAAATATAAAAGTCATCGGCAACCTGGCCGATGACCTGTTTTTGCGCCCCTAAATTAATGGGTGAAAAGTACAGGAACCGGCCGCGAAATGTACACACTGATGCCTTGGGTGAAATTGATGAAATCGAATCTCATTCTGGTCATTTGCACGGCCTCCTTTCATTTTAATACCTGCTTAGTATACCACCTTTGCCAGAAACAGGCAAGGCAGTTTTATAAATAATCGCTGATTATAAACTT
>DIPE01000033.1:10467-10652 GCA_002427015.1 Firmicutes bacterium UBA5496 | reverse complement strand
ATATTATTGGATATAATGCTGCCGGGAATCGACGGGTTTAGCGTCTGCCGGCAGGTGCGCCAGCATATGGATTGCCCAATTATCATGCTCACGGCCAAAGATGCAGAGATTGACAAGGTTCTGGGGCTAGAGCTGGGCGCAGATGATTATGTGACCAAGCCTTTCAGCACCAGGGAACTGCTTGC
>DIPE01000033.1:0-10237 GCA_002427015.1 Firmicutes bacterium UBA5496 | reverse complement strand
CTGACCCAAAGGGAATTTGAGCTCTTGGACTTTATGGCCAGCAACCCAGGCAAGATTTTTAGCCGGGAAGAGCTCCTGAAAAAAGTGTGGGGCTATGATTATTTTGGCGATGTTCGCACGGTGGACGTCACAATCCGCAGACTGAGAGTGAAAATTGAGGAGAACCCTGGCAACCCACAGTATATATTGAGCCGGAGAGGGCTGGGCTACTACTTTAAGGGGTGAAAACATTGAAAAGTATCCAGTGGAAATTGGTTTTGGTCTATATATTGCTGCTGCTTTTTGCACTGGAGCTTTTTGGTGTGTATATGCTTTCGTCAATAGAAAGCTACTTAATGAAAGATGTTAAGTCAGGATTGCATAATCATGTGCAGCTCCTGGCGTCCCTGGCTGCGAGATACTATACCCCTCTTCCCGATACCGAGGGCCTGCAACAGTTAGTTGGCCAATTCAGCAATGTGGTCAACAGAGAAGTGTGCTTGCTGGACAAGTATGGCAAAGTGGCGGCAGCGTCCTCCGGACTGGAGTCAATGCTGGGCACGGAAATCGCGCAGCAAGAAGTTTTGTCTGCCATCCAGGGAAAAGCAGCGGATTCTATCCGCTTTGAGGAGCGGTCAGGACAGCGGTTTTACTATTATACACAGCCGGTCTACAGCAACAATATGCTGACAGGAGTGGTCTATGCTTCCACCAGTCTGGGACAGGTAGACGCAGCCATGGGCCAAATGCGCACTGCCCTTTTAACAGGGGCGGGGTTTGCCCTGATTCTCTCAGCCTTCCTGGGTCTCAGCCTGGCCAGGACCTTAACCCATCCCTTGCGCAAGATTACCAGTCAGGCTGAGGCCATGAAAAGAGGAGACTTTCAGCCCTCCCTGGAAATAAAGGCCGATGATGAAATTGGCAGGCTGGCAGGGACTTTTAATGAGCTGGCAGCCCAGCTTCAGCTGAGCTGGGATGAGGTGGTTCAGGAAAAGGACAAGGTTGAGGGTATTTTGCTCAACCTCAGTGATGGGCTTATTGTCTTTGACCATGAGGGCAGAGTTATGCATATCAATGCAACTGCCTGTAACTGGCTTAGCGTCAATAAACAAAAAATGCTGGCTCAGGGCACAGTGGCTGATTTTCCTCAGCTCCAGGAGTCCCAGGGCATGATTTATTTAGAAGGGAGCCTGGGTCTGGTCCTGCGCCAACAGAGACTGCCCTTTTTACAGGCCGGTAAAAAACAGGGGACCATCGTGGTGCTCTCGGATATTACCGAACAAAACCGTCTGGATATAATGCGGCAGGAATTTGTCGCTAATGTATCCCATGAATTGCGCACTCCCTTGACCACCATCAAGACGTATTTGGAAACTTTACAGGAGAACCCCGACGAAAATCCTGAAGTCCAGAAGCGCTTTTTAAATGTAATCAAATCTGAGGCAGACAGAATGGTGCGGATGGTGGAGGACCTCCTGATTCTGTCCAGGAGCGAAAGCCGCAATAAAGAATTTAGATTGGTGTCAGTGCAGGAGATTTTAAGGGATATCAACAAGGCCGTGCTTGCCCAGGCGACCGCCAAGGGCTTGGACCTGGAGATGCGCCTGCCGAGAAATCTCCCAAAAGTAATGGGGGATCGGGATCAGCTGTATCGGCTGTTTTTGAATATTATTCAAAATGCCCTTAACTATACTGCTGCCGGCAAAATAACTGTTTCCGCCAGCAGCCGCAACAAATACGTAGAAGTCATTGTCAGGGATACGGGCATCGGCATCCCAGCCGATTCCCTGGGACGAATTTTTGAACGTTTTTACAGGGTTGACAAGGCCAGGAGCCGCAAGGCCGGGGGAACCGGTTTGGGCTTGTCTATAGCCAGGCAAATTGCCCAACTGCACGGAGGGACAGTAAATATTATCAGCCAGGAAGGTGTGGGGACGGAAGTCACTATCCCGCTGCCGGTAGCAGGAACAGAAACTCGCCTGGAGGCATCGGTGATAACAAGGGGGCATAGCAATGATTAAGGTTAAAGCCGGGCTGTTGGCAAGTTTGGTAATCTGCAGTATTGTGCTCTCTTCCCTGATTATCTTTGGTCAGCCTGTCCCAAAAACCGGGGACAAAGGCGCCGGACCATGGTTTGGGCCCAAGACTGGCCTGCACGAAATCAGTTTGCCGGGGCGAATCTATATTTGCAACTCCGATAAAAAGGTGGTTTTAATTGAAACCCTTTCTCAAATGTACTCGGATTTGGTTTTGACCCTGGGGCAAATGGAATATGGCAGTGAAAAAGGCGGCGATGTCTGGGTCACTGGCGAATACGACAGCGACTCCATCACTCCCGGTGTGCTCTTTCGCTATGATTATCAGATATCCCGGGGCTTGTTGGCAACCTGGCTGACGCTGTTTTACGAGACGGATTTCCCCTTTGCTGCCATCGATTGCATTTTTGTGCCCCTGGATGGGGGACCGGTTAAATTTATCAATTCTGCCACAGGCGTGCTGTGGCAGCTGCAGGCAGATTTGCCCCTGTCAGTATTCCAACAAGCAGCAGCAGAACCCCGGAATCCTGCGGCCTATCCCATGGCAGTAATGGAAAATGGCAAGACCTATTCTGTCGCTGCAGGTGTTTTTGACTTGGCAGAGCCCAGGCAGCTTGCGGTGCCTGCCTGCCAGCTTGAAGAGATCAGGACTGAAGAAATAATCCAATCATTTTTCCTGCACCCCTCAAAAATTCAGGAGGCAGATGGCACAGAAACTTATACAGACGGGTTTGGCGCCTTGCGGGTATTCCCCTCAGGGGTATTGGAATATACCGCCGGAGTGCAGGGGCAGGGAGCAGTCTTTTTGGATCAACCCCAGCTGATGCAGTCGACAGTAGACTTTTTGCATGCTCACGGCGGCTGGCCCGGCAATATGCTGCCTGTGTATTTGAGCAACCGGCCTGCAGAGTCTGTACGATTGGAGTTTTGCAGCTTCGCCCTGGGCTTGCCGATTACCGGCGAGAATGTAGGAATTGCTGTGGAATTTCAGCAAGGCCAGGTCAGCGGTTATCAGCGTCACCTGGCAGTGCCCGCTGAAGAAACTTTAGAGACTTATGGGGATATACAACCTCTGGCTTGGCATCTGGCTTCTGATTCCCAGGCAGGCCAATTTTTTGCCGAAGAAAATAAAATCATTGCCGATTTGGCCCTGGCGTATTATTGGCAGCAGAATCGGCTCATCCCGATTTGGCGGGTAGGGACTGGGAATCAAATTGTCTATGTGGCAGCCAGTGATGGACGCATTCTCCAAATCAGGACCCAGTTGGGAGGGCAGTAAATGGATTGGGAACGGACAATCAGTATTTTTATTGTTGCCTTCTTAATTTTGAACTTTGCTTTTGTCACTCAACTCTGGCTGCTGCCTATCTTTTTTGATCCCGCAAATTATGTCAGCGCTGAACAGATTGAGGCAACCCTTGAAGAGCTGGAGTACAGGGACATTGCCGTCACAGCCAAGGTGCCAAGGCGGATGAAGCGCGTGCAATTATTGGGTGTTAGCAATGTGCTTATGAGCGAAGAAGAAGTGGCAGCGAGTCTCATTGGCAACAATTATGAGCGAGTCCCTTCGGGAGCCAAGTCAGAATACCGCTCTGCCCAGGGTGAAGTGGACATTTACGTGGATGGCCGCATTCACTATCTTTCTGCCCTCATGCCAGAAAAGGGCAACATTGCTATGGCCGCCGCCCGCAAACAGGCCGATCAATTTCTCCAGGACACTGTGGGAAAACCCAGGGACGCAATTGCCGGGAGGTCCTTTCCCAGACGAGATGGCACATGGGCAGTGGAGTATACACAACGCTGGCACCGCAAGGATCTGGAAATCTCCAGGATTGTAGTTGTAGTTGATCAGAACGGCAGCGTAATTGCGATGGAATATTATTGGGTGGAAGTAATTGGCTATGCCGGCGAAAGCTTGTTATCCATTCCTGCCACCACCGCCTTGACGTTGGCTGCAGAAATAATGCCCCCGGGGACCACAATTACTGGCATATATATTTCCTGGTACGGCATGCCGACGCTGGCAGATCAATGGCGCGCCAGCCCGGTTTGGGTAGTGGAGACGGAGTCCGGCAACAAGTACTATATCAATGCCCATACAGGAGAACTTGAAGGGGAAAGCCAGCCTTCCGGCAGGAAAACTCTCTTCGGCGTTGAATAAGATAAGTATCACTATCTTCAGCTGGGGGTAATCATGGAAAATATTATACACATCAATAGGTCTCTTCCCCTTCAAGGTACAGTCAGCATTAGCGGCGCCAAAAACGCGGCTGTGGCAATTATTCCTGCCACCATCCTCGCTCAGGGAACTTGTGTCCTTGAGAATGTGCCCCCGCTTACTGATGTGCGCACTCAGTGCGAAATTCTTTCTGCTTTGGGGGCAACAGTGCAGTGGCTGGATTCTACCACTATCAGCGTTGATACCCGGCAGATAAAAAATCTCACTCCTCCCGAGGGGCTCACGGAAAAGTTGCGGGCATCCTACTATTTGATGGGCGCCCTGCTGGGCAGATTTGGCTCAGCAAGGACGGGTTTGCCCGGCGGGTGCAAAATCGGTCCCCGGCCAATAGATCAGCATCTCAAAGGGTTTCGTGCCCTGGGCTATACTTGGACAATCAGCGACGGCAATGTGCATTTGCAGGCTGGAGAAAAAAAACCCGGAGACATATATTTCGACCTGGTCAGCGTAGGGGCAACCATCAATGTCATGCTGGCCGCAGCGGGAGTGGCGGGAACCACTACCATAGAAAATGCCGCCCGGGAACCGGAAATTATCGATGTGGCTAACTTTCTCAATAAAATTGGAGTGACTGTCCGGGGGGCGGGCACAGGCACCCTGCGCATCACCGGCACAGGAGAGCGGGGATGCGCCGAGCACAGCATCATACCTGACCGGGTGGAAGCGGGCACATTTATGGTTGCTGCCGCGGCTACTGGTGGCGATGTGGTAATCAAAGGTGTAATCCCCCGCCACCTGGAAGCGGTGACGGCAAAACTGCGGGAGTCCGGCGTGCTCATTGAAGAGGGGGATGATTGGATTAAAGTGCAGGGCCCTGCTCGAGGGAAAGCCATTGACGTCAGGACTTTTCCCTATCCGGGATTTCCCACCGACCTGCAGCAGCCCTTGGCATCTTACCTGGCAGTATGCACAGGCACAAGCATTATTACCGAAAATATATTTGAAAACAGGTTTCGCTATGTGGACGAATTAAAGCGGATGGGAGCCAATATCAAGGTTGAGGGACGGGCTGCGGTAATCGAAGGCGTTGACGAAATCCTGGGCGCTACCGTTCATCCCTTCGATTTGCGGGCCAGTTCCGCCTTGATTATTGCCGGACTTATCGCTCGGGGTGAAACCCGGGTCAGCGGAGTTGAACACCTGCGCAGGGGCTATCATGACTTTATTGGTAAACTCCAGGGCTTGGGCGCAGATATTGAATTAATCTGATGCGGGGCAGTTGCCCCGTTTTTATATGGAGGCTTGGAAAATGGAAGTGCATTCTCTGGCTAGCGGCAGCAGTGGAAACGCATACATTATTTTGCATCAGGGCCGGGCTTTGCTCCTGGATGCCGGCCTCAGCGGCAAGCGCACCTATGCCGGTCTGGCGGCAGCGGGGATTGATCCCGCCAGCATCACAGCCATACTTGTAACCCACGAACACAATGACCATATTGCCGGCGCCGGCATTCTCAGCCGCAGGCTGGGTATTCCTCTGTACATGACTGCAGGCACCTGGCTGGGGGCCAAAGGCAAATTGGGCAACATCCCCGAAGATAAAATTAAACTTATTTCACCGGGAACGGCTTTTGCCTTAAATGGCTTGGAAGTCTGGGCCCTGCCAGTATGCCATGACGCCTTGGAACCTGTTAACTATATCTTTGATACAGGCAAATGCCGGGCGGCAGTGCTTACGGATACAGGCTGTGTCACGGCAGCCATAGTCAATACTCTGGCTGCCTGCAATGCTATGGTGCTGGAGGCAAATCACGATCCTGA
This sequence comes from Firmicutes bacterium UBA5496, assembly GCA_002427015.1. Lineage (GTDB taxonomy): Bacteria > Bacillota > Proteinivoracia > UBA4975 > UBA4975 > UBA4975. Next base: position 4,225 of record DIPE01000033.1, on the reverse strand, counting down.
GATGCTGCAGCATGGGCCCTATCCTAGGGCTTTAAAACAAAGAGTGGCCAGCGAAAATGGGCATCTTTCCAATCTTCAGGCGGCCCGTGTGCTGGCAGGGCTGGCCGCCAAGGGCAAGATTACCCAGGCCCATTTAGGGCACTTGAGCGCTGTCAACAACAGCCCTGAAATCGCCATTTCTGCGGTGGCTCAGTTTCTTGCGGCCCAGGGCATGGATTCAGAACCGGTTTATCACAGCCTGCAGGTTCTTCCCCGGCACAAACTCGGTCCGGTGTTGCAGGTGAAATAGCAAATCTGTTACAATTCGTAACAGAGGTGGTGCAAATGGAAGAATACTATATTGAAAAATCCCCCCGTTCTTCCCGATGGCGTCGTTTTTTAGGTCTTGTGGCTGCAGCTATGTTGGGTGGGTTGATTGTTCTTTTATGCCTGCCTGCGCTGCTTCCCTATTTGCTGCCTGCAGCTGAAATTGGTCAAAATCCGAATCCTGACCAAGTCTTGCCCTGGAATTACAAGGACCAGGAGTCTCTCCAGCTGCCAGACATGGAGTATCAACAGACGGCAGTTGTTTCAGCAGTAAACAAGGTCTTCCCCGCCGTTGTCGGCGTAACCCGCATTTCCCAGTCCCGGGACTGGTTTGGAAGAATAAGGCCTGCCGCGCCCACGGGCTATGGCAGCGGTGTAATCATCAGTCCCCAGGGCTATATTGTCACCAATTACCATGTGGTGGAAGAAGCCGTTTCCGTTGTAGTAACCTTGAGCAATGGTCAGGAAGCTGAGGCTGCTATAGTGGGCCAGGACCCCGGCACCGATTTGGCAATATTAAAAATCAAACCCTTGGCAGACATGCCTTGGGCTGTGCTGGGGGATTCAGAACAACTTACTGTTGGTGAATTTGTCATCGCCATTGGCAATCCCGGTGGGCCTGAGCTGCAGCGCTCGGTGACCTTGGGTATTATCTCCGCCACCGACCGCAGCTTTGATGTGTATGACTGGGTCTTTGGCCTCCTGCAGACCGACGCGGCCATCAACCCAGGCAACAGCGGCGGTCCCCTGGTCAACATGAAGGGTGAAGTGGTAGGCATCAACAGCGTCAAGATAACTGACGCCGAGGGCCTTGGTTTCAGCATTCCCAGCAACCTGGTCAAGAGCATCAGCGAATCCTTGATTAAAGAAGGCCGGGTCATTCGCCCCATGCTGGGGGTGACCATCGGCGAAATTACGCCGTCCCTTGCAGAGGCGTATAATTTAGGCAGTGATTACGGCTTGCTGGTGACTGAGGCGCCCTCCGGCGGCCCCGCCAGGCAAGCTGGAATCAAGCCTGAAGACATAATAATCCAAGTGGATGGCACCAAGACCGAAGGTCTTCGCGACCTGCGCCGCATTATCAGCAAAAAATCCGTTGGCGACAAGGTGCAGGTGACAGTGGTGCGCGGAAAAGAAAAAATCAATTTTGAGGTTATCTTAGCGGAATTAGAAGTTCGCTGATGGGAGGCTGGTGGAATGTATGTAGTCTGCTCTGAGCACCTGGATCAGGCCATAGACGAATTTGTAGATATTTACGAGGCGCCGCCGGATCTGTATTTGCTGGAGAAAGTCACCTTTACTGATTGGACCGCCCCTCACTTCTGCGATTTTTGTTCTCAGCCACCCGTCTACCTGGTGGTATAAATGCAATTCCGTCTGGTAGTGGTGGGCAAGGTAAAAGAAAAATGGCTGCAACAGGGCATCCAGGAGTATAGTCGCCGCTTGAGCCGGTATGGGAAAGTTTTCATTGAGGAAGTGCCGGATCAGCCATGTCCCAAGGGCAGCGCCTTGCAGCAACAAGCCCTGCAAAGGGAAGGGGAGCAGATTATGACCAGGATTAAGCCCAGGTCTTTCCTCGTGGCCCTGGACATAAAAGGCAGGAGCTTGGATTCTCCCGGCTTGGCTGCCCTGTTTCAACGCTTTACCCTGCAGGGAATCAGTGAAGCGACCTTTTGTATAGGCGGTTCCATGGGCCTTTGCCAGGATGTGCTCAACAGGGCAGACATGCGTTTGAGCTTTTCCGCACTAACCTTTCCGCATCAGCTTATGCGCCTGATTCTCCTGGAGCAGCTCTATCGGGCATGCAAAATAAACGCCGGCGAGACCTATCATAAATAGCTGGGATTCCTGTGCAGGAAATTACTGCTCCCCGGCGAAGCAGCATATAGGAAGGGTGGGAAAAAATGAAGGATTATTATAAAGTGCTTGGCGTCAGTCCCGGCGCTTCGACAGAAGTAATCAGGGCTGCCTACCGGGCCCTGATGAAAAAAAATCATCCCGATGTTGGCGGCGATCCGGAAAAGGCCAAAGAAATTGAAGAAGCATACAGAAACCTGGCCCTGGCCCTGCAACCCTCATTTCCCAAAAACCTTCATGCCCGCAGCCACCAAGAAACCGCTGCCGCCCTTGGGGCTCAATTAGTGCCTGCTCCCCTTGGGGGGCGGCATCTGGAAATCCAGATTGCCTCACTCCAGCCAAATCAAGTCTTTACTTGCCCCCGGGAATGCAGTTATTATCGCCGCAGTTGCCGCTACAAACAGATGCTCTCTTTGGAAAGCCAAGATTTGTTTGCCCTGCGGGCTTCAATCCTCATTCTCCATGTGCGCAACAGGGCATCCTTCTCCCAGCAGCTGGACTGCCGCAATGGCAGAGGAGTGCTGGTAGATCAGATGGGGGATTTTTATCAATGTCACCAGTCTTGCACTTGGCAGCATCCACCAAAGTACAAAGAAGCAGGGGTGGAGCTGTTTCCCGGTACCCGGGCCACAGTACAGCTCTGGTTTCCCCAGCTACCCTCAGGACGCTGGCCGGCAAGATTTGTCTATAAGCATAAAGTGCTGGTCCGGGATGTTCAGGGAGACTGGCAGGATGAGGAATTGATTGAACTGGATTTAAAATAAAGGCTGTCAGTTAAAGGCTAAAAAAGATGTCTCTGGCTTGGTTCCAGAGACTATTTTTATTCCCTTTCCTCCGGCACAAAGCGCAGCTGACTGACTACCTGGACAACGCCCCGGGCCCGGCGGGCTGCAGCCAGGGCTGTCTGCTCCCCCTGGGGACTCTTAACCTCTCCGGCCAGGAACACCGTTCCCGCAACACATTCCACGCCGATGGCATTGTCTGCAAGCAGGGGTTCAGCCTCTATTTCTTCCCTAACTTCCCGGGCGACATCCTGGTCCAGGACGGGGCCGTCGGTGCTAATGCTGACTCCATCGGCAAATTCCTCAATCCCCAGACTCTTTAGGAGGGGCTTGAGTTGTTCTTTGTCAGCCAGGGTATCCACTATGCCGGTAATTTGAATTTTAGCATTCCCAGAACTGACCTTGAGGCCATACGCCGACAAATTATCATCAGCGTCCAGCCGTCTCTGCACAGCCAAAAGTTCATTGTCAGTTCCCTTCATCCCAGTATCCATTTTGGAGCCGTAGTCTTGCCTGGAGCCGTCTTTGACGGCCATAGGCCACTTGACACCCTTTTCGCTGCCATGGGGATGGCTCTTCAGTTGCGCCAGCTGGGAGCGAATTTCCCTGCCCCGGGGTTTTCCTTTGGGTTTTGCCAATCTCTTTACCTCCTTGGAGATAGTATGTCCTGGCAGCAAAATGCTATAATAGCAGGCGGAGGTGAATTCACCATGCATAAGTGGTTTTCCCCGGCGGCAGCCAGATTTCTGCGCCAAGAAATAGCTGAGGCCAAAAATAATGAAGTATTTTTTTGCGCCAATCTTACAGGGGATGTGTTGACAGACATCCAGGTCATGGCCCGGGGAAACCAGTCCAGCGTTCCAGCTGTAGTCCAGGCCCAGCCTGGCAAATGCCTGGTGGTTATTCACAACCATCCTTCCGGGGATTTGACGCCCTCAGGGGCGGATATTACAGCCGCGTCGCGGCTGGCCCGGGAGGGCATCGGCTTTGCCATCGTGGACAACAATGTCAGCGAAGCCTATATCCTCACAGAGCCGGTGCAAAGCCTGCCGCCAGCAAGTGTTTCCCTCCAGCTGGTTAATGCTGCCCTGGGTCTGGGGGGATATGTTGCCGGGGTCATGCCTGCTTATGAGAGCAGGCCTCAGCAGTTGGAGATGGCTGTCAATCTTGCCCAGGCCCTTAATGAGGGCGCCCATGCCTTGGCGGAAGCGGGCACGGGCATCGGCAAGAGCCTGGCCTACCTGGTGCCGACCCTTATTTGGGCCCGAGAGAATAAACGG
>DIPE01000076.1:15733-15969 GCA_002427015.1 Firmicutes bacterium UBA5496 | reverse complement strand
GCCGCCCGCTCCTATCAAGTGAAGGTGGTCACCGGGACAGACCCTGACGCTTTGCAGGGTGATGCCGCCATTCAGTATAGAATCTATGACAGCTTTGGTTTGGCCTGGGAGAAATACCAGGGCCCCGGCCAGCTGGCTGAGTATGCCTTAATCGTCGATGCTCTTTTAGGCACCGGCATTCAAGGGGAGCCCAGGGGAACAGCGGCAGAGATCATCGCCGCCATCAACAGCAGCCC
>DIPE01000076.1:7596-15623 GCA_002427015.1 Firmicutes bacterium UBA5496 | reverse complement strand
ATCGCCGCCATCAACAGCAGCCCGGGGGCTGTGCTGGCCGTGGACATTCCTTCGGGGCTGCCGGCGGAATTTGTGCCGCCTGCGGGTCCGGTGGTGCAGGCTATGGCCACCGCCACTTTTGGCCTGGCTAAGGCTGGTCTCTACACACCTGCAGGCCGCCAGGCAGCAGGCAAAATTTATATCGATCCCATAGGCCTGCCTGCCCCTCTGCTCCAGGGAACTGACTTGGTCTTAAATGATGGCCCCTATGCTGCCAGGGGTTTGCCCCAGCGCAAATTGGACAGTCACAAGGGAAGCTTTGGCCACGGGCTCTTGGCTGCAGGTAGCCGCGGCATGAGCGGCGCAGCCATGCTGGCGGGAACTGCAGCCCTGCGGTCGGGGATTGGCCTCTTGACCATCGCCTGTCCCAGCGAAATCCAACCCCTGCTGGCGGCCAATATTTGGGAAGCCCTGACTCTGCCGGTGCCTTCTTCCGCTCAGGGGGAGTTTTCACCGGAAGCTGCCGCCCAGGTGCCCCTGGGGAAGTTCAGCGCAGCCGCCATTGGCCCCGGATGCAGGGTTTGTCCGGGAACCAGGGCCTTGGCAGGGCGCTTGCTTAAATCCGATTTGCCTCTGGCAATTGATGCCGATGCCCTCAATGTGATGACCCAGGGTATCCCTCGGCGGGAGGCCCCTACCATTGTAAGCCCCCATCCCGGTGAGATGGCCCGGCTGCAGGCCTGCACTGTCCAGGCAGTCTTAGCCGACCCCCTGGGAATTTGCCGGCGGGCGGCGAGAGCTTGGGGCTGTGTTGTAATTCTCAAAGGCTCTACTACTTGCATCGCCGAGCCTGCAGGCATGGCCGCTCTCAATGTAACCGGCACTTCGGGTCTGGCCACAGGCGGTTCGGGGGATATCCTCACGGGGCTGGTTCTGGGTTTGCTGGCCCAGAATACAGAGCCCTTTGCGGCAGCTTGCGCCGCAGCCTGGCTTTTGGGCACGGCTTCGGAGCTGGCTGCCCGGAAGGACGGCTCTGTTGCCCAGCTGCCCCGGGATGTGCTGGCGGTCCTGCCCCAGGCTGTAAACTTGCTCTATAAACAGTCCCGTCGGGAATAATTCCGGGAGGAAAAGATATAATTAACTGGAGGGGATTCCAGTGAAAATATCTTGGAATAAAGACGGCCTTGAGCGGCCTTTTTTGAAATATAGACTGGGGGCTCTGTTGCTGGCGGTGGCAATGTTTCTGGGGGGCTGTAACCCAGGGGCTCGGGCCCGGGACTGGGCTAAAACCGCTGAAAATCAGGTCTGGCACGCCCGCTATCGCCTTGTTTTCCATCAGAAGGATGGGGACCTTGAGATGCGGGTGCTGGAATCACGGGGGGAAACCTTGACGCTGGATATTGAAATGCCCCGGGGTTCACTGCGGCTGGAATATGGCAGCGACAGTCTGCTGCTCAATCTTGATGCAGGGAATTTGGAATGGCAGGATATCCCCCGGCAAATCCCCTACTACACCCTGACCGCACTGGCCCGGCAGATTACAGCTGCCCTGGAGCTGGAAACCCGGGGAGAATGGGCGGAACTCTTAGGCTACCGCCTCAGGGTTAAAGGGGGAGCGCCCACAGAAGCAGGCTTCTTATCAGAATGGACACTGTATGTAGAAGAATTTGTCTGGGAATAAAACACCAGCCATCAAAGCTCCTTGATGGCTGGTGTTCTGCTATAGGGAAAGCCAGGCAGTGAGATTGGCCTTGGCGTCCTTAACGCCCCGGATGAGGGGCTTTTTGCATGTAAAGAGGGTGGTGACGCCGGGGCCATGGCCGGTGATGACACAGTCGCTGTGGACGACCACGCCCACGGAAACAGCGCCCTTGAGATAGCCTCTGCCATATTGGTTATCGCAGTCCTGCAGCAGGACTATGTCTCCCAGGCGCAGTTTGTCCAGGCCATGCTCCCTGAAGGCTTCAGGGTCAGCGGTCATGATGTCATAGTCTCCGGTATGGCAGGTGGCAGCGCCGATGCCGGAACCCATGAGATAGGGGGGGATACAGGTGGTTACCGGCACTTCCAGGATGCCGTCAACAAGCTTGAGGTTCATCTTTTCCAGGAGTTCCGGATCCAGGTTCATCACAGTTATCTCCGGAGATTCCAGGAGTTTAAGGCCTGTTCCCCAAGCCCGAATCTGGATTTTATCGCCGATGGCCATGGATTCCAAAGTGTCTTGCTCAAACCAGGCCAGGACATGCTCAATCCCTCCGTGCTTGCCGGTGACATAGCCCTTGGCCCCTTTAGCCTCGCCGCTGATTACAGTGGCGGTGTTACCTACGCAGGCCAGGGTGTTGAGGCCGGCGTTCTCAGCTTCGTCACTGTTGCGGATGCTGACTCCGGGCTCCACATGGTCAGCCACCCAGCCGCAGGCCAAGTCGCCAATTTTGACATTGTAGGTAATGCCGCCGGTTCCAGGCAGGGTAATGGGAATGCCGCTGGTTTTGATCCGGTAAGGAGTGCGGACTCTGGAATGGGCTACAGGGCCGGATACCGCCAGCTGCACCAGTTGGTCTTTGTTGGTTTTAAGCATAAATTCATCTCCTTATAGAATTCCCAGATAGTAGCCTATGTTGGCCTTTGGGTCTTGGCTGCCCCGAATTTTCGGAGTCTTGCAGGTTAAGAGAGTGGTGACTCCGGGACCATGGCCGGCCAAAAGGCAGTCGCTGTGGACGACGACGCCGATGGTGGCAGCTCCCTCCAGGTAGCCGCGGCCATAGGCAGTGTCACAGTCTTGGAGGAGAACGATATCGCCGAAGCGGAGTTTGTCCAGCTTATACTTTCTATAGGCTTTGACGTCGGCGGTCATGATGTCATAGTCCCCCCGGTGGGCAGTTGCCGAGCCCATGCCCGAGCCCATGAGATGGGCAGGGACGATGGCGGCAACGGGCACTTCTAAGACCCCGGAGCGGATTTGGGGATTCATCTTGGCCAGCAAGTCAGGATCCAAATTTTTGCACTGGATTTCCGGTATTTCCTGAATGGCCAGGCCGGTACCCCAGCTTTTTATCTGGACAATATCATCGGGGCCCAGCTTTTCCAACGTGGCTTGATCAAACCAGACCAGGACGTGTTCAACGCCCCCGTGTTTGCCGGTGACATAGCCCCGGGCGCCCTTGGCATCGCCGCTGACTACTGTGGCGGTGTTGCCTACACAGGCCAAAGTGTTGAGGCCGCCGTTTTCCAGATTGTCCTTTCTGCGGATGGTTACTCCCGGTTCTGCGTGGTCGGCCTCAAACCCGCTGGCCAGGTCGCCAATTTTCACATTATAGCTGATGCCGCCGACGCTGGGATACATGAAGGCCTTGCCTTCCTGGCTGATTTCCCAGGGACCGTAGGAGCGGGCAAAGGCTACTTGGCCGGCAACGGCAATCTGGACCAGCCTTGCGGAATTGGTTTGCAATTTGACTCCACCTCCTGAATATGTAAGTATTCGCTGCAAAAACAGGCAATCCTGCCATACATCCCCGGAAAAGATGCAGGAGACAGGAAGGTTTTGGGCGAATATACAAGTGCGAAGGACTATAATGCAGGAGGTCAGATTATGAGCATTAACGCTCTAGTACGCCAGCAGTTTATGTTGCGGGCCCTGGCCGGCAGCAAAAATGGGCGCAGCGCCGAAGATTTGCATCGGGAGCTGGTGAAGAGCCTGATGGAAGATATTTCTCTCAGGACAATCTATCGGGATATTGATGTCCTCAGCAAAATCTTTCCCATTACCGAAGAGCAGCGGGGCCAGAAGATATACTATATGATGCTGGATAATTTTAAGCTTGAGGAAATTCAGTGTTCTTTTGACGAACTGATGGCAGTGGTCTTTATCAACAGGTTGCTGGAGAGTTTGGGCCACGATCCGGTGACTGAGGCCGGCATCAAGCTGACTGATCGCTTAATTTCTGGATTGCCGGAACCTCAGCGCTTGTACCTCAAAGATATATACCAAAACTTTCGGGTGGAGTTTCCCGGCAGCGAAGGCCGGGGCGCTCAGATTATTCAGTTGTTTGCCGATGCCATCCGCCTGCAGAAGGCAGTGAGGATTCACTACCATGCCTTTGGCGCCAACGAGAACAGTGAGCGCATCATTCACCCCTATACTATTTATTTCCGGCAGCAATACTATATAGTAGCCTGGTGCACCTCCCGCAATTCCATCCGGGAGTTTCGCCTGGACCGGATTGAGGCAGCTGAAATGCTGGAAACTCTGTTTGAACCAGACCCTTCCTTTAATTATGAGGAATACAGCAAGAGATGTTGGAACGCCCTGAAGGGGGAAGAGGACTACCAGGTGGTGCTGCGCTTTTCCCCGGGGGCCAGCGGTTTTGTCAAGGAGTACAAGGGGAATAAGGCTGACCTCCTAAAGGATTTGCCTGACGGCAGCCTGGAATTTCACAAGTCCGTCAGCATGCTGGATGAAATCTTTGCCTGGGTCCTGAGTATGGGCTCAGAAGCAGAAGTAGTTGCCCCTGAGGAGCTAAAAAGCATGGTGACGGAGACAATTCGGGAGCAGGCCAAAAATCTGGGCTTAATTTAGTCCTTTGCGCCATATACTGAAGCATCAGGGAGGCCTGTTTATTGCCGGGTTAAGAGGGAATACTGAGGGCGGATGCTGTAGCGTCCTCGGCGGTCTCAGCTTAAGCTTGAGGTGATTCCCCACAGCAGTTTACTTGCAGTTTGCACTTGGATAATTCTTAAAGCAAGGGAGAGTTAAGCAATGACCAAGCTTCTTTACTTGGGACATTCCTGTTTTGTGCTGAGCAACGGCGGCGACAGCCTGATTTTTGATCCGTATATCAACGGCAATCCCGGGGCAGGGGACCGGGACCCCTTGTCCTTATCCGTCAACTATGTTCTGGTCAGCCATGCCCATGGGGATCACCTGGGAGATGCCGTTGAAATCTGCCAGCACAATAACGCCGTCTTAATATCTACCTTTGAGGTGGGCAATCTCTGCCGCAGCCAAGGTGTCAGCCGCATCCATACCGGCCATATCGGCGGCAGGGCCAACTTCCCCTTTGGCTACCTGCGCTTCACCCCGGCGCTCCACGGGGCAGGGGTGGCTGGGGGCCTGGCCTGTGGGTTTTACCTTAACTTCCACCAGATAGGGATATATTTCGCCGGGGACACGGGGCTGTTCTCAGATATGGGGCTGCTGGCAAAATTGGAGCAAATAGATTATGCCTTGCTGCCCATAGGGGACAACTATACCATGGGGCCCGCGGACGCTGTGCTGGCGGGGGAAATGCTGAAGCCAAGGGTTATAATCCCCATGCACTACAATACTAATGACCTCATTGTTCAAGATCCCTATCTCTTTAAGGCCAATGTAGAGACAAAAGGCCTTTCCCGGGTGGAGGTCATGGAGCCGGGACAAGAATTGGAGCTGACATAAAAAGAACCCCTTGGGTTCTTTTTCGCCTGGAGTTATTTGTGCAAGCTTTGAAAAAATCCCTGCCTTTGCACGTATTCGCCAAAAGGGGTCAAGGGATTGGCCTTGCCCCGGAAGGCGTCAACAATGCCATTTACTAATAGAAAAATAAAGAGCAGGGCGGCTGTTATGCTGATGGGCCATTTGGCCAGGGCAAAGAATTGGCCCGGCAAGAGAATTACGATCAGGGCGAGGACAAAGAGCAGCCAGATCCACAGGGCCTGCCTGGCGTGAAAGAAAACTAGGGAATCCTTGCCTTTAAAGAAGAGCAGCAGGGCGAAAAACGGGGGAAGATAGCTGACTGCTGCCCAAACCCTGCTGTTAATTTTAGGTTTCATTCTTATCCCTCCTGGTCATTTTCTTACTGGCTTATTTCGGCAAGGAACTGTCTTTTCCCTGTCTCAAGCTGAATTTTGACAGGGGCTGGAGGCTATCCTATAATTTGAGTAACAATGTTTGGGGGGAAGACTTTTGATCAAAGCCCAGCTGGAATCAATCCTGGGGGCGGGTTCGGTGCTCTGCCGGCAGCCCTTGTCTCAATATACTTCTTTTCGGGTGGGTGGTCCCGCCGAATACCTGGTGAGGCCCGGGGATTACAGCCAGGTGGCCCAGGTAATAGCCTATTGCGCTGAAAACGGCATTCAATGGCATGTACTGGGCCGGGGCACAAATTTGCTGGTCAGCGACAAGGGCCTGTCGGGAGTGGTGATTGCCCTGGGGGACAACTTGGCGAGGATTAGTGTCGCCGGCGCCAAAATTGTCGCTCAGGCAGGGGCATCTCTGCCTCGGGTCAGTTCAGTAGCCCTGGTGAACAGCCTTGCCGGCCTGGAATTTGCCAGCGGCATTCCCGGTTCTGTTGGCGGCGCGGTGGTTATGAACGCCGGCGCCTATGACGGAGAGATGAAGGACGTGCTGCGGCGGGTGCTGGCGGTTAACAGCCAGGGAGAACTGGTCACCTTTAGCCTGCAAGAGATGGAATTAGGCTACCGGTCCAGCGCCTTTCAGAGTAATGGCCATATTGTCCTGGAGGCCGAGCTGGAACTGCTGCCCGGTGACGCAAGGGCGATTCAGGAGAAGATGAATGAGTTCAACCGCCGCCGCTGGGAAAAACAGCCTCTGGACAAGGCAAGCGCCGGCAGCACCTTTAAGCGGCCAAGGGGGCATTATGCCGGCCAGCTCATTGAATCCTGCAATTTAAGAGGCATGACCCTGGGGGGTGCAGCGGTTTCTGAAAAACACTGCGGCTTTATCATCAATGCCAATCAGGCCACTGCCCAGGATATTTTCAACTTAATTCGCAAGGTGCAAGAGGAGGTCGAGAAAAAACACAATATCCTCCTGGTTCCCGAAGTCAAAATCTGGGGTGAATTTCAGTGATTGACAGTTTCCTGGAAGCGCTTGCAGCCAATCAAGGCAAATCTCTGCTTGTCCTCTGTCACGATGATGCTGACAGCGATGCCCTGGGAGCCGCCTGGGTTTTGGCGGAGATGCTGGGAGGGAAGACGGCGGTGCCCCGGAAAGTCAGTGAACATGCCCGGGAGCTGCAATTCAAGCTTAAGATGCAGGTTATCTACGCCCCTGACCCCGGGGATTATGACCTGACTATTGTGGTGGATACCGCCGACGCCCAGCAGTTGCCGGGCTCCATGCCCGCCACCTATCTCCTGGTGGACCACCACGCAAACAATACCTTGGTCCCAGGCGCCTTGGCAGCAGTCTATGAGCGGACAGATTCAACCTGTCAGCTGGTTTGGCGAATCTGCCGGGCTCTGGGCCGAGAGTTGCAGGGCAGCCACGCCCTGGCCCTGGGGGCGGGGATTATGGGAGATACAAGAAACCTGGCGGCTGCCGCCAACAGAACCATTGCCGACCTGGCCGCCATCCTTGAGGAGGGCGGGGTCAGTTACCGGCAGCTCCTGGATATCTTTCGCATTACCGGCAGAATCGACAGAGAGGTCAGACTTGAGGCGGCCCTTTCCGCAAAGCTGCATAAAGTAGGCAATTGCCTGGCGGTCAGCGCCAGTGTCCGCAAGAACTACGTCTATTATATCGCCATGATGCTGGTAGAGCTGGGGGCGGATATTGCCGTGGTCGGCTTTCAGCAAGGAGAGGACTGCTTTATGCGCCTGGCCAAAAATCCCGGCACCGTCCACTGTCTGGACAGCTTTACCATAATGGAAAGGGCGGCGGCCGCTTATCCCAAGACCAATCTTTGGGGGGACTCAGATTATGCCGGCTTTAACGGCAAAGGCCGGGTAGAGGAGATAATTCAGGCGATAATCTCCGGGCTCCAATCTGCTGAGGCTGGGCAGGGGGCTTGCCAGTGCAGCCAGATGCCGCAAACTTAAAATAACAGGGAACAGCCCGTGATTAATTTGGGAAGATTAACCTTTTTTTGGCGTCCGAGGTTGACAAAATACTTCGCAAATAGGACAATATTATTACCATGAATCTGGGGGGGGCAATAAATGTTTGTTAAAAATAGAATGACTCGCAAGGTGTTTACAGTCAGTCCCGAAGTCAGCCTTTACGAAGTTTTAAGGATTTTGGAAGAGCATAATTTTGATGGCATTCCTGT
>DIPE01000076.1:1740-7510 GCA_002427015.1 Firmicutes bacterium UBA5496 | reverse complement strand
TTCCTGTTGTAGATGGAGGCAAGGTTGTTGGCGTTGTCGATGAGAAGACGATCATGCGTGAATTTTGCGCCTGCTGCGCCCAGCAAAATCAAGAAGCAGGCATAGATACTGACATGCCTATTCCCTTCGCTTCCACAAAAGTCACTATTGAACCGGACAAGCGCCGCATCGCTCATTTTCTCCACCGCAGAACCGTCAGCGAGCTTCTCCACCCGGATCAGGAAGTATTGGCAATCAATGCGGGTGAACCCATTGAGCAAGCCTCATACATAATGTTCCGCCACGAGGTGGACTTGCTTCCCGTTGTAGATAATGACAATCAACTAGTGGGCATCCTCACTAAAGGCGATGTTTTGCGGGTTTTTGACGAAATCCTGGGTTACGGGCCCAAAGGCGGGGACCGGGTGATGTTTGCAGTCCCCGATGTCTTAGGACGCCTGGCTGACATCACTGCTCTTATGCAAAAAAATGAGATTAAAATCGAGACTGTGGTCTCTACCCAAAGCCGTTTTGCCTCAACGAATATGGTAATCCTAAAGGTGGAAAAAGGCAAAGGCCCTGAAACCCAGCAGATTTTGGAACGAAACGGCTTTAAAATCCTTTAGCTAATAAAGAAACGAGCAACCTGCTGACGCAGGTTGTTTTATTTTGCTAATAAATTTTAAGCGGCAGGGGCAGGAAAATTCTTTTTGAGTGTCGAAACAATTTCTAAGGGGTGATGTTTGCGTGAAAGACTTAAGCGCGGGGATAATGGGTATGGCTCCGGCCTTTTTATTATGGGGGCTGGGTGCAATTGACCAGTTTAAAGCTATCTATTTTTTCAGCGGGCTGGCTGCAGTAATTCTTTGTCTCCTTGTCTACCACCTGCTGGACCGGTGGCACCATGGCGGCCTGCTGGTGCTGCTTACCTTAGGCATCCCCCTGATGTGCTATGTTTTTGTGGCGGTGCGCCATGCAATCTTCTTGCCCTTGTTTTTAGGAACAGCGGCGCTGGCGCTTATGACTGCTCTTGTGGGTTCTATGATTGGCGATACTTGGTCCTGGCAGGGCATCGGCATAAACTTGGCATTTTTGTGTACAAGCGCATTTTTAATTGTAGCCATTGGCAGCAGGCTGGGTATTGTATATGCCGAAGCCGGCTTGATGGCAGCAGGCGCCTTTGGCATAACCCGTCTTTGTCAGATGGATTTGCTCAGCTGGCTCGCATTGTTCCCCGGCTGGATCTATCGGGGGCTGGAAAAATTATGGCGGTAAAAGGGGCTGTCTCAAAAAAGGAGACAGCCCTTATTGGTTTCTTCTGACTGTGCTTTCATGGGCCTTCCTGCCGGCTTGGCAGTTTTTTATTGCTGTTGGGCAATTTGCATTCTGGCAGCCTGGAGCAAGTATAGAATGGCGATGGCCAGCCAGTTTCCCAGAAAAATATAGCCCGTCCGCCAGGCAATTCCATTGCAGTGCAGATGACTAAGGGGAAACAGGAACTTGGTAGGAAAAGATGCGGCAGTATGAGTGGGAATGTCAAAGAGAATATGCAGGGGCCAGGCCAGGAAGGCTAGACCTAAATCCAGGCGGATGCGGCAAAGGGCATAGAAGATCATGCCGGCAATGACCAAACTGTGGGTGCAGTTATAGACTGTAAGCACCCAGGGGGGATATATCTGGGGCCGGGCCAGAATCGCCGATAATTCCCCTGCCAGAATCCGGGGAATGAGGTAGGGGAGAAAGGCCAATGCATCGGGAAGTATGCCAAATACTGCCGCCAGCCAAAAATTCGTTCTTTTGCCCAAGAGCATTCCTCCCCAAATCCCATGGGATATTACGTCCATTTTATTCCTCCTTGCTCAGTCATAAGTATATTATTTGCAAATTATTGAGACCCTATTACCACAAAATCTTACTGAGCTTCGCATAATATTATACCGACAGTCTGAAAATCCCCGTCCGAATCAGCTGATTCGACAATATTTGACAGATGAGTCTGATATAGTCTACAAGATGGCAGTATTATCAGATAGAGGAGGGAAGGTTTTGGCGGTAAAGGTTTTATTCGTGGACAAAAAATGGGAGGCTGATGTCTGTGCCTGCATTGTCAAGGATCGGCGGGAGGCACAGATGGTTGTATTTCCTGTCCAGGAGAGATGGGATGCCCAAACCAGCATCTACCTGGTTCCCAAAGAGCAGGATGCTGAACTAAAGGTGTATATTGCCAGCAGCCCTGCTGAAGCTTAATCTAAAATAATAACCCCAAGCAGGATTTCCTTGCCTCTGTGTAGAATATTGTAGAGGCAATAAATACCTCTGAGGGGGGTTATATATGTTATGTCCGGATTGCGGCAATGAAATGGCGGATACGGCTAAATCTTGTTCTTATTGCGGACGTTCACTGAGGAAAGTAGAGTCCAAGGGCGGGGGAGCCCTGGCAGTTAAAATTCTGCTGATTATACTGGCGATTGCCCTTATTGGCGGAGCTGTGTATGCTATGGCTTCACAATTCAAGAGAGATACTGTTACCGGCCCGGATTATGATCCCAGCGCCCAATGGGTGCCAATGGATTTTTCTGACTACGGCATCAAAATGGAAGTTCCCGGCACCGGCTGGAGCCTCTACTATGATGCCCAATCCCAGGTGGTCTTCAAGGACAGTGTCCGCGGCACCCTGGATATCAGTTTTCTTGGAGCAATGGTCCTCAATCCCGACGCTCACCGGGTGGACAACAAGCCCCAGGTCTTTACCGTTATCTCTCAGAATACAGTTTTCCTGGAGGGGTTTGGCGAGTCCATGTATACTGTGGTTTCCTGCAAAGAAGATGGAGTCTTGGTCAACAAACACCAGCTTTACTTTAAACGCACCTACAATGCGGTAAATAAGCAACCTCAGACTTTTACATACGTCATAACTATGACCTGCTCCAGCGGTCTTGACTCCCAGTATGCGCCTCTTTTCAGGCATATGCTTGATAGCATAGTATTATATGAGTAGCAAAGCGCGGGCCAATAGGGCCCCTTTTTTTGGCTTTTGCACTATAACTGCGGGGAAAAGTGGTGACAAACATGAATGAAGTGCGTCTTATTGCAACAGCGGCCTTTGGTTTGGAGGCGGTGGTCGCACGGGAACTGAAGAATCTTGGCTATACCGATTTGGAAGTGGAAAACGGCCGGGTGCTTTTTGTCGCAGACCTGGCAGCCATCCCCCGGGCCAACCTCTGGCTGCGTTCTGCCGACAGGGTGCAATTGCTGCTGGGGGAATTTACGGCGAAAAGTTTTGATGAACTCTTTGAAAAGACCAAGGCCTTGCCATGGGAAGATTGGATCCCCCAAGACGGAGAGTTCCCTGTGCAGGGAAAATCCGTCAAGTCTCAGCTGCACAGCGTTCCCGACTGCCAGGCCATCGTTAAAAAGGCAGTGGTGGAGCGGCTGAAACAAAAATACAAGGTCCAGTGGTTTCAGGAGACCGGCCCCCGTTATTCCATTCAGGTGGCTCTCCTCAAAGACCGGGCAACCCTTACTATTGACACCAGCGGCGCCGGCCTGCACAAACGAGGCTACAGGATAGAGGCGGGACAGGCGCCTATTAAGGAAACCTTGGCGGCGGCTTTGGTCCAGCTTAGCCATTGGCAGCCTCAGCGTTTGCTTCTGGACCCCTTTTGCGGCTCAGGGACAATCTTAATCGAAGCGGCTCTGATTGGAGATAATATCGCTCCCGGCCTCACCCGCCGCTTTGCCGCCGAGGACTGGCCCCAGCTGGGCAGAGCCCTGTGGCAGGCAGCCAGAAGCGAAGCCAGCGGGGCTATTGCAGACAACCCCCTTAAGCTCCAAGGCTCGGATATAGATGCATCAGTTATCGCCATCGCCCGCCAGAATGCTGACAATGCAGGGGTGGCAGACAAAATCCACTTTCAGCGCCGGGAGCTGGCTCAGGTGCGTTCCTCGGTGAAATACGGCTGCCTCATCACCAATCCCCCTTACGGGGAAAGGCTTGAGGGCCCCACTCTTGGGCTATACAGAGAAATGGGCAAAGTCTTTGCCCCCTGGGACACCTGGTCAATCTATATCATCACCAGCGAGGCGGATTTTGAAAAATATTACGGCCGCAAGGCAGACAAAAAGCGCAAGCTCTATAACGGCAGGATTGAGTGCGATTACTATCAGTTTATCGGCCCGCCGCCGCCCCGGTCAGACAGAAAGCAGAAAGACCTGCCCGAATAGGAAAAACCCCCTGACTCAGGGGGTTCGGTGTTGTTTTGCGGGTCATATCTTTGCAGCTTCGGCGTCCAACCAGCAATCCAGCGGATAGGCAAGCAGCCTGTGCAGAACTTGCGCCAGGACTAAACCGCCAAGGATGTCTGCGGCTACATGCTGCTTGACAAATACCGTGGACAGGATGATTGCCCAGCCCACAATCCATATTGCCGCCTTGGCGGCTTTTTTAATGCCCCGGCCCCTGGCCGCGCCCAGCATCAGCGCGTAAGTAGCCAGAACATGAATGCTGGGGAAAGCGTTAAAGGGCTGATCAATATGATAAATCAGCCGCACCAGCCGGGAGAAGAGGTCGTCGCCAGGGACTGCCGGCCGGGGAACAGTGGTCTGGAAAAAAGAATAAATCAGATAGCTGAGGAGCAGCCCGAAAATCATGGTCAGCAACGTGATTGCACATTGTCTTTTATCTTTAAACATGAGGAAAAAACCTACAGCGGGAAGAAAGGCATACCAGGAGACATAGGGGAGGATCCACACTGGGGAGAAGACAATGCGGTCATCCAGGCCTGTGCTCAAACAATATGTGGTTTCCCGGGGCATGTTAAACAAGGGGTAGAGGGAAGTGACCAAGGCGTATACTGCCGCTAAAATAATTAAGGCCACCTGCGGCCGAGATAAGATAAAGTGCCGGATTTTATTCATTTTTTGCCCACCTCAAAAATTATATTGTCCCTCCGGGGTGCAGTTCTGGGTGCATAGTCCAAAAGACTGCCTGGTTGAGGACAAAGGTCAGAGCATCATAGCGCTGGCCCTGGATTTCATGTAAGTTCCTGATGCGTTCACATTCGCTGAAATGAGATTTCGCCGCCAGTTTGAGCATGCGGGTATTCCCCGACCAGGTCTGGCAGTATATGCGCTTGCGGCCGGTGGCGGCAAACTGATAGCTCAGCCAAAGGAGAAAGGCCTGAGTGCCAAGGCCCTTGCCCCAGTAGCTGCTTTCCCTGAGGCCGATGCCTACCGCCAGCCTTTCTCTGTCCCCATCGATGTAGTAGGCGTTGACCATGCCGATATGCGCGCCATCGGCATGGCAGATTTCCAGAGTTGGGCGGATTGCCGGCAAGGGTTGATGCAGCTGCTGCTCCAGGCGTTCCAAGTACTTGCTGATGAATGGGGGATCATTGCCTTCCCAGGGGGCATCCCAATCCAGCCAGGCAGTTTCGGTGCGCAGCCAGCGCCGGTGATCTGCCAGGTCTGCCGGGATGCGGTCCCGAAGGATGATATTGCCATATTTCAGGATTAAAGGTTCCATGGGTTCACCTCACAGGTTATTATACACCAACCCAGAGCAATTAAGGAAGACAGGGCTGGGCGTCTTGACAGATATAAGGAGGTACACTAATATAGAATTATATATTATTGGAGGGAAGCTGATGTCTGACATTGAAAACATCCTGAAAAAAGTAAACCAGTTGAGCGAAGAGGTGCAAGAACTAAAAGCTCGCTTGCCCCGGGCCGAGCAAGCGCCCGCAACTGTCACAGCAGATTCTGACCTGATGGGAATTGCCGAGCAAATACG
>DIPE01000076.1:0-1688 GCA_002427015.1 Firmicutes bacterium UBA5496 | reverse complement strand
ATTCCGCACCCGTCACGGCAGATTCTAACCTGATGGGGATTGCCGGGCAAATACGGCATTACTTGGATTCTCTGGGCATCATGGAAGGGGAGAAGTATATCTGTCACAGCGTTTTCAACGCTGAAGAGAAAACTGCGGCAGTGCAGGTCACCTGGCTGGGGGCAATTGCTGAAGACGATTCCCTGTCGACAGCAAGATATTGCATGGCTCTGGGCAATGAACACAGAATTAAGATCCTCAAAGCCCTGGCTGAAGGGGAACGGACTGCTGCCCAGCTTGCTGAGCTTGTCGGCATAGAGGGCGGGCCTCTCTATCACCATCTCAAGGAATTGGCTCAGGCCAAATTTGTTCAGCAAAGAAAAAGGAGCTGTTATCAGATAACCCAGGCGGGGCTGGATGCCTTGCTTACTGTATGTGCTCTGAACCGAAGAAACACTTGGGAGCACAAGGGCGAGATCTGGCAGGAAGGAGAAATATGAATATCAGACTGGTGGAGCCTGTGACACCGGACATAATTGAAAATAACCTGGGGCAAAAATTGTACCATGTCAAGCCCATTGCCGCGGACTCGGCAAAATACCGGGAGTTTATGCAAATTCTGCAGACAGAACCCTGTCCCAGCTTTTTGGCCCTGGGTCAGTGGCTGCTTAATTTCCTCAAAAACAGCGGTTTCCCCAGCAAAGCCAAGGATACCATTGAGAATCCCTTATATTTAATGACAGACTTTTCCGACCCGCGCCCCCTGAAGGGGCTGCGGGTGGAGGGCAGCAATGGCATTAGGGATTATCCGGAACTCTGCTTTCTTGGATTTTATACCGACTGGGCTGACTTGGAGGAATCTGGAATTGCCGAGATTTTTGGCCATGAATATGCCCATCTTTGGTTTTCCCTGCTGAATTTTGACGTTGCCAAGATGCAGTCCAACAAATTCCATACTTCCACAGCTGTAACAGATGCTTTTACGGCATTTTACGAAGGGTTTGCCGAACACTTGCAGATTGTAGCCGATGACTTGGCGGGGAAACAAGAACCCCCGGGGGAATTGTGGGACTATGGCCTGGATGCCAAAGCCTGGATCTGCGCCAGAGACCAGCAGCTGCGCAGCCATGCTGTAAAAAATAACCGCTTTGTTTATCAGACTGCGATTCCCGGTGAGGAAGAGTTCGATAGTTATGCAAACCTTCATCTAGCCCATATTACCTCATCTGCCTTCACCCCGGAGCGCCTCAAAAATGGCAGTCAGGTAATTGCCTCAGAGGGGGCAGTAGCTTCAGTTTTTTACCATATCTATATCAGCCCGATATTTAAAAATCAATATTGTCACGATGGATTTTACCGCCTGTTCGGCGCTGCCCGAGAAGAAGTGAATGCTGTCCAGAATCTATACTTGAAAATATTATATGCCCTGGCCCAGACCGATTTGGAAAGCCCCAGGCTTTTTGTGGACTTTGTTCGCACTTACGGAGAATGCTTTCCTGCAGAAAGAGAAGCGATGATTAAGCTGTTCTTAGAACTGACCCATTTTGTTACAGTCAGCCATAAAGCGGCAGGGGTGTTTGGCAACCTCTACCGCATAGGCCGGCGGGGAATCGTTGAAGATTTCAAAAAGGCTTATGCTAAGGCAACGGCGCTCAAGAAAGACCTGCTGGCCCAAGTCCTGGCCGATGAAATTTCTCTGGATGCAGCTG
>DIPE01000034.1:6493-7031 GCA_002427015.1 Firmicutes bacterium UBA5496 | reverse complement strand
CGAATCCCTCTCTCTCCGCCATAGGATTATTCTTGGCCGTGCTAGATGGGGAGGTAGCGGTGCCCTGAACCTGCAACCCGCTATAGCAGGATTGAATGCCTACGTTGAGGCATCCCAGCTGTGGGGTCCGGTTCCGGCAAGTGGTGTTGACGGCCGGGTCCTGGGCAATTGACCTCTGTGAACCCCGTCAGATCCGGAAGGAAGCAGCGGTAAGCGGAAGTGTCAATGTGCCCCAGGGTAGCCTGGCTCGAGCTAACTGCCGGCGTGCCGCCCGGAGTTGGATGTCGAAAGTAGGGCACGGCCAAATAGTAATTATGACAATCGCCTTGGGCGATTGTTTTGCATTAGCCGGGATTTTTAAAGTATAATACAAGAAGAGAGGAGGGAGATTGGTGCGCTATCAGTCGCTGTACCGTCAATACAGGCCCTTGGGCTTTGAGCAAGGTTTTGTGGGCCAGGAACATATTGTCAAGACATTGCAAAATTCTCTGCAGACAGGGCGGCTGGCCCATGCCTACCTGTTTTCCGGTCCCCGAGG
>DIPE01000034.1:0-6316 GCA_002427015.1 Firmicutes bacterium UBA5496 | reverse complement strand
GAACCATGCAATCAGTGCGAGCTCTGTCTGGCAGTTAATCAGGGCAATGCAATGGATGTTATCGAAATGGACGCTGCCACCAACCGGGGAATTGAAGAAGTCCGGGACCTGCGAGACAGGGTCAAATACGCTCCAGCTCTGGGCAGGTACAAGGTATACATAATAGATGAAGTGCATATGCTCACGGCCGAAGCATTTAATGCCTTGCTGAAAACTTTGGAAGAACCTCCGGCCCATGTTATCTTTATTTTGGCCACCACCGAGCCCCAGAAAATCCCTGCCACCATTTTATCCCGCTGCCAGCGCTTCGATTTTCGTCCCCTTACTGAAGACATGATAGCCGCGCATCTGCAGGCAATTGCCCAACAAGCAGGGGCGCGCCTGGACCCGGAGGCGGCAGATATCCTCGCTTTTCGGGCCCAAGGGGGAATGCGGGATGCCATCGGCCTCTTGGAACAGGTCATTGCCTATGCGCAAGGGGATATAAATCCGGAACAGGTTTGGCAAGCCTTGGGCACCGTTGACAAGTCCCGACTGGCAGAGCTGGCCAACTCTTTGGCCGCCCGGGATATTGGCGCTGTGCTAAAGCTCCTGGATGAGTTTGGCAATATGGGTTTAGATTATCGCCAGTTGTTGTCGGACCTGTTGGAACTGCTGCGGGAAAGGTTGTTGCAGGTGACCGGAGCCAGGCGAAAAACAAAACTTGGAGAAGATATCCTGCTCAAGACTGCCCCGGAGATTATGACTATGATGGATGCGGTGGCTATGGGTTTGCAGGACAGCAGGCGCTGGACTCATCCCCGTCTGGCAGCGGAACTGACAATGATTAAAATTTGCAACAACTCGGGTCCTGTAGACGAAAAGGCGAGGCCGGCCAAAGCAGTGAAACAGGCCGGAAAAGTCTCTGCGCCGGTAACCCGGGATAAATGGGAAGAAATCCTGTCCCTGGTCAAGGGAGAGAGCATTTCCTCCTATGCCTGGCTGAAAGAGGCCACTGCCTTCATCAATGCAGGCAGTCTGGTGCTGGAATACCCCGGCAATTACAAGCTGCACTGCGACAATATCGTCAAGCCGGAACACCGGCAGGTAATAGTCCTGGCATTCCGGCAAGTGCTGGGAATAGATGAATTTAAGGTGACAATGAGAGAATAGAGGAGCTGAATGAGGGATGGGAATGGGTAAGGCTATGAAGCAGATTCAAAAGATGCAGGCAGACATGAAAAAGATGCAGGCGGAATTGGAATTTAAAAGGATTTCCGCTACCGCCGGCGGCGGCATGGTGGAAGCTGTCGTCGACGGCAATCGCCGCATTACCGAGATTAAAATCAAACCCGAAGTAGTTGACCCCGATGATATTGAGACCTTGCAGGACTTGCTGCAAGCTGCTGTCAATGAGGCCATGCGCAAGGCTGAGGAGTATGTGGCTGAAGAAATGCAGAAAATCACCGGGGGATTGCAGCTTCCGCCGGGGCTGTTTTAGAAAATGCGTTATTATGACAGCTTAGCCCGACTTATTGCCCAATTTCAGAAGCTGCCCGGGGTAGGGAATAAGACTGCTCAGAGGCTTGCTTTTTATATTCTTAAAATGCCTGAAGCCGAGGTGCGCAGTTTTGCCGCCACCTTAGTTGAAGCTCGTTCCAAATTGCTTACCTGCAGCCGCTGCGGCAATATGACCGACAGCGACCCCTGTCCTATTTGCCTTGATCCAAAAAGGGACAGCAATTATATTTGCGTAGTCCAGGAATCCAAGGATATCCTTGCTTTGGAACGCACTAATGAATACAGAGGTCAGTACCACGTCCTCCATGGTGCCATATCGCCCTTGGATGGAATTGGCCCTGATCAGCTCAACCTCAAATCCCTTCTCACCCGGGTCAAAGCCACCCCTCCTAAGGAGGTTATTATCGCTACAAACCCCAATGTGCAAGGAGAAGCTACTGCCATGTACCTGGCGCAAATTCTCAAGCCTTTAAATATTAAGGTTACACGCATAGCCCATGGCTTGCCTGTGGGCGGGGATTTAGAATACGCCGATGAGATGACCCTTGCCAGGGCTTTGGAAGGCAGGCAGCAAATTTAAATCCGCTGAATATGCGGATTTTTGTTTAATCTTGCATAAACAGTCAATACTATCGGATAGAATAAACTGAGGATGGTGTTGACAGGTGTTTGCTGCCACCAAAAACAGATCCTGGGCTCAAAAAACTGAAGATCTCAGTGAGCCCAAGGAGAGACAGATTCTATACAAATTGGTTAACCAGGCCAGAGATCAATGGCAATTGGCCAGAGAATATTTTGAGTTTGTTAAGGATCCGGAGCTTGTAGACCTGGCGATCAACAATCTGGAAGCTGCCGAAAGACGATATAATTATTTATTGAAGCAATTACGGGAAGAATAACCTGCATAGGCAGGTATTTTTTTTCCCTTGACGAGAATTTCGAAAATCTGTTATACTGATTAAGGTTTGATTGTTATAGTCCGCAGATGACGGAAAAACAAAACTGTGACGAAACTGTTACACTCAATCCCTGAATTGTATTATAACAGGCGACAGGTTGGGGGGCTGTATTAAAACAGTGAGAGTTGTAGAAGCATTTGTTGGTGAATATGCCAGCGGCAAGAGTGAAAATGCCATAAACCGCAGCCTTGAATTGCTGGGGCAAAATCAAAAAGTTACCTTAGTGGATTTAGATACTGTAGAACCTTTCTACACTTTGCGGCCGCTGAAAAAGGCCTTGCAGGAGATGGGCCTCAATGTTATTGCCTGGTCTCCTGAACAAACCATGGGTTTAGGGGAAGCAGGCTCCCTGCTCAATCAGGAAATGATTTGGGCCTTGAAAAATGAAGGCAGCATCGTGCTGGATATTGGCTATGGGGTACACGGCGCCAAAATATTTAATCTCATCGAGGGCGCGGAAGCAGACCCTGACTTAAAAGTGTATGCCGTTGTCAGCACCGCTCGCCCCATGACAGCAACTAAAGAAGATATTGTCACATATATCAGGGATTTAGGCAATGTAGATGGTTTAATCAACAATACCCACCTTGGCAGTGAAACCACGCCCGAGGTAATTGAAGAAGGCGCTGGGATCATTACAGCAGCGGCCCGGGAACTTGGGCTCCCCGTTATATATACTGCAGTATGCCAAGAGCTGGCAGATAAGTTTGCTGCCAAAGATAAAATGGGCAATCCCATAAAGGTAATCAAACGCTTTATGCCCCAAGCCTTTTGGTAAGACGAACCGGTAAATTCCGGTCTTTTACATTAACTTTTAGGGTCAATACAACCAGGAGGAGTGATATTCATGAGTGAAAAGCCTGTAAAGGGTGAAAGGCGAGTGTTCATGACAGGCAACGAAGTTTGTGCCTGGGCCGCCCTGGCAGCTGAAGCAGATATCATGTACGGATATCCAATTACGCCCCAGACCGACATCATGCAATACTGGACCCGTCTTGCACCCAAGTATGGAAGAAAATTTTTACAGACTGAAGATGAGATTTCCGCTGGATTTACAACGGTTGGCGGCGTAATTGCCGGCAAGAGAGCCTTTTCCGCCACCACCGGTCCCGGCAACACCTTGTTCCAGGAACCCATGTCTATGGCAGAAATGATGCGGATTCCTACTGTTGTCATCATCCCCCAAAGGGGTGGCCCCTCTACTGCCACCGTTATCTATTCTCAGCAGGAAGTGACAATGACCACTTACGGCGGCAATGGCGAAGGCTTCCGGATTGTCTATTCCACAGCTGGCCATCAGGATTTGTACGATTACACCATCAAAGCATTTAATACTGCCTGGAAGTACAGATTCCCCACCTTTGTCTTGGGTGACGGTTATCAGGCAAAAATGCGTGAACCGCTGACCATTTACGACCCTGCAGAACGTGGCATCAAGATGGTCAAAACCGAACCCCTGGTAGGGCTGCCTGGAACCCCTGGCATCCATCGTCCTGCTCAGTACCTGCGCAACACCTATAATACAGAAGAAGAACTATATGATGTAGTAATGGAAATCGCCCGGGACTATGAAAAGGCCGCTTCCGAAATTATCGAGTGGCAGGATTTCGATACCGATGCTGAAATGGATGTCCTCATTCTTGCCCACGGCGTCGTCTCCAGGTCTGCCCAGGGCGCTCTCCCTCTCCTTAAGGATGAAGGAATTCGCGCCGGCCATTTCCGGCCAGTAACCCTCAGGCCTATGCCTGAAGAGCAGATGCGCCGGGCGGCGGCAAAGGCCAAGCGCATCCTGGTAGTTGAATCCGCCTACGGCCAGTTCTTGAAACTTGTGAAACAAAGCCTGTATGGCATGGATAAGCCCATTGACACTCTGCTTCGTCCCGGCGCCGGCGTCACCGCCGAAGAAATCGTCGACCGGATTAAGGAAGGGAGGTAAGAGCCATGACTCGTGAGGAAATCGCTTTAGCTCCAAATATGCCAAAATGCTGGAATGCCGAAACCAAACCCCATAAATTCTGCCCTGGCTGCGGTCACGGCCTTGCCCTAAAAATGTTGGGTGAGGCAATTGACGAGCTGGGTATTCAGGACAAAGTCGTATTCGGTTGTGACATCGGATGCTCTCTCCTGTCCTGGGACTTCTTTAATCTAGATTCAGTGCAAACCCATCATGGCCGCACCACTCCGGTTATTACCGGTATTAAAAGGGCCCGGCCTGAAATAATCGGCATTGCCTATATGGGTGACGGTGGCGGTTATGCTATCGGAGCTCAGCACCTGGTCAACTCTGCCACAAGAAACGAAAAGGTGACGGCAATACTCATCAATAACACCAACTATGGAATGACTGGCGGCCAGATGGCCCCCACCACCTTGCCCGGCCAAAAGACAGAGACCACTCCTTATGGCCGTGACCCCGAAGAGACCGGTTATCCTACCCTGGGACCTGAAATGGTAGCTGCTATCGCCAGGGAAGGCGCATACGTAGCCAGAGGCAGCATCGCTAACCTCCGGCAGCTGAAAAAATACTTGAAAAAGGCCATTCAAAACCAGATAGATGGCAATGGTTTTTCCTTTGTTGAAGTTATGTCCAGCTGCCCCACCAACTGGAGAACCAATGCCGAGAACACTTGGAACTTTGTCGAAAAGGACATGGCCGAATATTTCCACGTAGGCGAATTTAAAGTTCCCGGCCAAAAGGAGGAGAAGTAGCTTGGCAATCAGAATAGTCCTTGCCGGAGAAGGCGGTCAGGGTGTCCAGGTTGTCGCCAATATTCTGGCAGAATCAGCAAATGCCGAGGGCAAAGAAGTCATTTATATCCCCAATTTTGGCGTTGAGCAGCGGGGAGGAGTATCCATCGCTTTTGTCCAGATTGATGACAAGCGCATTGGCTCGCCTAAATTCCCCAAAGCTGACATTGTCGTTGCCCTGAGCAATCGGGCCGTCAATCGCACCCTCCAATATGTGGATGAAAGAACTACCTTTATTTACGATGATTCTCTTGTAGCTGCAGCAGAAATTGATGAACGCGCCATGGGTATACAAGCAGTGGAGGCGGATCCAAGGTCTCAACGTACCACTGAGCTTATCGATGAAAGCAAAGTTAAGGACCAAGTGCAGCTGCCGGATAATGCAGCCAATATTATTGGCATACCTGCCAACGATATCGCTAAAAACGAATTGCATCCCCGGGTTTTTAACATTATTATTCTCGGCACCTTGCTCAAGGCTACCGCTGTGGTGCCTTTGGACCGCATCAAAGAAGCCATTGAAGCAAAGCTTGGCGCCAAGTTCGACAAGAACCCGGCTCTGAGAGACCTAAACTACAAGGCTCTGGACAAAGGCATGAGCCTGGTAGAGCGGCTGGTTTAGGGGGTGAAGCAAATGGCAGAAGCGGCAAAAAAAATTGCTCTGACCCAAGATGGCAAGAAAGCCAGCTTTAATCTGTTCCCGGAACTGTGTAAAGGCTGCGGTCTGTGTATGCAAAAATGTCCTGTTAAAATAATCGTGTGGTCAACCGATTTAGGAGTCTATGGCACACCTGCAGTGTGCACCAATGACCAGGATAAATGTATTGCCTGCAAGACCTGTGAAATGGTTTGCCCTGATGCGGCAATTCGCATTGTTAAAAAGGAAGATAAATAGGAATGAGGGCGGCATAGCCGCCCCTCATTTTTCCCGTGTTGAAAAAAATAAAGCATTAATGTTAAGAGATTCCTTGTTGACAAATGATTTTGGGTATGTTAGATTATAAAAGTCGTCAAAACGACGGCAGGCCTGTAGAAGGCAGCTTTTTTTTCGAAAAAAGTGGCTCTACAAGTCCAAAAAGGAGCTGGCGCTCCTGTGACAGCCCTATTGT
>DIPE01000060.1:15279-27949 GCA_002427015.1 Firmicutes bacterium UBA5496 | reverse complement strand
GCATTGTTCAGTACCCCATTCATGTTGCCGGAAAATGGCATGGTACGATAATAATCGTTGAGCTAAACCGTCAATTGCAAGAAATTGACTATATTGCCATAGAGCAAGCTTCAACGGTAGCGGCTTTAACAATTATTAACGAGATTGCCTTGCGAGAAGTCGAACAAAAATACAGAAACGACTTTCTTTTCGACTGGTTTAACGGAAGAATTATGTCAGAGATAGAGCTGATTCAAAGAGGGAGTCTTGTTGGATATGAATTGCGTTACAGCTTTATTCTGATAGTAATTAATATCGATTCATATCAGGAACTTTGGCAGGGTGATGCTAAAAGCAAAGCTAACATTCAAAACCTGCAAAGCCAATTGCACGGTGCAATCGAAGCTGTTGCCAATGCGTATTGCAATTATTTCATTGTTGGAGAAAGAGGCGGCAGATTTGTTCTCTTGCTTAAGGCTGAACACGATTTTGGCTACAGCGAAAATATGGAGTTAGGCAAAAAAGTCGCTTCTCAGGTATTGGGGGCTTTTAAAAAGCAGACAAAGCATTCCTGTACGGCTGGGATTGGTCGCTTTAGACCCTCAATTACAGATATACATCTGAGCTATGAGGAGGCTTTAAAGGCGGTTTCAGTACAAAAGTATTTGAACCGACCTTCTAGGGTCCTTAGTTTTGATGATTTGGGAGTTTTCAGGTTGTTGAGCGGAGGTAATATGGAGGAGGCTGCACATATAGTTCGGGAATTGTACTCACCTTTGATTCAACATGATCGGGATACCAACTCCCAGCTTGTACAGACATTAAGGGTCTATTTTCAATGTAATGGAAATGTCAGCCAAGCCTCAAAACAGTTATTCACCCACTATAACACCGTGCTGTATCGACTTAGCAAGATTCAGGAAATAACAGGAATGAATTTTGAGGACAGTGAAGACAGATTTAATATGCAGCTAGCTATTAAACTAGGGGATGCCTTAGCGGAAGGGAAAAGTCCATAATGAACGTAGCTTCTCACATATTAACAGACTTATTCTTATGGGATTAAGGCTGCTTTTTTTAACCATAAATTCTGTTGCAGATTAAACGTATTTATTAGGGTTGTGAAATAATATTAAAAAATGCTTGATTTATTGTGGAAAATGCCCGAAGGTTTGGTTGTCATGTTCGTCAAACATTATGAGTATCCAAGGGAATTATTACTACCGGTAGAGTCTTCACAAATTCCCTCAGGGAAATATTAAGGGGGCAAAAACAATGGAGAAGAAAAAGTCACTTTTCGCTTACTCCACCCAGGAAATTGTACTTTTGGCTGTTCTCGGAGTAATTTTTGGGGTAATTAATGTTTTCTTGGGCGCACTTCCACAATGGGGTGGTGCACTTGGCGGTCCGTTATTGTCTGCGGCATTGGGCGGATTCGTCCAAATAAGTCAAGTGCTAGGGGGATATATTGTAAGAAGGCCCGGGGCTGCAACTATTACCATGCTGATCAATGTCGCTACTCAATTTTTAGCAGGAAATCCGGCAGGTATTATTTTATTCCCATTCGGGCTCGCTCAAGGGTTAGGGGCAGAAATCGTCTTTGCACTTGGTCGTTACAAGAAGTTTAACTGGTGGATGATGTGTTTTGCCGGTGGAATGGCTAATATCGCTTCACAGCTAATGTTTGTAATAATGTTTGGATGGGATGCCAAAATGGGTATTTTTCTCGCATCACTCCCCATAGCATTTGTTGCTGGTGCGATTGAATCTGGTCTTATTGCTTTTGGATTAGGCAAGGCCTTAGACAAAACAGGATTAATTGCAAGTGTCAGACGCTTGAGTGCCTAAATGACAATGGGGGGAGAAAATATCTCCTCCCCCCCCACTTTAGATTGGAGGATAATAATGGAAACTAAGGCCATTGAAATTTCTCATTATTCCTATACTTATCCGGGCGCAAATTCGCCAACATTAACAGATATCAATCTTACTGTAGATAAAGGTGAGTTTGTCATTCTGATAGGTCCCTCGGGATGCGGGAAATCTACCTTGATTCAATCTTTAAACGGGATTATACCCCATATTAAAGGCGGAGATGTGCACGGAGAGATACTTGTCAATGGGAAGTTAGTTGCAGAACATCGGGTTCAGGAAATGGCAGCAAATATAGGTCTTGTGTTTCAAGATCCGGAAAGTCAACTCTGTAATTTGTTTATCAGTGACGAAGTAGCTTTTGGCCCGGAAAATATACTCTTAAGCAAAGAGGAAATACTCGAGCGGGTTCAGGAATCTTTAGGTTATGTGGGTCTGTCTGATGCAAGTTGGAAATATGTTTATGAGATTTCAGGAGGTCAACAACAAAGGTTAGCGATTAGTTCAGTGCTGGCATTGGAGCCGGAGATTTTGGCCTTTGATGACCCCACTGCGAATTTGGACCCAGTTGGAACCGCCGAAATTGTTGAAGTACTGAGAAAGATGAAGTCCGATCAAAGAACAATAATTATTGCCACTCCCTGGCTAGATGAATTTATTACAATGGCGACTAAACTGGTTGTTCTCGATAAAGAAGGACGTATTTTCGCCTGCGGACAACCAAATGAAATTTTAACAAAGTACGGGAAAATGCTTTTAGAAGAAATGGGAGTATGGATTCCGCAAATTCCGGAATTAGAAATTAAACTGCAAGAAAAAAAAATAATACCCGCTGAAACGGTTTCTTTAACGGTAGACGAATCCCTGAATAAGCTTAAGAATCTTGATTTTCACAGTCCTTCCTCTAGCATACAGAAGGATAATAATCCTGAAACCATCGTATCAGTTAATAGGGTCAGTTTCTCCTACCCAGATGGAACACGTGCTCTAAAGGGCGTAAGTTTTGACATCCAAAAGGCCAAACTTACGGCGATACTCGGCCCTAACGGATCTGGAAAGAGTACAATTGCAAAACTAATGATTGGTCTTCTTCCCCTGTCAGAAGGAGATATTCGCATTTGCGATTTCGATTTAAAGAAAAATAAAACCTCCGATATAACAAAAAAAGTCGGGTTTGTTTTCCAGAACCCCGAACATCAATTTGTTCAGGATACTGTGTTGGATGAAATAACATATAGCCTGAAGGTTATAGGCTATAAAGAGGATGAAATTCAGCAAAAGGCTGAAGAAATGATATCATTGTTTGAATTAGAAGAGCATCGCGATAGACATCCCTATGTACTTAGCGGTGGTCAAAAAAGACGTTTGAGTGTTGCAACCATGTTAGTCGGTCAACCGGAACTGCTAATACTAGATGAGCCAACGTACGCACAGGATTTTAGAAATGTCAGTTCTTTAATGAGTGTCATTAAGCAGCAAATGAGTAAAGGGGTTAGCGTTGTTATGATAACCCACAATATGAGGATTGTTCAGGATTATGCCGACGATGTTATTGTTATCAGTCACGGTAATCTAATCTACCAGGGCAAGCCGGAAAAACTGTGGTTATCGGATGATTACACCACAGATGCGACATTAAAACAACCACCTTTACAACGTCTGATGGAAGAACTGAGGAAGCTTTCACTAGAGATTCCAGATGAAGTTAGAACTGTAAATCAGTTTGTTGACTGTATCGGGGGTGGGAATTAATGGGTAAGTATATTCAATTTCAATTTCTTCGGCATGACTCGTTACTGCACAGGATGGATGCTTTAAGCAAATTAATTTTCGTTGTGCTAATTAGCTTCGCGGTTTACTTCTTTCAGGATGTTAGGCAACTAGTTTTTATGCCTTTAATCCTATTTTCTCTAGCTCTATTCGCGGGAAAAATAGATTGGAAAGTAATTCTTTGCAGTTTTTCAGTTTTTCTCGCCTTCGGTTTTTTTGTTGGGGTTTTTCAACTGATCAGCAATGCCTCAGCTGGTGAGATAATCTTCAGTGCAGGTTTCATTCGTGTTTCCGATGTGGCCTTTTACAAGGCTCAGATTTTTCTGCTTAGATTATTCACTATTGGTTGTGCTGCTTTAGTATATTTGTGGACAACGAATCCGAAATATTTTGCAATAGGGCTAATCTATTTAGGGATTCCTTATAGATTCGGATATGCAATTTTGGTCGCATTGCGTTTCTTACCATTAATTCAAACGGAGATTGGCAAAATTAAGGATGCACACTTGGTTAGAGGTTTAGCATCTGAGAAAGGTATTAAGGGCGCAATTGAAAACTGGAGAAGATATCTATTCCCAGTCCTTGCAAATGGTTTGAGAAAATCTGAAACAACAAGTATTGCCATGGATAGCAGAGCATTTGGTTTATATAAAAAGCGTACCTATGTAGAAGAATTTCAGTGGAGTAAAACTGGTTTGGCCTTAGTCGCTTCGATGTTAATCATTATTTTGGTTTTAGGGTGGACATGGGGATTCGGCTTTATTCAACCCAGATATTCATAAGAAAAGAGAGGTACCAAGAAATGAGATTAAAAGATAAGGTCGCAGTTGTAACTGGCGGGAGCTCAGGTATCGGAAGAGCAATCTCAATTTTATTCTGTCAGCAGGGAGCAAAAGTAGCGGTTTTTGATATTCAGCCAGAGTCGCGCCTAGCTGACGAGACCCCAGATGTGATGACAGCGATAAAGAATATTTCTGGCACCGCGGATTATTACAGCGTGGATGTTACTAATTTAAGTCAGGTAAACTCTGCAGTGGATACCGTATTAGAGAAATGGGGAAGGATTGATATCCTTGTTAACAATGCGGGAATTTTCATTCGCAATCCAATCACTGATGTTAGTGATGAAGAGTGGGATAAGGTGATAAACACTAATCTCAGGGGCTATTTCTACATGTGTCGAAAGGTAATCCCTACCATGGTGAATAACCATTATGGGAAAATAATCAATATGTCCTCTATACATGGACTAGTAGGCACGGGAACAGCTGCTACTTATTGCGCTTCAAAAGGCGGAATTACGAATTTTACGAGACAGTTGGCGGTTGATTACGCCAAAAACGGAATCAATGTCAATGACATTTGCCCGGGAACTATTATTACTGCTCAGTCAAAACCATTTCGCGAGCAACCTGAATTGTTAAAAGAATATTTAGCCAGAACTATGTTGCCCCGGCTGGGGAATCCTGAAGACGTTGCATACGCTGCTCTATTTCTAGCTTCGAACGAATCGGATTTTATCACGGGCCATTCATTGGTAGTCGACGGTGGCTGGACTGCTTGGTAAACCTTTAGAAAGAGTGGTGGAAAGATGTGTCAGCAGAAGTAATAATCAAATCTAATATGTACCAGGATTCGGTGGCTTTGATGCGAATTTCCTCTCAAATTAGCAAATTGCCTGGTATTATTCAGGCGGCTGTAGTAATGGGGACTCCCCAGAATAAAAATATCCTGGAGGAGTCGGGGTTATTTAAGCCCGAGCTTATGGCCGCAAAGCCCAGCGATTTAATTATTGTCTTTGATGCAGAGG
Source organism: Firmicutes bacterium UBA5496 (assembly GCA_002427015.1). Classification (GTDB taxonomy): domain Bacteria; phylum Bacillota; class Proteinivoracia; order UBA4975; family UBA4975; genus UBA4975. The sequence continues at coordinate 22,518 of DIPE01000060.1, read as the reverse complement.
ATCCCGCCAGCGGCCGAAAAGCTATTAAATTAGTGGACAAGCTATTAGAATCCCCCGAGCCAGGTTCAAAGTCTACAGTAAAGGCAGATAGAAATTCAGTAAGTATCAGAACAGCTATTCAGGCGCATCCAGAGGTGAATATGATTGCCATTTCAGTCCCTGGAGAGTTCGCGGCCGCAGAGGCTTTGAAAGCGCTGAAAAGCAACGCCAACGTTTTTTTGTTCAGTGACAATGTATCAATTGCAGATGAGGTCCAGCTGAAGAAATATGCTTGGAGCAAGGATTTAATCCTGATGGGACCAGATTGCGGAACTGCATACATTGATGAAGTCCCTTTTGGTTTTGTTAATAGGGTGCGCAGAGGGAATATTGGGATTGTCGGTTCTTCTGGGACCGGAATTCAGGAGCTGATGACCCAAATTCACCGTCTTGGCGGAGGAATTTCCCATGTCATTGGCACTGGCAGCCATGATTTAAGTGATGATGTGGCAGGTTTGAGTACGAAATCGGCAATTATTGCTCTTGAAGCGGATGAGGCAACAGAAACCATTGTACTTGTATCTAAACCCGCTTCCAAAACAGTAATGGAGCATATTTTAGAGGCATTAGCTCGAACAGGCAAAAAGTTGATTGCCTGTCTGCAGGGGTTTGCCCTAGAAAAGGATTATGGCAATATTCAGTTTGCAAACACCCTTCAGCAGGCGGCATGCCTTGCTGTCAATACAACTGTTAAACCGCCTGTTTGCGACTTCGCAGATGTCAGGGTGCAGGGAAAATTTATAAGGGGTTTATTCTCCGGCGGGACCTTAGCTAGTGAGGCCTATATGCTGCTTGGAAAAGAGGTTGGGCCTGTTGCTTTCAACATTGCCGACCCTTGGCATAGTGAATACCACGGGCATTTTATTCTTGACATGGGCAGTGATGAATTTACGGTAGGAAAACCGCATCCAATTATCGATTTAAATGATAGATTGAGCATGTTTAAAAAGGTGGCAGCAGATAAAGAAACCGGTGTTATTCTTATGGACCTTGTGCTTGGCTTCAGCGCTCATGAGGATCCCGCCTCTGAATTGGCGCCATATATTCGTCAATTCTGCGGTACAAATGGACCTAAAGTAGTTATTAACTTGCTGGGAACTGAACTGGACTTCCAGGGATATGATTCCCAGGCCAGCAAATTGCTTGAAGCAGGTGCAATTGTACTAAACAATAATTCTGATGCAGTGTTTACTGCCCTGCAATTAGTTGCCGGGGCTGGGAAAGGTGGCGAGTAAGATGAGCGAATTTCAAGGAGTGCTGACCGACCGTCCAAAAGTCTTGAATCTAGGGTTAAAGACTATCGGGGATTCAGTCGCGAGTTTTACTAATTTATACCCTATAGATTGGAAACCACCTGGTTGGGGAAATTCCGATTTGGCGCAAATCGTTGCCACTTTATATCCCGATTCAACTCCGGGAACTGTTGCAGAAAAGGTTTTGCAGGCAAACCAGACTGCTCTTAATCGTATGCTTGATTCTCAGCCGGTTTTGGTGGATATTCAGCCAGCTATTGAAGTTCTGCCTGGAATGAACAGCAATACTATTTTGCATGCTGGTCCACCTGTGGAATGGTCAGATATGTGTGGCCCAATGAAGGGAGCCGTTATTGGGGCGCTGATTTATGAGGAAAGAGCTAAGAACGAAGAGGAAGCTGCGGCATTAGCCGCTTCGGGACAGATTGAGTTTGCTCCCTGCCATTCAAGGAACGCCGTAGGCCCTATGGCGGGTATTATTTCTCCGTCAATGCCAGTCTGGGTAGTAAAAAACAATACTTTTGGCAATTTAGCTTTTGCCACAATGAATGAGGGCTGGGGAAGGACCTTGCGCTTTGGGGCTTTCGACCAGGATGTTATTAATCGTTTAGTGTGGATGGAAAACACCTTGGCCCCTGCAATGAAACTGGTAATTGATAAACTCGAAGGAATCGATCTCAAGAGTATGATTGCCCAGGCCTTGCAAATGGGTGATGAGTGTCATAACAGAGATATCGCAGCAACCAATCTATTCTTTAAAATGGTAACCCCAGTCCTGGTCGAGAGTAACTTCCCCCTGGAAAAAATACAGCAGGTAGTAAGATTTCTTGGTGAACATGAGCACTTTTTCTTAAACCTGGCTATGGCTGCATGCAAGGCTACTCTGGTGGCAGCACAGGATATTCCCTATTGCTCTATGGTAACCGCCATTGCCCGCAATGGGGTGGAGGTGGGAATAACTGTGAGCGGGTTGGGAAATCAGTGGTTCACTGACACTGCCACTGTTGCTCAGGGCCTGTATTTCCCTGGTTATTCGGAAGAGGATGCCAATCCGGACATCGGGGACAGCGCCGTAACTGAGACTGGCGGTATCGGGGCCTTCGTAATGGGGTCATCCCCAGCGATAGTTCAGTTTGTTGGGGGTACTCCGGAGGATGCTTTAGCCATGACCCGGGAAATGTACCATATTACCTTAGGCAAAAATAACAGTTATCGCTTGCCTGCGCTTTCTTTCGTTGGTTCGCCTACGGGAATTGATATTATCCGCGTAGCTGATACAGGTATTTTGCCGATTATAAATACCGGTATTGCTCATAAAGAACCTGGTCACGGGTTAGTAGGCGCTGGGATCGTCCGGGCTCCGCAGGGTTGCTTTGAAAAGGCTCTTCGAGCTTTTGGCGAAAAATACACCGATGGCAGCCTAATAAAGGTAGAGGATAGGTAGAATGGCCGACAAGCAGCGAATCATTCAACTCTTAAAGGAACTGTGTCTTTTGCATGGTGTTTCCGGTTATGAGCAGGATGTGGTTTCCCGGCTAAAGCACATGTTGGCTGAGTATGCAGACGATATAAAGATTGATTTATTCGGCAATATTATTGCTTGGAAAAAAGGAACCGGCCAAGGACCCAGACTAATGTTAGTTGCCCATGCCGACGAAGTTGGCGGCGTGGTAAATGAAATTCTTCCCAACGGTTTGCTGCGATTCGGGAAAATTGGCTTTGTCAGTGAAACCGTCCTGCCTGCAACTAAGGTTTTGGTTGGTAAAGTACCGGGCGTAGTGGGGGCCAAACCTGCCCATTTAGTTAGCCCCAAAGAACAGGGAAAAGTAACTCCAATCCAGCAATTGCATATTGATGTCGGCGCTTCTTCTCCTGAAGAAGTGAGAGGTTTGGGAATTGAGATTGGTTCACCTGTTACTTTTGCCGGTGAACTAACTGAATTAGGAAATCCGGACAGATTGTGTGGAAGAGCCATAGATGATCGGGTCGGGTGCGTTGCTTTGCTTGAGTTGATGCGCCAACTGAAGAGTATTACTCTTGCAAGTGATATTTATACTGTGATTTCGGTGCGTGAGGAAACAAATATGAGTGGCGCAGCTATGGCGGCCACAGCGATTAATCCAGATATGGCTATAGCAATTGATACTGTCCCCGCAGATGATATTGTTCCGGGAAGAGCGAAATTTGCCATCGGCAAAGGTCCGGTAATTCAACTAATTGAAGGAGTGCAAACTGCTTACGTGGGTACAATAATTCACCCTGCAGTAAAGAAAGCATTACTGGCAGCTGCGAAAACAGCAGGCGTTGAAGTGCAGCTTTCTGCAGAGGTTGGCAGTTGGACAACGGATGCGGCATCAATTCATGTCAGCGGCGGAGGCATTCCTACAGGGTTTGTTTCAATACCCAGAAGATACGCCCATTCTCCTGGTGAAGTTGTCGATATCAATGATGTAATGGGTGCAGTAGATATTTTATTCTCGCTGACGAAAGCAACTGCTGATATACAGCTAAAGTTTATTGACTAGATAGTTCAGGAGGTGTTGGCGGTGATGGATCTTATTGTCAAGAACGGCAAGATAGTCGAATCTTTTGGAATTTACGAAGGAGACCTCTGGATTAAGGATGGCAAAGTGGTCAGCATTGCCCGGAGGGGAACTGATGCCAGTGCGGAACAGGTAGTAGATGCCGAAGGCAGATATGTCTTGCCGGGAGGCATAGACAGTCATTCCCATATTGGACAAATGCCTGGGCCAGGGCAGCCACGGCTTTTCTCCCGCGAAGAATACTTTGCGAGTGAAAGCGCTTCGGCCTTGTCTGGGGGCATTACTACTGCAGTAAATTATATTTTTAGCCAAGAGTCCCTGGCTAAAGTGCTTCCTGAGCTGAAAAAGATGGCCCAGGAGCACAGCAACGTAGAAATTAAATTTCATGGCGCATTGATGAATGATCTTCATCTTGCAGAGTTAGATCAATATGTAGAAATGGGAGTACACTCCTTTAAGATTTTTCTTCCCTACAAGGGGGAAGAGGCCCTAAAATTGGGGGGACTGAGCAGCTTAGATGACGGTCAGCTGATAGAAGCCTTCACCAAACTAAAACGCACCAATGCTTTGCCCATTGTTCACGCCGAAAACCCCGAAATGATTGACTACTATATGGGCAAGTACTTTGATGAAACACGGCATGATATGAAAATCTGGGAAGCCACACGACCTTCTATTGTCGAAGGAGAAGCAACGGCAAAGGTCATTTACCTTGCGAAGAGAATTGGGTGCAAGCTGTGTATCGCCCATGTAAGTTCTGCAGATGCTGCCGAGTTAATTATGGCCGCAGGAGATGATGTTATCCTGGAAACTTGCCCCCACTATCTCGCTCTGACTGTGGATTCTGGTCTGGACAGCCTAGGTAAGGTAAGTCCGCCAATCAGGCATCAGAAAGACCAAGAGCGCATTTGGGAAGCAATCTTGTCCGGGCATCCGGTAATTATGGGTTCTGACCACAATCCATGGCGCAAAGAAAATAAGCAGGACCTTTGGAACGGGCTGGCCGGCCTTCCCGGCAATGCCTATATACTGCCGGTAGTAATTACTGAAGGCAGCAAACGGGGTTTAAAGATGCAAGATGTAGTAAGGATCACCAGCACAGAATCCGCGAAACTATTTAATCTGTATCCACGGAAAGGCACTTTGCAAATTGGCAGTGACGCAGATCTTGTGATAATGGACACCGGGATTAATAAGCGGGTAGAACCGCAGGATATTCCTTCAGCGGTAGATTACTCCCCATTTAAGGACATGTCTTTCACTGCCTGGCCATATAAGGTAATCAAGGGCGGAAGACTAAAAAATTTTTGCAGGAGGACGATACTATGATTATCAAAGAAACTTGCATTAAATGCAGAAAATGCATTCCATATTGTCCGGTTCAGGCTATCTATGTGACAGAGGATAAGACTGTGCGCATTGATCTGGAAAAATGCGTTGAATGCGAAATCTGCCGCAATGCGAAAGTATGCCCTACTAATTCTCTGCAAATGCAAGAATTAGATCAGTACAGAGTCTTGCGCAATCTGTTCTCTAATCCCCTAATCAGTCACCCGGATACCGGCGTGCCCGGACGGGGAACGGAAGAGATGAAAACCAATGAGGTTACCGGCCGTTTTAAGCGTGGACAAGCAGGCATTGCAATAGAGATGGGACGTCCCGGTACCAGCACTACTTTTGCCGATGTGGAAAAAGTTGCTATGGCTTTAGCTCCATTGGGTATACATTTTGAACCTCATAACCCAGTGACAAGCTTAATGCTTGACAAAACAACGGGAAAACTCAAGGACGAAGTGTTAAATGAGCGAGCACTTTCTGCGATTATTGAATTTGATTTGCCTCAGGAAAAAGTTGTGCCGGCACTAGAAACGATTAGGGACATAAGCACTGAAATTAATACGGTCTTCAGCCTCGATTTGGCTTGCAGGTTAGAAGCAGATGGCACGAACCCGGTGACGGCTCTCGCAGCAGAAGCAGGATTTATTTGTTCACTGAACGGTAAGACCAATGTCGGATTGGGACGGCCGCTGGCCAAGGAGGAATAGAAGATGACACATACATTGCATAGAAAAGGAACATCGGAGAATCTTGCAAATGATTATGTAGTGTTCGGAATTACTGCGCAAACAGTAAACGCCAAAGGCTCTGCTTCTCAGTTTCGCAAGTTTGCAGACATAGTCTTAAAGTATAATCCAGTCAGCTTCGGCGATATGAAAACCGGCAATAAATTCGGCGTTGGAGTAGAGGCTATTAACGCAGGCTACAAGGATAATACAATTGTTCACGCCGTATTTACTGATCAGGATACTGTTGCCCAAGTGCTTAAGGAGTTAGCAGAGGCAAATCTCGGCATCTCCATTGTAGTCTCTGGGCTGCTGGAACAGGTTGGTGAATGTTGCCACAAGGCAGGTATTGAGCCTCATACAGTTGAGCATTCCCTGGGAATATTCGGACGCACGGATCTTCTGCCAGAAACTGAGGTTTTAGAAATCAGCACAATGTGCGGGCATGGGATGGTAGCGTTTTCGCTGGTCAGGGACTTAGCAGCTAAGGTGAAAAAGGGCCGTATGACCGCAGCTCAAGCAGCTCAAGAACTGGCAAAAATGTGCCATTGCGGGGTATTCAATCCCGCACGGGCCGAAGAAATTATTAACAAAATGGTTGCAAAATAGAGCCCAATATAGTGCAATGAGAGGCAGTTTAGGGGTTCTTTCGCTAACATGATTCCAAACTGGAAAACCGTTCCCGAAATAAAAAGAGATAAGAGCAGTAGCCCTTATCTCTTTCTTTATTTGCGCTAATTTTCAAGGAGCCATTGATTGAGCCAAGTTTCCATCCTAGCGCTGATGACGCTTGTGCCCCCGAATAGCTGAATGGTTTCAATCCCCTGAGCGGACATAAAGTCCAGGACGACCTGGTTGGGCACAGCTAAATTCCCTTGCACCAGGATGACGCCGCTGTTATTTTTGGCCGCCAGGACGCCGCCGGTAATGGCATCAGGGAAGTTCAAACCTGTGGCCAGGCAGGCAATTTTGGTGGCTGCAGGCATGAACTTTTCCGCCAGGGCAATGCCGGTGCTGTAACGGTTGCTGCTGGCAATTCTCTCGGCGCCGGGGAGCTGGGCAAAGACAGCGCCGCTGATGACGCCGGTGCCGCCGATTACCCAGGTCTTGGTGATGCCCATATCCCGGATGAGGTTTTTGGTGTAGTCGGGGAGAGTTGTCGGCTGCGTCAGGAGGATGGGACAACCCGCCTTAGCAGCGTAAGCGCTGGCTGACAGGGCATCGGCAAAATTGCTGCCGACGGCGATAAAGGCCGTATCGTAGCTGCCCCCTTGCGCTAATTCCCGGGCAATGAGGCAGGCAGTCTCATAGCGGCTGCTGCCGGCAATTCTTTGTACCTCC
>DIPE01000060.1:13765-15189 GCA_002427015.1 Firmicutes bacterium UBA5496 | reverse complement strand
TTTGTACCTCCAGGCCCAGAGCTTGCAATTCACTTTCTACCGAGGCAGAAACTGCGCCGGTTCCGCCCAGGATGAGCACTGAACTAGCGCCCAGGCGGGCAATCTCCTCGCTTGTGGCGGGACTAAGCTGGCTGGAGCTGGTGAGGAGGATGGGGGCATCCAGCTGGCAGGCCAGGGGAACCCCTGCCAGGGCATCGGCATAATTATCTCCCCGGGCCAGGATGACCGTATCAGAGCCGCCGGCCCAGCCACGTTTGCTGATCTCCACCGCAGTGCTGTAACGGTTGCTGCCGGCGATGCGCAGAACCTTTGCAGAGGTGAAGTTGGCTACCAGAGTGCGGTCCGAGCTGGCGGTAAAAATATAAATGCTTGGGGCATTAGGCACCGGGACGCCGTTCTCCGTCCAGTTGACGAAGAAGTATCCCGGGTTAGGCGCAGCTGTCAGTGCTACTGAGTCACCAACTGTGAAGGTGCCGGCGCCGGCAACGCTGCCCCCTGCTGCCGGCGATGCAGTGGCTGCGATTGTGCATTGACTTGCGTCTGCGGGAGCAAAGCGGGCCCATAAAATACGGTTGCTGGTGGCTTGGAATGAATAGGGGTTATCTTCGGAGATAGGCATTTTCCCTACCCCCCAGGCGACAAAGCGGTACCCAGGAGCGGGTGTTGCTGTTAAAGTAACCTGCGAATCATATAAATAGCTGCCGCAGCCGGTAACCTTGCCCCCTTCGGCGGGAACAGGATTGACGGCGATGATGTATGACTTTCGGGAATAGCTGACGTAGGGCCATGTTCCCGCGTTTGCAAAGACTTCAATAGTAAGGTCCTGGGGTTTATTCCAGCCTGTTAACTCTTTAAAAGTAATGGTGTGGAAGCCTGCAGGAACAGGGTAAACATCCTTATGACCAAGCCAGGTTATGCCCTCATTGGCGCTCCATAGGGGGTTATTATCCACTACCTCGGTAGGAAGAAAATTAATCTTAATATTTCCAGACAAAGGTTGGAGCAGGGGATATTGGTTGTTGGGAGCAAAACTCCATAGGCTGGTATCCCAGCTGGTATAGATGGCAGCAGAGGGTACCCCCGCCGTCATCTCAGCTGTAGTCTTAGGGACCCCCCTGCCTGTATCATTGCGGCCGGAAGTTTCGGTATCATAGTAGCAATTGACGGCGGTGCCCCCGGAAAAATACCTGCCAACCAGGCCGCCGATGTCGCTGCTGCCCCCAGTTACGGCTCCAGTGGAATAGCAGTTCAGGGCTTTGCCCCAGAGAACGCCGATAAGACCGCCGCCGCTGTCGCCATTCACCTTTAAGTCAACATCGCCTGTGGCAAAACAATTGGATACAATTCTGTTCTGGCCGCCTTCCACATAACCTATCAGGCCTCCTGCCTGTTTCGAAGCGGATACATTGCCGCTGGCAAAGCTG
>DIPE01000060.1:0-13550 GCA_002427015.1 Firmicutes bacterium UBA5496 | reverse complement strand
ATTCCAGCCTACAAGGCCGCCTGCAGTAGCCAACCCAGCTGAAACTGAGACATGGGCGTAGCACCCGGTTATCTGCCCGCGATTAATCCCAACCATGCCGCCAATTTGCTCATTGCCGGCGATAGAGCCGCTGACAATTTTACAGTTGCGGATTGTGCCATAGTTTTGGGCCACCAGGCTTCCCGCAACATACCAGGTATTGATTGTTACGTTTTCCAGGTAGATGCTTTGCAGTATTGCTGTTTCGGAAATTATGCCGAATAGCCCTCGCTGTTGCGAGCCACGATTACCGGCCTCGTAAATTTTAAGGTTGGATATTTTCCGTCCAAAGCCATTGTAGGTGCCGGTAAAAGGATTGGCAGAATCGCCTATAGGCTTCCAGTTGCTGTAACCGCTTAAGTCGATGTTTTGAGTTTGGGAAAAATAAGCTCCTAAATGATTGCGAACATTGTTAAGTTGTTCTGCGGTTGCTACTAAGTAGGGATCCGCTGCTGTGCCGCTTCCGCCTGCAAATTCGGCAGTTCCTGCATTGGCAACTATTGAAGTAGATGTGATAAAAGATGCCATCAGCAGAACTGCCAGAAAAACCGTCAGGCCTTTAATTTTCAATTGGTTAACACACTCCTTAATGGTTGTAGCGAATATTTGATCGAGGGCGTGCAGTGTGGGCAAGTAAAAGCGATAGAAGCAAAATTCTGGGGGACTGTCGCAGGTTTGATTTAATCGCTGTATAATGAGAACAGGTCACTTGCCCCGAGGTAATGACAATTCAAATATAACCAGGGGATTGTAGCGTGTAAATACATAATATTGCTAATATACATATTTTTCAGGGATACGGCTTAGCAAACAGTCCATGTTCCCAAGGTATTGGCTACAGTCTTGATATATATCGTCTATACTTTTATTGCTAACTTTTACGCCGAGACGCAAGTGATTATGAATTAATGCCCGCAGACTATGAAACGCTATTGGGATTTTGTAAATTTTACTATATAATTAAACAATAAGATTTATATTTTAAGGAGGGATCCCATGGAGCTGGATAAGTTTATTGCTTTTAAAGACAAGGTAATTGCCAATGTGTCCAAGGTCATTGTGGGCAAGGAAAGGGAAATTGAGCTGCTGCTAGTCGCTTTTCTGGCGGGGGGGCATGTGCTCCTGGAAGATGTGCCGGGGATGGGGAAGACCATGCTGATCAAAGCTTTTGCCAAGACACTGGACTTGCAGTTTAAGCGCATCCAGTTTACCCCGGATTTGCTGCCCTCAGATATTACCGGGATTAATTTTTATAACCAAAAGAGCGGCGACTTTCAGTTTCGGGAAGGTCCCTTGTTTGCCAACATCGTCCTGGCTGATGAAATAAACCGGGCCACGCCCCGGACTCAGTCTGCCCTCTTGGAGGCCATGGAAGAAAAGCAGATTACCGTGGACGGGGAAACCCGGAAATTGCAGCTTCCCTTTATGGTTTTAGCTACCCAAAACCCGGTGGAATCCTTCGGCACTTTCCCCTTGCCTGAGGCTCAGCTGGACAGATTCTTTATGCGTTTCGGCCTGGGTTATCCCTCAAAAGAAGAAGAAAAGGACATCATTAAGAGGAATGTAGGCAATCCCCTAGAGGCAATAGGTCCGGTTGCGGACAGTCAAGAGCTTGAATACATATTTGCCAATCTGGCGGCAGTGTCCATTCAGGATGATGTCATGGACTATTTGCTGGATATTGTCGGTGAAACCAGGAACAAAGATTCCATCCAGCTGGGGGTCAGTCCCAGAGGGGCAATCGCCCTGTTCAAAGCTTGCCAGGCCTATGCGGCTATTAACGGCAGGGATTACATCCTGCCGGAAGATATTAAATATCTGGCGCCCCCGGTGCTCAACCACAGGATCATATCTCGGGGCGCGGCAAATATGGACAAGTCCCTGGATTTAATTGAGGGAACGGTGGCGTCTGTTGAGGTTCCCTTGGAAGATATACAGGCATAGCCATGATTTGGTATGTCCTGGGGTTGCTGGCGCTGACTTTAATTATTAACTATCTGGTGCTGAAATTTGGCTACGCTGAATTGACCTACCAGTTTATTGCAGAGGGCAAAGACTATGAGATTGGCGAGGATATTGAGATTTCCTCTGTTGTCGAGAATAATAAACCGCTGACAGTTTCCTACCTCCGGGTGGATGAATTTTTCCCCCCGCATTTCAACGTGGCAAAGAACACTTACAGCTTATTCATCATGCCCTTTCAGCGGGTGAGAAGAAAATATAAGATTCTTGCCAATAAACGAGGCCTCTATAGGATAAATGAAGCCCGGCTTGAGCTGGGAGATTTTGTTGGCTTTAAGTCCATACAGAAGAGAATGGTTCTGGACCACAAAATTGTTGTCCTCCCCAAAAAGCTTGAGCTGGGGGAGAGCATTGTGCCTTTGGGCGCCCTGGGGGGCGATGTTTCGGTCCGCAGATGGATAATTGATGATCCCCTGATGACTATTGGCATCCGGGAGTATACTGGCAATGAGCCCCAGCGCTTTATTCACTGGCCCTCTTCGGCGAAATACGGCAAGCTGATGGTGAAGAAGTTTGACTTTACTACAGATAATGCTGTGCTGGTAATCTTGAATGTGGAAACCATGAAGCCCTGCTGGAAGCCAATTGAAGAAGAGCTTATCGATGAAGCTGTCTCCCTGGCCCGGGGAGCGCTGGAAGAGTTTGAGGAGTTGAAAATCCCCTACGGATTGGCAACCAATGCTTATAACGATGAATCTGGGGACAGAGGCTGTTATTTTCATACGGGTCTGGGAGCGGGCCATCTGGGCGCTTTGCTCCACACCTTGGGCAGCATTAATTTCAGAATCCCCGGTTTTTTTGAAAATACTCTCAGGGAGATCAGGAGCAAGAGGGGCAACTATACAACGGCAGTGATAATAACCCCCCGGATTCTTGATTCTTATCTTGAGCCCATAGACCTGCTGGCCAGGGCTGTGCCCCGCACAGTGGTCATTGCTGTAGAAGATGAGCGCCTGGAAGCATTGAGCAGCAACATCATTAAATACAGGAGCAAAAACAATGCTTAGTGTAATTTTGCTGGAGCTGTTGTCCCTGAGCTCTCTGCTGTACTCTCTTTTGTTGATCTTTCTCTATTTTGCGCCTCCCGAAGCGATGGCCCTGACTTATACCTGGACGGTGGCAGTGTGCTTGTTCTACTATGTCAGCCGCAGGTGGGCAAAAATCTTTCGCGGCAGCATCTTGCTTCTGCTGGCGCCCCTGTTCTTCTACAATGGCAGAGTTGCCCTGGTCTTTTTTCTCATCACTGCTCCCTTGCTTTTTGTCTATATAGAAATGTTCTTGCTTAAAGGCAATCGCCGTGAGTATATCAGCAACTTAAAGAAAGCTGTTTTGATTTTCATCGCTACCCTCTACCTGCGCTGGATTATGCCCAATTTGAGCGAGGCAATTGCCTTGGCGGCCCCCTTTATCTTTGTATATTTTCTCTCATCAATTTTATTGATCAGGTCCATCAGGCATATTGAGGCAGGTATGGAACTCCGGCGCTTGCAAAAGTCGAATATCCGATACCTGCTGTTCATCGCCGCAGTTTTTTTGCTGACTGCCGTGGAACAGATACGGTATTATTTCGTCCAGGCAGCTAAAAAGTTTGTGGCTCTGCTGGCCTTGCCGATACAATTGCTCATCAGGCTGATTGAGTGGCTTTTTGAAACCTTAAAACAATTGGAAGTTAAATATCCCTCTAAGCCATGGATTATACCGGAATCTCCCGGCACGGAAGGTGGGGGAGAGCCTCCCCCTCTGGAAACTGTGGAAGAGGTGGTTACCTCCTCTGGCATATTTGAAAAGATTCTTATTGCTTTGTTGGTTGCGGCGGCAATTTATATCCTCTACAAGATGATTGTCAAAGCTGGCGAGCGGGGTTACCAGGGGCTGGATTATATTGAGGAAAGAGAGTATATCAAAAAGAAGAGGCAGGGGCGGAAGCGTAGATTCCCGTTTAGGGATAAGCTTCCTGCCGAACCGGGTGAGCTGGTGCGGTACTTTTACCGAAAGTTCCTGGAAAAGCTGGTCACAAATAAAGTTGAATTGACTCAGGCAGACACTTCCCTGGAAATACAGGAGAAGGCTGAGATTGTGTTTCCCCAGGGCCCGGAGGAGATAAGGAATATCTATATCGCCAGCCGCTACGGGGAAAAAGAGGCTGACAGCGCCGCTGCCGCGCAAATAGAGCAATTGTATAAAGATTTGTAAAGGAATAACCCTAAGCAGAGAGGAGGGCGGGAGATGCGGCTGTTTATTGCCATCAATTTCGACGCTAAGACAAAGGCGGGCATTGGCAAAGCAATTGAGGGGCTAAAACCCTATGCAATCAAGGGCAGATTCACGCATATGGACAATCTGCACCTTACCTTGGTGTTTATTGGCGAAACCAGTAAAGTCAGTGCGGTAAAGGAGGCTATGGATGAGCTGAGGGCGCCCCCTTTTACCTTGATTATCCAGGGGTTGGGACGCTTTTGCCGCCCCGGGGGAGATATCTGCTGGCTGGGGGTATCTGAGAATGAAGTCTTGGCACATATCTATGCCCAGCTCAGCGAGTCTTTGTCCCAAAAGGGATTTGTGCTTGAAAGGCGGCCCTATAAACCCCATCTGACTCTGGGCAGGGAACTGGTTTTGAAAGAGGAATTTAATCCCCGGGAGTTTCAGAAGACCATAGAGCCCATGCCCTTGGAAGTAGCCAAAGTCAGCCTGATGCAGTCAGAGCGAATAGCAGGCAGGCTGAAATATACAGAAATCTATTCCCGTGAACTAAGCGGTGACGAGGAGGCAGAAAAGTGAGTTTCAAGGGATATGTGCAGGTTTATACCGGCAACGGCAAAGGCAAGACCACGGCAGCCATAGGCCTGGCCCTGCGGGCATTGGGCGCCGGCAAGAAAGTGTTATTTTTGCAGTTTATGAAGACGGCAACTTACAGTGAACACAAGATCTTGCCGAATCTCTCGCCAAATTTAACCCTTAAGACCTTGGGCAAGCCTTTCTTTGTGGTCAAAGAAGGTTCAATGCCGGAGGCAGAGCTGGCAAAGTGGCGCAAACAAGCGGTGATCTTCCCGCCGGGTCAGCCGCCTCAGGAATATGTGGATCTGATGCGGGAGGGGCTGGCCCTGGCCCGGGAGGCCGTCAGCAGCGGTGAATACCAGGTGGTCATCCTGGATGAGTTGGTGGTGGCCCTGCACTTTGGCCTGGTAGACTGGCAAGAGGTCAAGTCCCTGATAGAGGCAAAAGCCCTCGATGTTGAACTGGTCCTCACCGGCCGGGGAGCTACCGAGGAACTGATTGAAGTGGCCGACCTGGTCACCGAAATGAGGGAGATCAAGCACTACTATACCCAAGGGGTCATCGCCCGCCAGGGCATCGAAAACTAATCGGGGACGGTCCTACTTTTTGTACATTTTTGCAGGCAAATACTGAAAGCACCTATCCCAAAAAGCGGATGGGTGCTTTACTGTTCAGTAATATTTTCTTCTTGAATTTGGCAATTGATTGCTTAAGGGCAAAGCGGATGCCCAGAATCTTACTCAATAATTGATTCAAGAACCGAGATGAGTTCAGCCTGCGACAGCCCCTCGGTAATAATATGAAAGCCGACGCCTTTATACAAGAATGCGGCATAATAATATCCGTCTTCGGTGCCGCCGATACCTACATCAACACCGCCTATGCTGGACTTTACGAAATCATCGCCGTTAAACACCGCCACATCATAGAGAGGCATTCTGCCTTTTGCCGTCTCAATGTTAACGTTTCTGCTGAAGTCGTCATTGGAGTAGTTGATTACATTCTGGTCAAAATAAACCTCTCCGCTGCCATTGCTTCTTCGATAGATTCCGTATTCATATTCAGCGGAAGAATCCCAGTTTTTCAGATCTTCCGGGACCTGCGGGAAAATATTCGCGCCATAATATTCACATAGCTCTTCTCTGCTCATTTTGATGAAATCATTTTGGTGCAAAGCAAAGTTCATTAAGTTACGCCCCTGGGGGATTGCATCAAGAGGATTGATGTAAATTGAGTTGGGCGTGACTGCAGGATCAATCACGGCATTATTGGTGCTCATGTGCGGGACTGCGAATACAGCAACTAAGACAACAAGGGCACAGGCAGCGACAGGCATTATTCTTTTCATCCAGATTAGTCCTGGTTCTTTTGCAGACCGAGCTCCAACCTCCTGATTCAAGCATCTCTGCCTCACAGCTTCAATGTCCGGCATTTTTTCGTTTGCCGCCATCCGAAATAGTTTTTTCTCGTTCATAAATCAATACCATCCTTTCCGACATAAAGTTCTCGCAGCTCGTTAATTGTGCGGTACAGTTTGTTTTTGACATAGGATTCGCCTACAGACAGCAGTTCGGCGATTTCGGGAATAGTCAAGTCCAGGGAATAGCGCATGAGGAATATTTTCTGCACAATTTGAGGTTTTGCCGATAATGCGCTTCTGATTTCTGCAAGCAATGCGCTGTTAAGCATGCTGATATCCAATGAGCAGTCGTCAGATTCCAGATCAGCAATATTGATTTCATTCCCGTCTTCATCTGCAACAGACAAGGGTACAGCGAATTTCAGGCGAGCCAGCAGCGAATAATGCCGGTAGACTTTTTGCCTTGCGATTCTCATGACAAAAGCTTCGCTGTTTGCGATATAGTCCAGACCGCGTTTTACAATAACGGCATAGAGCTCCATGTAGGTATCCTGAAAAATATCGCTGATATCCGAAGTGTTGCCACATTTTGCCGTTATGAATCCCAATATTTTTCGGTTTGTGGCGTCATATATGGCATTGAAAAGAGAGATGAGGTTTTGGTCGACCATGGTTTCACCGTCTTTCACAGTATAAGCGTCATGAAAGCCGCAAATAGTTTCATATTCGAGAAAAACTCTAATAAGGCAGCGGCATAGGGCGAGAGCAGGGTAGTATTCGGCCGGTTTATGCAACTTCGGTCGGCGAAATTCTTGCCCGACTTGTGGCAGGTTTTCTTTTTTTGTTCGCGAACATATAATTAGGGCACAACCTGTCAGCAAGGAGTGGTGGTATGAGCATAGTTTACTTGGAAAGCCCCAGCACCGACCCGGATTTTAATCTGGCCCTGGAACAATATGTGTTTGACAAACTCCCCAGGAGCAATGAATACTTTATGCTGTGGCAGAATGACAACGCCATTATTGTCGGCAAGCATCAGAATACATTGGAAGAAATTAACCAAGACTACGTCCGAGAACATGAAATTCGGGTTGTCCGCCGCCTTTCCGGGGGGGGCGCGGTTTACCATGACCTGGGTAATATCAATTATACCTTTATTGTCGATGCCAAGGGCTCCAAATCTTTGGATTTTGCCGTCTTTTGCCGGCAGGTGGTAAAAGCTCTGGCGACACTGGGGGTTGAGGCTGAGGTCAGCGGCCGCAATGATATTACCATCGGCGGCAAGAAGTTTTCCGGCAACTCTCAGTACATCAAAAAGGGCCGCATCATGCACCACGGCACAATCATGTTTGATTCAGATCTGGCGGTGGTGGCGGCGGCGCTCAAGGTGGGAAAAGACAAATTCCAGTCCAAGGGAGTTAAATCGGTGCGCGCCCGGGTGACCAATGTCCGGGAGCATATCCAAGGCGATATCACTTTGGCCCAGTTTTGGCATGTGCTCAGGCAGTTCATGGTGGAAGAGCAAAATATGACCGCCTACCAACTGACTGGGTCGGATTTGGCGCAAATAGAAGAACTGCGCCAGTCTCGTTATGCCACTTGGGAGTGGAATTACGGGGTTTCTCCCAAGTACAGCATCTGCAAGGAACGGCGAATTGAGGGCTGCGGCACAATAAAGATTGGCATGGAAGTGGAGAAGGGCATCATTACAGCGTTTGCCACCTATGGCGATTATTTTGGCCTTGGCGACTCGGCAGATGTGGCCAATGCGCTCAGTGGCCAAAAAGTTGAGGAACAGGCGCTGCTGATGGCCCTGGCTGCTTTGCCAATGGACTATTACTACAATAACCTCACCAGGGAAGAGCTGGTGGACATCATTCTCAAATAGGAAGAAACTCCTGCTGGGACAAGCAGTAAGCCCTTTGTCGAAAATGCGACAGCAGGGTACGTCCCCCAAGAAAAAATTACCAGTAATTATTTTTATTTTTGAAGAAGGGATTTTTAGTTTCATCGCGAATAAAGAGATTGTGCAGGAAATCAGAACGGCGTACGACAATGCCGAACACGCTTTTATCTCTCCTAAGAGCGTACAGATAGAGGTGATGGCAATGGCGAAAGAGCAGTATGTGATTCAATCTGTTTCCAGGGCTTCAGCGATTATTGAAGCTCTCAGCAATTATAATGCTTTGGGAGTCACTGAACTCGGCAAATTGTTGGGGCTGCACAAAAGCACAGTCTATGGCTTGGTAAGCACCCTGGAGCATGAGGGTTATGTATGTCAAAACCCGCAGACGGGAAAATACGCCCTGACTTTAAAGATGTTTGAAATAGGCGGCAGGGTATTTGGCAAGCTGGATCTGCGAAAGATCTCCCGCCCCCATATTGAGCAACTCGTCCTTCGGCACCGGGAAACGGCTCACCTGGTTATTCCTGACGGCTTAGAAATTGTCTATATTGACAAGGTGGAATGCACTCAATCCATGCGTATTTGTTCAAATGTAGGCAAAAGAATGCCCTTTCACTGCACAGGTGTTGGCAAAGTGCTTTTAGCTCATATGCCTGTAGAGCAGGCAGATGCAATCCTCATGAAAAAGGGGATGGATGCCTTCACCGACAATACAATTACTGACTACAATCTTCTCCAGCAAGAGCTGGGTAAAATTAAAGTCCTGGGATACGCCCTTGATAATGAAGAGGCGGAACTCGGTCTCAGGTGTGTAGCGGCCCCTATCAGAGATATTAACGGCAAAGTAATCGCCGCTACCAGTGTTTCCGGTCCCAAGGTGCGCATGGATGATGAAAAGATTAAAGCGATAGTCAAGGATTTACTGATCATGAACAGGGAAATCTCGGCGAATTTAGGGTATTGATGATCTTTTTTTGCAGGTTAATCAAAACGCTGTTCGGTATTGTCGAACAAACCGATAAAGGAGAGTTGCTTGATGGAAATCCAAAGACTGGCCGCCATGCTTTTGGAAGCTGAAGACAGTGTAAAGCCAATTGAACAGCTTACCCAATCTTATCCGGAGCTGACGGTAGAAAAGGCCTATGAGGTACAGTTGGCTGTTATTGGGGAAAGGGTCAATTCCGGCAGAAAAATAATTGGCAAGAAAATCGGCCTCACAAGTTTTGGCATGCAAAAACTGCTGGGAGTTCATGAACCGGATTACGGTCATTTATTAAACACCATGCTTGTTTCCAACGGCGGCATCTGTTCCAGGCAAGAATTCCTCAAACCTCGAGTCGAAGGGGAGTTTGCCTTTGTCTTAAATAAAGATCTGCAGGGTCCGGGGGTCACAGAGGTTGATGTCATCCGGGCCACAGAGGGATTTCTCCCGGCTATTGAAATTGTCGACAGCAGGATCAGGGATTGGAAGATTAAACTTGCGGATACCGTCGCCGATAATGCCTCCAGCGCCAGGATTGTCTTGGGCAGCCGCATGTTTAACCTTAGGGATTTTGATTTGAGGAGCCTGGGCATGTTCATTGAAAAAAACGGTGAACTAGTCAACTCCGGTACAGGTGTTGAAGTTCTCGGCAATCCTGTGGTTTCAGTAGCTTGGCTTGCCAACAAGCTTTCGGAATTCGGCATCAGCTTGAAAGCCGGGGAGATTATTTTGTCAGGGGCAATAACCGCAGCAGTAAATGCAGAAGTAGGCGACGTATTTAATCTTACTTTTGACAGATTAGGAGCTGTATCAGTTAAATTTAGTTAGCTCAGGAGGGTTAGTTTTGAAAAAAATCGGAGTTGCAATTGTCGGACCAGGGAATATTGGCACAGATTTATTATTCAAGATTCGCAGAAGTTATTTTTTGGATTTGAAATGGGTTATTGGCATTCAAGAGTCGGAAGGTATTCAAATCGCCAAATCTCACGGCATTAAGACGAATATCACCGGTCTGGACCCAATGTTGGAAGATAGCGAGGTCAAGATTGTCTTTGATGCCACCAGCGCCGCTCCCCACATAGCAAATGCGCCTTTGTATAAGGCTGCCGGCAAAATCGCCATTGATTTGACCCCGGCTGCTGTCGGCCCCTATGTAGTGCCTTCAGTAAACATCGACAAGCTGACGGAGGAGCCGAATATCAACATGGTAACTTGCGGCGGTCAGGCTACAGTGCCAATTGTCTATGCGGTGCATCGGGCTGCCGGCGCCGAATATGCAGAAATCGTCGCCTGTATTGCCAGCAAAAGCGCCGGTCCCGGCACCAGGCAAAATATTGATGAGTTTACCCAGACAACGGCCAACGCTATTTGTAAAGTTGGGGGCGCCAAAAAAGGCAAAGCCATTATCGTTTTGAATCCCGCAGAGCCTCCCATAATCATGACTAATACCATTTATGTAAAAGTCGAAAAACCAGATTATCAGGCCATAGAAAAATCAGTTCTCGAAATGGTTAAGCAGGTGGGATCTTATGTGCCTGGATACAGGCTTAGAGTGCCGCCGCTGCTGCAAAATGATGTGGTTACCGTTATTGTCGAGGTTGAAGGCAAAGGGGATTTCCTGCCCAAGTACTCCGGCAACCTTGACATCATGAATTGTGCCGCACTGGCAGCAGGAGAACGGCTTGCGGCAGCTATGTCCGGGCAGAGGGGGCTTTAGAAATGCAAAAAATCAATATTGTTGACACTACCCTAAGAGACGGAAGCCACGCAGTCTCACATCAGTTTACTGTGGAGCAAGTGAAAAATGTAGCTGCTGGGTTGGACCAAGCAGGAATGGATTATATCGAAATCAGCCATGGGGATGGACTCAGCGGTTCTTCTCAAAACTATGGCTGGGCTCTCTGCAGTGATCAGGACAGGCTGCGGGGGGCTGCTGAGGTAATAAAGAATGCCAGCCTGACTGTTTTGCTTATTCCCGGCATTGGCACTATAGAAGATCTGGAAATGGCAAAAGAAAACGGAGCAAAGGCTGCCAGGGTGGCGACACATGTCACCGAAGCGGATATTGCCGAACAGCATATTAAGTTCAGCAAAAAGCTTGGTTTGACAACTTTTGGCTTCCTGATGATGTCCCATATGGAATCAAAGGCAAAGATCCTGGAACAGGCAAAGCTCCTTGAGTCCTATGGCTCTGACGTAGTTTACATGGCAGATTCCGCTGGCGCTATGATTCCTGAAGAAGTCAGGGAAAAGATTGCCGAGCTGACAAAGAATCTGCATGTGCCTGTGGGATTTCATGCCCATAACAATCTGGGACTTGGCATAGCTAACGCGCTGGCAGCGGTTGATGCCGGGGCAACCTATCTTGATGGCTCACTTCGCGGTCTGGGGGCTGGAGCAGGTAATGCTCAAACCGAGGTACTAATAGGGGTACTGGAAAAATACAATCAGCCCACAAATATAGATTTCTACAAAATAGTTGATGCAGCAGAGGATATTCTCGCCCCCATAGCCACCAGGCCGCAAATTATAGACAAATCCGCCTTAATGTTGGGATACGCCGGTGTTTATTCAAGCTTTTTGATTCATACCGAGCGGGCGGCAAAAAGGTTCAATCTCGATCCCAGGGATATATTGGTGGAACTTGGCAAGCGAAAGATGGTAGGCGGTCAGGAAGACATGATTATCGATGTGGCTTATAACCTCTTTCAACAGAAACAGACGGAACAATAAAACAGGAAAAGGAGGCGAGCATATTGAGAAGCGATGAGATTAAAAAAGGACCTTTCAGAGCATGGCACAGGTCTCTGATAAAAGCTGCGGGATACTCAGATGAAGATATGCAAAGGCCGATAATTGGCATCGCCAATTCCCAAAACGAAATTGTTCCCGGCCATACCCACCTGGACAGCGTCACTGAGGCTGTAAAAGCTGGTATCTGGGCTGCCGGTGGTATGCCCGTGGAGTTTCCCACTATTGGGATTTGCGACGGAATTGCCATGGGACATGTAGGCATGAAATACCCCTTGGCCAGCCGGGAGCATATTGCGGATTCAGTGGAAATCATGACTGAAGCCCACAGATTTGACGGTCTTGTCTTGGTGCCCAACTGTGACAAGACTGTGCCGGGAATGCTCATGGCCGCGGCCAGGATGAATATACCGGCCATTGTCGTAAGCGGCGGTCCCATGCTGGCAGGAAGATACAAAGGCAAAGATATTGACGTCAGCTATGTGGGGGAATGCCAGGGCAGTTATGCCGCAGGCAAAATGGAGCTGGAGGAATTATCCAGGATTGAAGATTGTGGCTGCCCTACCTGCGGTTCCTGTTCCGGAATGTTTACGGCAAACACTATGAATTGTCTTACTGAGGCAATGGGCATGGCGCTGCCAGGGAACGGCACAATTCCCGCCGTGTATGCGGAAAGAATTCGCCTTGCTAAACAAACCGGCCGGCAGATAGTGCGGCTGGTGGAACAGAATATCAGGCCCCTGGACATTATTACCATGGAGAGCTTGAAGAATGCCATCGTCGTCGATGTGGCTCTGGGCGGATCGACAAACACAGTCTTACATTTGCCGGCAATCGCCTATGAAGCGGGCCTGGAAATCGATTTGGAAATCTTTAATGAAATCAGCGATAAGACTCCTCATTTATGCAATATGAGTCCGGCTGGCCCTCATCACCTGCAGGATCTCTATGAGGCTGGCGGCGTAAGCGCAGTGATGAAGGAACTGACCAGGAAAAGACTGCTCAATACAGGTGTTATGACAGTGGGTTTAAAAACTGTCGGCCAGGTGATAGAGAATGCCTGCATTGAGCGGGATGATGTTATCAGGACTGTGGACAACCCCTGGCATGCTACCGGCGGCATTGCCGTGCTCAGAGGGAACCTGGCGCCTGAAGGGGCCGCGGTCAAGCGGACAGCAGTTGCTCCGGAAATGTGGAAACATGTTGGCCCGGCAAGAGTATTTGATCTGGAAGAAGATGCTCAGAAAGCTATATACTCCGGGGCCATTAAAGAGGGAGATGTAGTTGTAATCAGGTATGAAGGACCCAAAGGCGGTCCGGGAATGCGGGAAATGCTGATTGCAACCTCTGCCTTGGTGGGAATGGGACTGGACAAAAAAGTTGCATTAATTACAGACGGACGCTTTTCCGGCGCAACAAGGGGGCCCGCAATCGGTCATATTTCCCCCGAGGCAGCAGAAGGAGGTCCAATTGCTCTATTGCAAGACGGAGATATCATTGAAATAGATATCAACGCAAAAAAACTGGAGGTGCATTTATCCGCGGAGGAATTAGAAAAGAGGAAGTTAAATTGGTGTCCGCCGAAACCCAAAGTAGAGAAAGGCTATCTGTATCATTATTCCAAACTTGCATCATCCGCCAGCAAGGGAGCAGTTTTTAAAAAATAGACATCCCGCTAATATGGATGCAATAATAAGTCCTACGGTAGGATGTCA
>DIPE01000011.1:5620-5818 GCA_002427015.1 Firmicutes bacterium UBA5496 | reverse complement strand
ACAGGAGGTGTATTTAATGGCATATCATGAACCGGAATTGACCGGCAAAGTAAGACTGTGCACAGAAAAAGGGACACTAAACCCCGAAGCTGTTGGCTGGTCCCGGCAACCCCTGCATAGCTGCAATCTGCGGGGCCGCTTTCCCCGCAAAAAGCGGTGGAATTACTGGTGCATCACCACCGAGGAATTCCTCTTTTC
>DIPE01000011.1:5003-5453 GCA_002427015.1 Firmicutes bacterium UBA5496 | reverse complement strand
CCGGCTGCTGGCCAGAGGCTGCAGGCTTCCCGACACCGCCGACGGCAATATGGAATTCCAGGATTCCAAACTCAGCCTCTCTTTCGTCCACACCGCCAAGGGAGTAAAAATCAGGGTTAGCTCCCCCAATTTCGACGGGCGGATTCTCAAAGCAGAACTAGATGTGCGCCATCCCCAAGGCCATGAGACCCTTAATGTGGTCATTCCCTGGAGCCAGCGCCAATTTCAGTTTACCTCCAAACAAAACACCCTGCCCACCACCGGTTCAATCACAATGGGGGACAAGGTATACAATGCCCAGGGCGGCTTTGCCTGCCTGGACCTGGGCCGGGGGATCTGGCCCTACTCCAGCTTTTGGAACTGGGCCGGAGCATCGGGCATCAGCGATGGCCATACCATCGGCCTCAACTTCGGCGCCGGCTGGACCGACGGCACCGGCATGAATGAAAA
>DIPE01000011.1:263-4997 GCA_002427015.1 Firmicutes bacterium UBA5496 | reverse complement strand
ACTCCAGCTTCTGGAACTGGGCCGGAGCATCAGGTATCAGCGGCGGCCATACTATCGGCCTAAACTTCGGCGCCGGCTGGACAGACGGCACCGGCATGAATGAAAACGGCATCTGTATCGACGGCCGCCTGACCAAAATCAGCGAAGATGTCCAGTTTATATACGACAGTTCGGATTTTATGCAGCCCTGGACTCTGAAGACCGAAAGCAGCTTGGCAGATATAGTCTTTGTCCCTTTCTTCCACCGCACAGCCAAGACTGATGCCAAGGTGCTGCGCTCCGAAGTCCATCAGATGATTGGCCGCTTCAGCGGCACCGTCACCGACGCCGATGAGCGAAAATATCAATTCCAGGATATAATCGGCTGGGCCGAAGAACACTTCGCCCGCTGGTAAAAACCCGCCACACCGGGGACGGGACTTTTCGTTGCGGGTTTAATCAAAGCTGACATAGTCCTCCAGACCCATCAAGTTAGCGTCGGGCAGGAGCTGCTGCAGCTTTTCCATACTGTCTACCCCTTTGGCCAGGAAGATTTTCCTGGCCCTATTTTTGCCGATTCCCGGCAGGGCCGCCAACTGCTCCAGGGATGCCCCGCTGATTTTTAGTGGCCAGGGCAGCCCGGTAATGGAGCGGTAGCCGTGGTCGACTATTTTTACCTCCAGGCTGCTGCCAACGGGGAACTTGCCGGGGATGCCCACCAGGATTGGATAGGTGCCGGGCTGGCGGCCATAGGCAGTCAGACCTTCTGATTCCTCAATTATTACATCCCTATAGAGAGTGCCCAAGGGAAAGACCTTTTGGAGCATGGGTTTGTTAATCTCCTTATTCACAGCATCCTTGTATTGTTGAAATCTGTAGGCGCTGGCTATATCTTTCCTGAGTTTGTAGCTGCCCAGGGGGTTGACCTGGCGGATGTTGATGCGCCGCACCAGCAGACCGGCATCCCGGACCCGGCGCAAGAATTCCAGGTTCATGTCCATGGTCCGCTTGCTTTCTCCCCTGAGACCATGGAGAAAGTTGAGGCCCGGCAGCAGCTTAGGAATTCCTTCCTGGCGCCAGCCCCCCACTTCATTCATAATCTCGATGGCGCGAAAAGTCTTCTCTACATCGGTGCCGATGTTATTTGCCCGCAGCACTTCCGGATCGGCGGATTCGAGACCGAAGGCAGCGGTATCCCCGGGAGTGTTGTATTTAGCGATAATGCCCAGGGCCAGGGCAGCTTCCCGGGGAAAATCGGCGATGGTCGCCGGATTGATATTGTCCATATGCAGCACCGTGAGTCTTGGGGCCGCTTCCCTTATTCCTGCATACAGCTCTTCAATTGCACCGGGATTGGGAACCAGTTTCCCGTCCTCCCGAATGGCCTGAAAGAGCAAGAGATCGGTCTGGGCCCCCAGGCGGAAGCAGGTATTCCCTAAGGCGGCCAGCGCCTTCACTTCAGCGATTATCCCGGCGATGCTGCGTTGGTAGGTAACCTTTTTGAAGCGTTCGCTGCAGAAGCTGCAATGACTGGTTCGGGGGCAGCCCCGGAAAGTCTCCAGCTCGCAGACCAACTGAGGAAAGCTGGGATGCTTGCAAGTAACCTCGGCTCCAAGAGGTGCCCAAGCATCGACAATCTCGGCCGCCGACAGCTTGCCCGCCAAATTTTCGCCCGTCAGCAGCTGGTAAGCCACCAGTCCGGGTATCTCTTTGGCGATGTAGTCTACAGGACCGTAGTCTAGGTCACAATGGATTATCGGGCCGCTGAGAATTACCTTAGGGCCCTTCAGCTGTCCTGCCAGATCCCGGATCTCCTGAAGGGATATGGGCATCCCCCCCAGGTATTTGCCGGGAACGGTGGTGCCTGCGATGATGACTACAATTGCGGCCGCAGCCAGTTGAGAATGCATTGCCGGATTGCGGCGGAGCTGGTCAATTGTCCCATAGCCGATTTCCCCGCTCTCCAGGCCGGCGGCCCGTAGGGCGCCGTAAGTATAGCGGACATGAGGAGAAATGTAGGGGGGCACCCCCAGACAGGAGGGCTCATCCAAATAACCGTCCAAGATAAAAACTCGTTCTGACAAGCGGCCCACTCCCTTTCAAAGCCCGAAGTTGCTGGAGTCATGGTATCATAAATCCCTGCCCGAATATAGTGTTCCCACCGCGGCAAGCTAAGGATAAACCGTTAATAAACTGCGACAATAAGCCCCGTCCCCGGTGTCGTCCCCGGTGTCGCGGTGTCGCGCTACGAAAAGCCCCGTCCCCGGGGTCGCAGTTTACAGATTGGGCGGATAGTAGTATAGTATTCTGTGCTGCCTAAATAACCTGACTGCAGAAGGATTTGGTGATATATATGACTGCTGCGATTCAAGAAAACCTCAGAAACATTGCCATCATCGCCCATGTTGACCACGGCAAGACTACCTTGGTGGACGGTCTGCTACGGCAGGCGGGAATTTTCCGGGCCAATGAAAAGGTGGCCGAGCGAGTGATGGATTCCGGCGACTTAGAGCGGGAGCGGGGCATTACCATCTTGTCCAAAAACACTTCCGTCAACTATGACGGGATAAAAATTAATATCGTCGATACCCCGGGCCACGCCGACTTTGGCGGCGAGGTCGAGCGGGTGCTGCGCATGGTGGACGGCGCCCTCTTGCTGGTGGATGCCTTTGAGGGTCCCATGGCTCAGACCAAGTTTGTCCTGCGCAAAGCCCTGGAGCGAAACTTGCGCATTATCGTTGTCATCAATAAAATTGACCGCCCCGACGCTCGGCCAGATGAGGTCCTCAATGAAATCTTTGACCTCTTTGTGGAGCTGGATGCCGCCGACTGGCAGCTGGACTTCCCCGTCATCTACGCCGAAGCCCGGAAAGGCACAGCCTCCCTGGATTATCATCAGCCCGGCGCCGACCTCAAACCTCTTTTTGAGATGATGATTGCCGAGATTCCCGCCCCTACCGCCGACGTGGACGGCCTGCTCCAGATGCAAATCAACACCCTGGACTATGATGATTATGTGGGACGCATTGCCATCGGCCGCATCCGCAACGGCCAGATTAGGGCAGGACAGCAAATTGCCCTGTGCAAACAGGATGGCACAGTCCAAGCCCAAAGAATCGGCAAGCTCTGGACCTATGACGGCCTCAGGCGCGTGGAAGCGGAACTAGCCAAAGCCGGCGATATCGTGGCCATTGCCGGCCTGGGGGATATCAATATCGGCGAAACCATCAGTGATCCCAATAATCCTCAGCCCCTGCCTCTGCTGGAAATCGATGAACCCACCATGACCATGACTTTTCTGGTCAATGACAGTCCCTTTGCAGGCCGTGAAGGCAGGTTTGTTACTTCTCGCCAGCTCCGGGCCCGGCTCTTCAAAGAAGCCGAGACCAATGTCAGCCTGCGGGTGGAGGAAACCGATTCCCCCGATGCCTTTCAGGTCTCCGGCCGGGGGGAACTGCACTTAGGAGTACTGGTAGAGACCCTGCGCCGGGAGGGCTATGAACTTCAGATTTCCAAACCTAAACCTATTCTTAAGGAAATAAACGGAAAAATTCACGAACCCTACGAGCGGGTCTTTCTCATCCTCCCTGAAAGCTATTCCGGCAAAATAATCGAGAACCTAGGCAGCCGCCGGGGAGAAATGGTCAATATGCAGCCCTCCGGGGAAGTGAATCTGAAACTGGAATTCCTCATTCCCGCCCGGGGGCTAATCGGCTTTCGCTCCGAATTGTTGACGGAGACCCGGGGCGAAGGGATTATGAACCACCTCTTTGATCATTACGGCCCCTGGAAAGGGGAAATACCCGGCCGCCGCCATGGTGTTCTGGTTGGCTGGGAGCCGGGTGAAGCAACTACTTATGGCCTCTACAGCATTGAATCCCGGGGAGTCCTCTTTATCCAGCCCAATGACAAAGTCTACGCCGGCATGATTGTGGGCGAGAACTCCCGGGAAGAAGATATAGACGTCAATGTCTGCAAGAAAAAGCATCTCACAAACTTCCGCGCCGTCGGTTCGGAAGAGGCCATGCGTCTGGCGACTCCAACTATTTTTAGCCTGGAGCAGGCCATGGTCTATATCGAAGATGATGAACTGGTGGAAATAACCCCTCAATCTATCCGCCTCCGGAAAAAGGTCCTGGACCGGACTGCCCGGCGCCGTGGGGAAAAATAAAAAGGCACATAAATGTGCCTTTTTATTTTTTAAGCTCCTTCCGCCTCTGCCTGCTTGCGGCGCCTTCTTTCCGTGCCCGCCACCAGGAGGATGCCCAGCTCATACAGGCCAAGCAGGGGAACTGCCATCAAAACCTGGGAGATCACATCCGGGGGGGTGGCAATTGCCGCCACAATGAAGATCAAAATGACGGCATACTTGCGGCTGGAACGCAGAAAACGGACAGTTACAATCCCAAAAGCCCCCAGCACCCAAACGATCAGCGGCAGCTGAAAAGCCAGGCCAAAGCCCAGCAACAAGCCCGTCACAAAGGACAGGTATTCGCTGACAGTAATGTAAGGAGACAGCTGAGGGGTGGCAAAGCGGGCAAAAAAATCCATGGCCATGGGGAATGCTACATACCAGGCAAAGCTCACCCCTGCCCCAAATAGCAGCAGGAGCAAGAGCACAGCCGTCAGCAGCACCCTCTTTTCTCGAGAAGTGAGGGCGGGAACCAAAAAGGCGACAGCCTGGTATAGAATTACCGGCAGAGTGACCACAATCCCCGTGGTAAGCGCCACGCGAAAATGGGCCATCATCCCCTC
>DIPE01000011.1:0-176 GCA_002427015.1 Firmicutes bacterium UBA5496 | reverse complement strand
CGAAAATGGGCCATCATCCCCTCGGATGGACGGGTATAGATGAGGCTCATGCCCCTGGTAACGAATTCCAGCATCCTCCCGGCTCTGAGAAAACAAAGACTGCTGGCAATGAGGACAAATACAAATATTACCAGCAGCCGCCGGCGCAATTCGGCAAAATGGTCCAGTATAGACAT
>DIPE01000091.1:2763-5717 GCA_002427015.1 Firmicutes bacterium UBA5496 | reverse complement strand
CGCTTTCTCAACCCCGGCCGGGTGAGCCTGCCGGATATCGACATGGACTTTTGCTATCTGCGCCGGGATGAAGTCTTTGCCTATGCCGTGCAGCGCTATGGCCGGGACCATACCTGCCAGATTGCTTCCTACAGCACCTTTGGTCCCCGGGGGAGCTTGCGGGATGCCGGCCGGGCTTTGGGGCTGCCCCGGCGGGAAATTGACGCCCTCTGCCGCCGGGTCCCGGCTTACGGCAGCTTGGCGGCAATTTTAGCGGGAAATTCCCAATTAGCGGCCCAGGCTGCCCGCAAACCCTGGCAGCGCTGGTTTGCTTTGGCGGCGCAGCTGGAGGGACGGGTGCGGCACACTTCTGTCCACCCCGCCGGCCTTCTGATTACTCCTTTTCCCCTGAATCAGCTGGTGCCCCTGCTGCGCTCCAGCGGCGGCGACATCTGCTCCCAGTGGGACAAGGACGGAGTGGAGGCCATGGGGCTCCTGAAGATGGACCTGCTGGCGGTGCGGGGGCTGACAGTCAACCAGCAGGTGGCAGAGGAGGTGGGCAGGCAGCGGGTAGCCGCTGCTTACAGCCTCAATGATTCTGCCGCCCTCAGACTGCTGCAGCAGGGGGAGACCCTGGGCTGCTTTCAGCTGGAAAGCGAGGGCATGCGCAACCTGATGCGGCGTCTGCAGCCCCGGGGTTTAGAAGATGTCATTGCCCTGCTCTCCCTGTACCGGCCCGGTCCTTGGCAGGCAGGGATGGTGGAACGCTATGTCCAGCGCCGCAATGGCCGGGAACCGGTGGAATATTGGCATCCAGACCTGAAGCCGGTGCTGGCGGACACCTACGGGGTGCTGCTCTACCAGGAGCAGGTCATGCAGGTGGCCCAGGTCATCGCCGGATATAATCTGGCTGAGGCCGACATGTTGCGGCGGGCGGTGGCCAAACACCGGCGGGAGGATATGGAGGAGATTACCCGGGAATTTTGCAGCCGGGCGGAAAAGCGGGGCTATACTGCCCAGCTGGCCCGGGAGCTGCTGAATATACTGACGGAGTTTTCAGGCTATGCCTTTAACCGAGCCCACAGCGCCGCTTACGGACACTTGGCCATGGCCGCCGTTTTTCTCAAGGCCCACTGGCCTGCCCAGCTCTGCGCCGCTCAGCTGACCACCCGCATGGGCTATTACCCGCCTCAGACTTATGTGAATGAGGCGGTCCGCCTGGGGATTTCGGTGCTGCCCCCCTGCGTAAATAAAAGCGCTGCCGCCACCCGGGTAGAAGGCAAAAATGCTATTCGCCTGGGCCTGGACTATGTCAAGGGGCTGGGGACTGAAGGAAGCAGGTTAGTTGCAGTCCGGGGGGGGCAGCAGTTTGGCGGCCTCCGGGATCTCCTGAGCCGTTGGCAGCCCAGCGAGGCTTCTTTGCGGGGACTGGTTCAGGCAGGAGCCCTGGACTGTCTGGAACCCAACCGGCGCAAGCTTTTGGCAGCTCTGCCCCTGCTGGCGACAGCATTTCCCGAGGAAGACTTGCTGGGGCAGGTGCAGGAAACCAGGGAACTCTGGCTTCCGGACTTGCCGGACCTCAGCCCCGATCAGAAGGCGGCGGCAGCGTTCGCCAGCTTGGGGCTCATTCTCAACCGGGATTGGCTGGAACAACAGCAGCCCCCTTGGGATCTGACCCGGGTGCAAGCTGCGGATATAAGCAAACTGCCTCCGGGGCGGCCGGTGGCGGTGGTGGCAGCGGTGGTCAACCGCCGCTACGGCAAAATCACCTTGGATGACTTCAGTACTCAGGTGCAGGTGAAATATGACGGGCCCGTCCCCGCTTTCTGGGTATGGGCCCGGGGCAGAGTCGCTCAGGGAAGTTTAGAGGAGGTAGAACTGCGTCCTCTGGAAGGAGTGTTGGCGCGATGAAGCTGCTGGAGCAAAAGGTACAGGTAGTTGCCTGTTTTGACGGCGCTAATGTCCGGCCCCTGGAATTTAGCTGGCGGGGCCGGCGTTGGCCGGTGCAAAAGGTGGTCAGGACTTGGCAACAGTTTGCCCTCCTGGAAGAACAGGTCCAGGTGTTTCTGGTGGAGACCGGCAGCCGGCTGGCCCAGCTCAGCTACTTCCCCCAGTCAGGCTGGTGGCAGCTGGACAAAATGTAATGGAAAAAAAAGGAGATGTTCCCATAGTTGTAGAATATAGTATATTGGGTAATAGCTGTGATTTTAGACTTTCATGTAGAATAATATATTTGCAAATTATTGAGTGGCAGAAAGTTCCGTGCGAGGGGCATGCCGTATTGTTCGCTTTTGGCAAGGCATACAAAATGAGTTATAGTAATTTTTTGTGAAGTATGAGAGTAGCCTGAGTTTATGAAATGTGATTTGGCAGCGGTATGTCGTTCACCCGTTAAGGTCGAAAGGAACAAAAGCAAAAAATTGAAGGATGTGTAAGCTGGTGAAGCGGAGATTGGCAATTTGGTTTATTTTCTCAGTTAGTTTGATGGTAATTATGTTGTCCGTACCCTTAACTGCCCATGCAGTGCATGAGCTGTCTCACGTTCATGAATTTGTCCCATACCAGTATGTTGGAAATATTACCTCATTTGATGATTCAGGTCACATAATCACAGGGGCACGTGAGTCGCGTTGTGAATGTGGGGCAGTACAGATTGAGCAGGGGAGTTGGAAATTTCCCCATTCAATATGGAAAACTGACATTGGCCATGTGCACGGCACCCACACCCATGAAATGCGTGAAAGCTGTAGGTACTGCGATTACAGCAAAGTTATTACCTATCAGTGTTCAGGCAATCCCTGTGTTTATCCCTATTCGGTAATACCATTACCTTATTAAGTTTTACAGATTCTAAGCTAATTCAATCTTTGGTTCCTTTATAGGGTGATTTTCATACTCTGCTGCCAAATTCCTGACAGAAGCCCTCACCGAACTTGCATCAAGGTTTTCTCAGGGGGGCTTCCTTCATCTGTTAG
>DIPE01000091.1:888-2633 GCA_002427015.1 Firmicutes bacterium UBA5496 | reverse complement strand
AGTATTGTCATGATAACAAAATGATATAGATTCGTGGGGGTCGATGTAATGCAAGTTATGTTCGTCCTTAAGCAGCTCGGTAGGAGTTTACACCGAAGTGTACTGTGGGTGCTGCTATTATCCATGGTAATCGGATTCATTACTGTTGGCTTTGGTCAGTGGTATGCTTCCCGGGAGAATTTGGCTTACGTGGATAATGCCTATACTACCATTGTCGCAATTGATGATAGGGATTTCTGGCGCTCTACTGCCGAGGCTTGGATCCAACTCCCCAGTGGTGTTGATTCAATCATAATCGCGCCAGGCGAAGATTTGGGCGAAGAATTCATCGAGACCAGGGATAAAAGTAATCCTGATCCATATCAGCTTATCCTTGACAAGGTGGATGGTATGGAAATGGTAGTACAAATCGATGATCGTCGGAGTAGTCGGGCCTACTGTCCCGAGGCTGCTACCGTAGTTCACCCCCTGGAGGATATAAATATTGCTACAGGCCGTGAGAGAGCGCTTAGGGCCGGGGGAATAGAGGAACTGGTTTTCATATCCAAACACGGGGATGCCTATAATTACAAGGAATTTGCTGAGGGAATGTCCTCCAGTTGTTTGGTTGGCAAGTGCGTGTCAACAGAGATAATTACACCAGTCACCGGAGATATTGATTGTTGGTGGCTGATGGAGGGCTCAAGGGTTGGGCAGCTGGAATACGCAGCCATATTTGAGATAGATCATAGCCAATCTCCCGCTCTTCACCCTGTTTTTCGGGATTGTAAGTACTACAGACTATATTCCTGGAATATTTGTCCAGATTTTAAGCTCCCTTATACTGTGGGAGAGGATTACTTTCTGCAATTTTCTACATACCCTAAGGCCTATGATCCTGACGATATTTACACTACCGGACTCCGGGCAGTGACGGAAGAAGCTCAGTGGTATCTCGCAACCGGGTCGGTTGACAATTCGATTAATCCGGGAGTTAAGCCGGGATCGGTGCCCTTTACTGAAGAGATGGCAGCCGTCCTTGGGATTCCATACCATGATTCTGGCATTAAATGGGTGTCCGTTGACGGCGCGCCAGGAATCAAACTGGAGGGAAGCGTTCAGGATTTCCTGACCACAGAAGAGGGCGCTCCCAGGGTGGAATGGATCAAACATTGCAATCGTAATATCCACGGCCTCACGGTAATCAGCACCTCTAATCTGTATGCCCTGCCCTCCTTCAACAAGGGGGACGCCTATATTATTGAAGGAAGGAACTTCAGTGACCAGGAAGCGGATACTGGGAGCAAGGTCTGTGTCATCAGCGCCGCCCTTGCGCGGGAAAATGGTTTGGCCCTTGGCGACCAATTGAGTCTCTCCTTTCAGCGAACAGGGTATACGTGCAACAGCTTTGTTTCGGAGGATTATTACAAGCCTGGAGGGTTTACCTTTCACTTTACTGAATTTACTGAGTCTGAGGGTTACCGTATAATCGGGATCTATTCCGCTCCGGCCTGGGACGAGCACTACAATGCCTTTAGCCCCAATACTGTTTTTATCCCTCTCAAGGCGTTACCTGATAATATCCCCGAGTGCCCGAATTATAAGAAAGGCTTAGGAGCCCTGGGAGAACGTGCCGGCATGTTTTCTATTGTCCTCAAGCACGGTAATGAACAGGCTTTCCTGGAACAATTGGGGGATCCCATTCTGGCTCAGAAAATACAGTTCTTTGACCAGGGCTACAGCCGGGTAAGGCCCCAATTGGAAAC
>DIPE01000091.1:343-618 GCA_002427015.1 Firmicutes bacterium UBA5496 | reverse complement strand
ATTCTAAGCCTCTGCGGGCTGGCAATCGGGGGTACAGCTGGGAACTTTGCCTACCTAAGGGTGATGAATCAAGCTTATAGCAACATCGAAGAGGGGGCCTCGGGATTTGAGGGACGTCCAGATCCAGAACTCCCCGAAGGTGCCCCGGCAGTGAAGCTGATTGAAATTTCCCCTCGCCTGCCCCTGTTGATAGTCCTTACACAAGGTCTGGTTATCCTGCTGGTAGCGGTACTTGTAACTATCAGGGAGTCCCGTCTCAGTGCCCGCATTCTCCT
>DIPE01000091.1:0-223 GCA_002427015.1 Firmicutes bacterium UBA5496 | reverse complement strand
CGTCTCAGTGCCCGCATTCTCCTGGAAAGCGGGGGAAAGAAATGATATTGCCCTATGTTGGCAGACGGATTTGGCGGCTGAAGTTTCAGGCCATGGTCTTAATTGCACTTGGCCTAATCTTCTCCATGCTCCTCTTGAATCTCAATGCATCATTAGGCACGCAAAGGCAAAAGCGGGAAGAGGCCTTGGTCAGCCTTCCCATCCTTTGCGTGGTAGCCGATCA
>DIPE01000049.1:19698-19828 GCA_002427015.1 Firmicutes bacterium UBA5496 | reverse complement strand
TTAATCCGAAAAGAAAAGAAAGATCGCTTTCATGTCCAATATGAAATCTATCACTATGAGCTTAATCTTGACCGAATATATTAGCACTTAGTTAAAAAGAATTAAGCTTCTCGGGAGGGTGGGAAAAATG
>DIPE01000049.1:16246-19584 GCA_002427015.1 Firmicutes bacterium UBA5496 | reverse complement strand
ACAGCAACAACTGAAGTTCCAGTTAGATATGCTGAGACCGATCAAATGGGGGTTGTCTACCACGCCAACTACCTGGTCTATATGGAATTGGGGCGCACAGCGCTGATTGAAAGCCTGGGCTGCGACTATGTGGCTATGGAAGAAGCAGGGGTGGTATCACCGGTGCTGGAGGTCCAGGTTAAATACCGCAAGCCCTTGCGTTACGGAGAAACAGCAAGGATAAAAACCTGGATTGAAAAGTACGATGGCCTTAGGGTTGTCTATGGGTATGAGATCTCTAACCCCCGGGGAGAACTGTGCGCAACTGCCACATCTGTTAACGTCTGTGTCAATAAGAAAACCTTCATGCCGGTAGCGATGAAGCGGAGTTTCCCGGACTGGCACCGGGTTTATGAGCAGGCCAAAAAAGGATAAGAGGCCGCTCAAGCTATTTGAGGAGGTGGTTTTTTGCCTCGAACTAAACGAATTATTACCATGAGGAACCTCTGCCTCCTTACGGGGTATTCATTCTTGAAGAATGGGAGGTTTTTTTTATTTCCTGGGGGGAATATCCTTCCAATTCCCTAAACTAACTTTTGAGGCCGGTCATCAGAAGTAAGAAGCCCGAGTAGGGACCTGAAGGGCGGCCAGCCCGGGATGTCGCGCTGCAAGAAGCTTGTCCCGTGGCTTTAGCGGAAAAACAAGGTATTTAGGGCACCGAAGTAATTTTTATAGTGTTATATTACAATTACATGACAAGAAAATATTGGATATGGTAATATTTAGTTAAGTCCATAGGCTTTACCCTAGACTGGAAGGGAGCTGAAAAAGTTGAAAAAAGTTGCCCTTGTCGTTGGGGCATCACTCTTTGCAGTTTTACTTTTACAGGCGGCAGTTTTTGCCGCGACTCCTAATTATGGATACTGGGATTTAGATTATAAGGGACCTAACGAAGGCGATGCGCACGGCTATGTGCAATGCCAGCCATCATACCTTCAAGGAGATTACCATGCGGCGCGGGGATGGTTAATAATTGGCGAAACAAAGTATTATACGAAAACCGGATTGAGCAAGTACGATTCTACAATATACTCCAAGGGAATGAAGCTGTCATTTACAGAGGGTCCTCCATATTTATCTTACGGTTTTGACTGGGTCCATAAAGACTCTCCTTATTGGCCACAGTAGTTTCAAGTAAGTACTAAAGTCCGGGATAAGCCTATGATTTAATTGCAGAGGAGTGACTTTATGAAAGGTTTTCATTTGGGTGCTACTCTTGTACTTGCCTTGGTCTTTGCGTCACTGATCTGGTACGCCGTTTGCTTTAACAGTTATGTTGAGCGTATGACTGCCGTCCCATTGGGGCTAAGCAAAAATTACTGCGAAGTAACGGTATTCTATGACGGTCTCACTCCCGGCACTAACGAACAAAAGGCAGAATTTATGGCTCGGTTACTTGCCCTAATCGAAAATAAAGAAGTTACCATAGTAGCATCAATGCAATCTTTGGCGATAGGCCTGTACGACGGCCAGGGAACGTATAGTTCTTGCCTTATGACATCCGGACAGCCCCTCGACCCCGGTGCATTCCAGCAAAATAACCTCCTTATTAATGCTGATTCCCACGCTTATACGGAAATAGGCAGCGATATGATTTACTTGTGGGGAGGGACAGAGTTTGAAGTTGTCGGGATATATGACAGTTCGCACCCCCTGTCTGCAATCTCGGGCGCTGAGTACATCTGCAGTCTTTTCCACCCAAGATTGATAAGGGATAGTACTTTAGCCGGAAGGTATCGAATAGACACCCCTGATAAAAATCTTCGCGATGAAATAGTCGCTTTTTTTGAGGAGTCAGGTTGTCATTTTTCTTACTATACTTCTTTTAACAAATCTTTGTGGACGTTATTTAAAGAGTATTTTTTTGGCGTTGGCAATCTTCTAGGTCATATAAGAATATTGTGGTTAGCGATAGTCACCTATTTTTCCTGTTTCACTTTGCTATACAATATTATCTGCACGCAAAAAAAATTTGCGGCCACAAGCCTTCACTTTGGCGCAACCAGGTTTGATTTGTTTTTTACATTTGGCAAAAGGATGTTACTCAACCTATGCCTTGGCACTATTGCAGGTTTAGGAATATACCTCCTTTTGACCAATTACAGGCCAACTGTACAACTGGTTGTGGTGGCAGCCTTGATTAACTTGGTTTTGACGAGCTTAACCTACGCTATCGCTTTTTCCCTAGTAAAATTCGAAATAATAGAGGGGGAGAAAGCATGAATCAATTGCGATTCGCCTTCAAAGATATTATCCGGAATTTAGCAGCCGTGATACTCTTTATGGGCATGTTGACCTTTGCTGCCACCTTTTTAACGGTTTATGTCAACGAGGCAATGCTATACCAAGATGTTCTTGCTAAGGTTGACAAGGTACAGAAATGTGAAATCGTAGACTTTGATGTTATCCTTCCTGCGGAGCTGCTGATTAAGCCGGGGATGTCTGACCTGCTTGAAAGGACATTGGACTCTGAAGGCAATGATTATTATGTTGTCATTGAGCAAATAGACCTGTCGTCGCAACTGAGCGAATTGGGCATCCCTTTATACTATGGGTTTGGCCAATTCAGCAAGGTGTATAATTTGGATCCCAAGGGCTTGCAGGATTCCGATGCACCCTTTACGGTATTAATCGGGAACAAGATCCGGAAGCTTGATGTCGGAGATGTAATAACTCTGGGTGATCAATTTTCCAAAACCATTGATGTGCCGGTCGCCGGGCGTCTGCCCCATAATGCCAGTTTTCTCAGGAGCGACGTAAACTTTATCGAGTACCTGGATAACAGCATCCTGGTCCTGACGAGTTTTTCAGCTTGGCAGAACTACCATTTAAAAGATACCGGCGCCCTCCTCCAAAACCTTCACTTTATCGGCTGGCAAGAAAACGACATTCTTGCCTTTGCCCATGGGATTGAAGAAGCCTCCACTTACAAAGTCAGGCCCAAAAATTTTAGCGAACAAATTCGCGAAAAAGCTGTAATATTCCGGGATAGCGCTGCGCAATCTTTTTCTATATATTCTCTTGTCTTTGTTCTGGTCAGCGCGGCAGCAGTAAGCAACTTGCTGATGCTAATGGAGCGTAACCTCCGTGAATATGCCATCCATCGGCTTTACGGGGCCACCCTTGGAGACCTATACCTGCGCACGCTAATCTATATTGCTATAATTGCCCTACCACCTTTTGCATTGGGATATTGGCGTTTGTTAAGAGACCCATATTTTCCAGTTCCCCCAAAATCAAAACTGATGATTCTAGGGCTGGCCGTTCTAACCATCAGTATTGCTGCTGTCTACCCCATG
>DIPE01000049.1:13493-15994 GCA_002427015.1 Firmicutes bacterium UBA5496 | reverse complement strand
ATAAGCTTAAATATTAGTAACGGAGAATCTGTAGCTATTACCGGACCCTCGGGATGTGGGAAAACCACCCTTATCGATATGATTGGTCTTGTAATTAAGCCTACCCAAGGTAAGCTACTTATCAATTCAGTAGACTCCGCCGATCTTTCCCATAAGCAACGTGCGGAGCATCGTAACAGGGTTTTTGGTTATATTGTGCAGGACTATGCTTTGATAGAAGATTATACTGCTTATCAAAATGTAGAAATACCTTTGCTGTATTCCCGTGAAAGGATAAAAAGGAAAGAACAAAAGCGGCGTGTGCTTGAAGCCCTTAACCAGGTCGGATTAACAGAAAAGGCATTTACCAAAGCGAAGAATTTGTCGGGAGGAGAAAGGCAAAGAGTTGCTATCGCCAGAGCAATTGTGAATTCGCCTCACATTATCTTGGCCGATGAACCGACGGGGTCTTTGGATTCGAAAAACGCCGAAGAAGTAATCCAGCTTTTGGAAAAACTTGTTTCGGAAGGGAAAACTCTAATAATGGTTACCCATGACCAAGTTTTAGCTGAACAATGCAGCCGGCAGATAAGAATTGTGGATGGGATGGTAGCAGATTCTCCGGAACAGTAGACTTGCAGCAAATTCTAATGTTGGCGGATATTAATCTGTGGACTGGTCATGGCGGTGAGAGTTACACCGTCAGAATTCGTGAGTGGTGACACTGTTGGACATTTACAGGCAAAGAAAGCTATAACAAAGGCGGCATTTCTGCCGCCTTTGTTATTGGGATCAGTCTGCCAGCCAGTCTTCATAGCCGCTGTCCAAAAAGAGTTCTTCAGCTGTCAGCCCTGTCCATTCCTCAACGCTTACCTTCGGGTTGTTGGCAATATAGGCCTGCACGATGTGAAAACCAATGGCATAGCCCGACCAAAATTCATCCTGGGTCAGGTTTTTGGCGAAGACCAGGTCAGTGTTATCAAGATTATCTTTAACTATCTCTCGCCATATTTCCTTTTCTTTTTCCTTGCTCAGGGAAGAAGTCCAGGGCAAGGAGAGGCCTGGGTAGACTAGATTGGCAAAAGAGTCGGCGCGGCCTTCCAGGATTAGGACTTCCAACACATTCCCGGCAAATTTATGCCCGTGGCGAATGCCCCAGGTGACGTGATGATATTCATGGGCAGCGACATAGGACAAGGTTTTCTGCCAATCCGGCGCCAGGGGATTAACCGACAAGATTGTAATGCCACAGTTGAGACCGGAAACCCCTCGCACTCCTTTCATTTCCTCTTTGGTAAAACTGTCCTCGGGATTGCAGGGAAAGATATAGACTATGGTATCCACGCTTTCGATATAATCATTGGATTTTTTCAGGGCGTCATTAACAATGCCGGCCACATTGCCTGCGGACAGAAGCTCGATTGCCTGCTCCAGTTCATCTAAATTTTCTATAGGCTGCTGATATTTCTCTATTTTTATGCTGCTATTCCTGGCGGTCAGTTCCCGCTGAACAGGTTCCAGGATTATTTCTCTGTATAAGGCGTCCGGGTCCCCTTCGCCGGCTCTGGCCCTTCGAATATACTCCCGGATTTCTTGGTCAGGAAATACTATCTGGAAATCTACTTCAACTGCAGGCCCCACATATGATATAAAACAGCCTGCATTGGTGAAAGCAATCAAGAAGAGGCATAGGAAGGCAATAGATTTTATCCTTTTCACAAAACACCCTCCATTCAAAATTAACATTCTTAAAACTATTATACCAGTTCTGTCAAGGTCTGAGTATTGTTCAGGGAGAATGTCTTTTGTGTTTTGAAAGATATGAGCAGAGCAAAAAGGATTTTTTATCCTCTATATGGAAATAAGTATTACTAATTTATTGTAGCAGCTGAAAATTGCGGTCTTAGTGAGTTTCTTGGGTATATCAGTCATGGAAAGGGAGATAGAATAGTGAAAAAAGCAGCAAGCATCATCCTCTGTTTAGCCTTGCTCTTTATGCTTTCTGGATGTGCCCGTGATTCCGGACCAGGTCCCGACTCTGAGTACAAAGACTATATTGTGGAAATACAGGGGCTTGAAGGGGAAGCAAACATTTCTTTGGCGGACATTTATAAAATGGACAGCACTGAAGAGAAGCTGAGCAATATTTCTTCCAGCGGCGAGATAGCTCACCTCAATGTCAAGGGCGTATGGCTGGATGACATTTTGGCCAGCCATGGAGTCAAACAAGCGGACTATAACGGCATCAGGTTTTATGCCGGGGACGGTTACTCCATCATCGTGCCTAAAGAGATCCTGTTAAAAAAGAAGATTATCTTATTCTATGAGGCCGAAGGGGAGCCCATGAAAGAAAAGCACCGTCCCTTGAGAGCAGGGATGGACGGCGAACGCTCCATGTACTGGGTCGGCAACCTTCAGGGTCTGGAGCTGATTTCCGAGGAAATTGCTTCTATCAATGAAATAGTGCTTTTGGACGTTGCCGTAAAACAGTTGGAGCAGGAGAAGATTACATACTATGATGC
>DIPE01000049.1:9043-13308 GCA_002427015.1 Firmicutes bacterium UBA5496 | reverse complement strand
CTGAAAAGCGCCGACGGCCTGGAGAAGCGTGAGCTCATGAGTATTTTCCTTACCGGCAGCCTGATCATTGAAGGGGAGCAGCAGCCCTTGTTCCTGTCGGAGGATTTGCCCAAGGGCATGTATGTAAAAGAATTGCTGTACATGGCCTATGACGAGACAGCTTTTGTCAGTTTGGAAAGTCTTGCCCGCAAGTATCCTGCTGAAATCAAAGCCGGGGAAATCAGTGTCAAGACAATCATGGACGCCCTGGGCCAGGCAGAAAGCCCGAGCTACATTTTTACAAACATAGCCGGGGAAAAATTGCAGGCGCCCCAGGGGGCGGCAATTTCCCCGGAGGGGGATGGCTTTACTCTCAGGACCGGAGATTTGACGCTGCCGGACATCATCAGCTTTGAAACCGGCGGTCAGTAACTGCTTGCATAGTTAGGGAGGGGAAAAGATGAAGAAATTTACATTATTCTTGGTTGTGGCTCTTGCGCTCGCTCTTGCCGCCATTGTTTATCTCTGGCCGGGCCATGAGGCTGTTCGGGCATGTATTGTCACCGGCGATGTGCTGAATAATATCGCCCTGGCGGAACTGCCCAAAAGTTCTTATGTCAAAATCCCCGGGGGAGGCCGCGGCATTCCTCTGGATAAACTCATTGAGACCAGCCAGCCCCTTAGCGGTGAATACAGCATCCTGCTTATGGGCAGTGACGGTCTCTTTGCCCAGCTCAAGGGGGATGAACTGGGAGGCTGCTATATCGTCAAAAAAGACGGGGGCTGGAACACCGTGGCCACACAGCATCCGGTCAATGCAGGCATCAAGGATCTCAGCAGGATTGTCATCGCGGATGAAACAGAGGGCCTGGATTTGGGGGTAAACATCATTTCCCAGAATGAAAACCTCTTGCATCTTACTCCAGGTAATATGTTTCGGCAGCAGCTAATTTGTTATCCTTATAAGGATGGAGAGACTGAGCTTGAGGAGGGATATGCCATATCCCTGTTTAAGCAGAAGCAGGTTCTGCCTTTAACCGCAGCTACTGCGGAAGAGATAAATTCCGTGTTAGTAATGAGCAAGGGCGGAGAATATGAGCGTTTTACCGGCGCCGGCTACCTTGAGCTCAGCAACAATGAGATAAACTATCTGCATCCCGAAAGCAAGACTGTGGTCCGGAATATTGCCGGGGCAATCATCAATCCGCCCCCCCTTTCGGTCATGGACGCTTATACCGACAGTCTTTACTATATCAACAGGGGCGAGCGGGTAATGGTCATCCTCATCGATGGTCTTAGTTATTATCAGTTTGAGCAGGCCCGGGACAGGGGCCTGATTCCAAATTTGACTGCCTTAGGCGCTGCCGTCAAGGTAAATACAGTATACAAGCCAGTTACCAATGCAGGTTTGGCTGCCATAGTCACCGGCCAGCCGCCAAGCGTCAACGGCATTGTAGACCGCTCCACAAGAGAGCCCCAGGTCCAGACGATTTTCGATTTGCTGGAGTCTGAACATAAAACTCACATTCTGGTGGAAGGCAGCACCAGCATTCTCAAGCTGAACACCGAAACAGTCTATAGCGCTGATTTGTATAATGACGGAAACACCGATGACGATGTCTTCGGCAATGCCATGACCCAGATTGAGAAACAGCCGGATTATCTCCTGATTCACTTCCATGGGGTTGATGATGCCGGCCATAATTACGGTCCCCTGGCGGAGGAGACCATGGAGGTCCTTGCCATGGTGGATGTGTATACAGGATTGCTGCTCAAGGAGTGGACGGGCAAGGTCATTGTTGTGGCTGACCATGGCATGCATTTTGCCGATCTCGAAGGGGATCATGGCATTTTTCAGCTGGAAGACATGTTCGTTCCCTATATCATTAACTAAACCCGGGAGGCCCGAGTTTTATTATTTAGGCATTTTTCCGCTGCATGCCAATAGTATTTAGTAAAGAAATGGCGCTGGCAGTCAGTTAGGGGAGCGGGAAAATGGGAAAAGCACGTGTCTGTATTTGCATTTTGATGGGAGCGGCGCTGCTATTGGCGGGAGCCGCCAGGGCCGAGGCAGACTTGCCGCCTGCCCCTGAGACAAAGGAATTGGCGGCAGAAGCGGCCTTTTTGCTGGATGTGGCCACAGGCAAGGTTCTCTATGAAAAGAATGCCGACAAGGCCCTGTGCCCTGCCAGCACAACCAAAATATTGACGGCGCTGTTGCTGCTGGAGGCGGCGGACTTGCGGGAAGTGGTGGAGGTGGGGAACGAAATATACAGAATTGGCCCTGACAGCAGCGTGGCCAAGCTAAAAGCCGGCGACCGCCTTACGGTTGCCGAATTGGTCTATGCTCTCATCCTCCCCTCCGGCAATGATGCCGCCTATACTGCGGCAGTCTTTGTGGGCCGCCGCATTAGCGGCTTTGAACATATGGACATAGACAGGGCGGTGGAGGTTTTTGTCGCCCTGATGAACAGGCGGGCAAAAGAACTGGGGGCGGTAAATTCCAATTTCGTCGTCCCCGATGGCTACGACACCCCCGGCCATGTCTCCACTGCCAGGGATCTGGCCATCATTGCCCAGGCCGCCAGCCGAAATGACTTCCTCCTCCAGGTGGCGGCCACTGCCGAATACCACTGGCAGGGAATCCGCTGGGGCAATACTAACCGCCTGCTGCAGCAGGATTATCCCAATGCTTATTATCCCTGGGCTACA
Source organism: Firmicutes bacterium UBA5496 (assembly GCA_002427015.1). Taxonomy (GTDB): domain Bacteria; phylum Bacillota; class Proteinivoracia; order UBA4975; family UBA4975; genus UBA4975. Next base: position 10,617 of record DIPE01000049.1, on the reverse strand, counting down.
GGGTTTAAGACCGGCTATACTGCCAAGGCCGGCCACTGCCTGGTGGCTACCGCCAAGGGCGGCGGCAGGGAGCTCATAGGCGTCATTCTCAAGTCCACCCAGGAGCGGCGCTGGCAGGACAGCCGTTGGCTGCTTGAATACGGTTTCAATTGCTGGAAACAGTACACCATGTTTGTAAAGGGAAGGCAGATTTTTACTGTCCCCGTCAGCGGCTTTCGGGGCCGGACCCAAATGGTGAAGATTCTGGCTGCAGAGAGTTGGTCAGCCTTGCTTAGCCTGGAGCAAATTAGAGAATTGGAGCTGGAATTTAGATGGAGCCGGGGAGTTGTCAGCGCTAAGCAAAAGGGGCTGGCCCTGAAAGCACCAATCCGCAAGGGGCAGGTCGTAGGCAAAGCTGTTATCAGCCTGGAAGGCGAAATCCTGGGAGAAGTGGATATGGTGGCGGCGGCATGGGCGGGAACATATTATTGGTGGCTGCCTGGCCTTGGCCTTGCTTTACTGGTGCTGGCAGCGTGCATATATTTATTTCGGGACCGGAACTCTACTAATTGCCTGCGGCGCTTTTAACGTCGATGCAGAAATCCTCAATGTCCCTTGGATCATTTTCAAAAAATATGCCTAAGCTCCCCCTTCAAATTTATTACTTTGCAGGAAATTGGCAATTGCATAACGAATATCTAGGGTGCTTCAACGTGCCCACTCTTTTTGAAGCGCAATTTGCCGGTATCAGACGAGGAGGGGAGTAATAATGAAAAAACTTAGCTGGATAGAAAAGCTCGATAGGAGTCTTGAACTTGCAGTAAGCGATGAAGTTCGAGAAAAGATTATGGCCGGCAGTGAATCACTGACATCAGGTTCTAGTCCTGGGACAAAAGCGAAATGGGTCAAGGCCGCCATGAATCGCATAGACACTTTGATAGATGAGAAAACCCGGGTTGAAGTAATGGAAAGATGTTCGTGTGATTTTGAGGTAAGAAAAAAGGAAGCCAGAAAGATCTATGAAAGCTCCAGAGATATTGATGAATTCATCATTAATCTGGGGAACAGGTGTAACCAACTGATAAGGGAAGGAAATACACTTTACTGCATAAAAACCCTTGGATGCGATTGCGGATGGGTAAGGGCCACTAAAACTCCGGTATCTTCAACCTACTGTCATTGTGCAAAGGGTTATATCGTTAAATATTTTGAAGCGGCGTTCCAGAGGCCAGTCAAGGTTGAGCTCCTTCAAGCTGTTGTCTGCGGCGATGAGGTGTGTAAGTTTGCAATACATCTAGATGATGATATTTTGAAAAGCGGACAGCCCTAACTCCAAACTGCCACGGCAAACCACCTGCTGCCCGCCATTGTTGTACGTGTGATACCGTCGTGCCAAGCGGTGCAGAAATTGAAGTATTGATTCTTCAACATCTTTCATTTCAAGTATCACATGATGGATTACGTCAAACGCCGTGTGTGGCGCATAACAAAGGCGGCTGCTCGTGATGAACAGCCGCCTTTGCCCTGTGCCGATGGTGGCGTTTGCTTAGAAGGCAACCCCATACGGCATTTTATTGATCTTTGACCTATGCGCC
>DIPE01000049.1:5523-8870 GCA_002427015.1 Firmicutes bacterium UBA5496 | reverse complement strand
AACAACCAGATATAGGTTGTCGCTCCACCGGTTTTCGGAAGCTCCGTATCAACCGGATTCGACGGATCTGTTGGCTCGGTCGGATCTGTGGGATCTGTCGGTCCGGTAGGATCGGTCGTACCTGTGGGATCATCTGCTGCAAGGATGGTGAATTCTGTATGAACAGAACCATCAGTATAGATAAGGTCTAGGGTATGTTTTCCCAGGGTCAGAGTTTCAATAAACGATGGTTTCAGCGTGACAACAGTGCTGCCCGAAACTGCAGTGTAATTTGTCGCGTCTACATCTACGCCGTCCACTTTAATGCCGGTGAACTTTGAATAATCGCCATTACAGGTTACTTCAAACCCTGATGCTATCCCTTTTTCCCAACTTCCGTTTGCACCCTTGGTGATTGTGTATGCGGGGATTTCCGCAAAAATCGCCTCAACGGTCATGTCATGGTCGGGCATGGTGAAGCTGGCATTTTTGTTGCTTGCGTTGGTAATCGTCACATCTGAGGACGTCCAGCCGGTAAAGGTGTAGCCGCTGCGGTCGCCTGCATAAATGTTTACAGTCGTGCCTGCGCTATAAGAACCGCTGCCGGTTGCGCCAGTTCCGCCGCCGCTGATTGTTACTGTGTAAGTTGCCACATCTCCTGCGGGAACGGTAACCGTTGCATAGGTGCCTGCCTCATGAGTTGCCGTTTCTTTCACGCGGATATAGTAGGTGCCTGCGCTAAGACCGGTAGTCTCGGTGTCGGTGCAGTCTGTCGGACTGGTGAAAGCTGTATCGGAGGCATACTCCATCAGGGCAGTTGTGCCGGTGATTTTACCGTCGGAACCGCCTGGGGTGGTCGGCTTTACTCCTGCAAGTCCGGTCGGCGCTGCGGGCCCATCGGCTTTCGCTATGCTGATGTCGTAGGTGGTAGTCTTACTCTCATAGGTAATGGTAAGGGCCTTGCTGGCAGCAACTGCGCTGCTGTCAAAACCGGATACCATCCCTGAAGTTACATTAATCGTCTGTTTCGTCGCGTCTGACATGGTCGCCTCAATGGTGAGATCGGTGACATCAAGAGCCTCGCCCACCTTGTAGGCTATTTTGTGGCTTGTGCTGTTTACTGCGATTGAATCTACTGTTGCATCAGTATGATTCACAGTTACCGTGTAGGTGTCTGAGGCGGAACCGTCCTTAGAAGTAACAGTAAAAACAAAAACTGTGGAAGCATTGGTAAGAGAATGATTTACCGTCTGAAATCCATTTACTGCCGTATTTACTGCAAGGGCCGCTCCATCTACTGTTGCGGCCACCGCCTGTCCGGAGACCATTTCCTGCAAATAAAAGTAAATAGCATTATACTCGGTGTCGACGTTCAGTGTGTAGTTTCTGGTTGCCTTGTCATAATAGGGTGTCAGCGCCGGACTTTCCCAGGTGTAGGACGGTTTTGCTATATACACCTTAATATTCTGAAGCCCGGTGTCCACATTCGGGTCTGCTGCCCTATAGCTGACATACGCGCTGTCCCAGGCGCCCGTCACATTATAGGCGGTGTTGACTGTAGGTTCATTCTCAGCCGCCTTGGTGACACCGGTTCCATTGTTGGTCACCTGGATGATACAGTCCCCTGTGCCGTATAATGAAAGGTAACTTACGCCGTAGGCGGCTGTAGCGCTGTCGTTGGCAGTAACGCTGATGCTTGCCGAGCCGTTGTCGTATAGATAAAGAATACCGGAGCAGCCTACGGCAGGGTAAGAATTGCTGGTCTCTTTATTTAGCGTTACCTCCAGCCTACCGTCTTCGCGTACATGGATATTTCCGCTAGTTCCGGTCGTGTAGCCATTCGGCCTTACGGTGCCGATCTGGTTAACCTTCACCGTGATATTCTTGATGGTGCAGGATTCCGTTATATACATCACACTGTTTTCTGTGCCGGTTAAGGTCAGGGTTTTTCCGGCGGCCCCATCGATGGTGGGTTTAGAATACTTCAAAGCATTTCCCTCACCACCGTCTATGGTGCTGTTATTTAGCACATAAAAGGTCAGCTCGTCGCCGCTTGTTGCCTCCTCAATCCGACCGCCGTTATAGCCGTCCAGCTCCAGACGGTTTTCGGCGCTGTTCCAAAAAAGGCCATCGGGCAGAATGTCTGTCCCCAGAGTGTAGGTTTGCATTTCTGTGCCGTTCCAGATTTTGATCTGGGTGGCTGGCGCCGCATATACCGGCTGGGTCAGCATGAGCAACATGGGCAGCATGCCTGCCAACATGGCCATCGCCAATAGCAGGGCTAAAAATTGCTTCTTTGTTCTCATTTTCTCTTTCCTCCTTCTTGATTTCTTTCGCTTTTTTACCGTCGGAAGCGGTGGGGTTTTCTCTCCGATGCTCTCGAAGGCTTTCTGCGGGTTTCAGGTTGTGTGATTTACAGGCTGTCTACTACGGCGGACAGATATTCGCCGGTGACGCTGCTGTAAAGAAACGCATCGATCAGCAGATCGTTACGTGCTCTTGTCACCTGTTCCGCCAGCTCAGGCGACGTGTTCTCATCTACAATGACGACAAAGCGGCTGTATTCACAGCGTTTTTTGATCGCCTCATACCGCTCAAGCCATTCCGCAAGGGTATAGGGCGATTGCTCCCGGACCTCTACCAGCAGCACGTCCAGGTCCGCGCCGATGCAGAAATCCTCAATGCCCCTTGGGTCATCTTCCCGATAGACGCGGAAGTTTGATTTCTTTAGCTGCATGACGATCCCGCCCGCCAGCAGGCTGTTTGGTATGCTCACGACGATATTCTTCAAGGTATCACCCCCCTCCTGATATGTGCAAAGTATAAATACATCATGCAGTGTATCAGAGTAATAAAAAAAGCACCCTGTCGGAAACGACAGGGTGGAGCAATATTTTTTCAAAAAATATGCCGCGCAGTAACTGTGCGGCCCTCGTTGTCTTATCCCTCATCTTTGAAGGTAACTACAAAGCCCTTTTGGGCAACGTCAAAGGCAAGCTGCATGGGCGTTTCATATCCCGTTTTCTCCAGCATATTATTGATGTGGTAGCGCACGGTGCGCTCCGTGATGCCAAGCCGATCGGCCAGGTCACGATAGTTTTTATAAGAGCTCAAAAGCCGCAGCACCTCTAGCTCCTTCGGCGTGAATTCAAGGCTGTCGGCAAAACCGATTTTCACCGAGGGCGTCTTGTCGGGATAGACCGATTCGCCCGCCATGGTGCGGTTCATCACATCAAGGATCTCTTCCTCGCCCACATCCTTATACCAAAAACTCTCGCAGCCTGCTTCCTTTGCCTTGCGGATAAAGGATTCCTCCGGCATGGAGGTGACAATGATGATTTTGATCCGCGGGTATTGCTTCTTGATTT
>DIPE01000049.1:5045-5461 GCA_002427015.1 Firmicutes bacterium UBA5496 | reverse complement strand
AATGATGATTTTGATGCGCGGGTATTGCTTCTTGATTTTCGCCGCCGCTTCCAGACCGCTTTCGCCGCCCAATGTATATACGTCCATCAGCACCAGATCCACTCTGCCGGACATACAGAATACCACGGCGTTCTCGGCGCTTTCCAACGACCGCACAAGGGTATAGTTCTTGGACGCCGCCACGCTGCTTTCTAAAATGCTTCTCGCGATGCGGGAATCGTCCACCACCAAAACTCTTGTCACAATACTCCATCCTTTCCCGAGATGGTAAGTTTCAGATTCACTCCGCCCCGGCAGCAAAGCTCCATGCGCCCGCCCGCCGACTCCACCCTTTGCCGCAGGGAGGACAGGCCGCCGCCCTCTACAACCTCAGTGACGAACCCTTTGCCGTTGTCGGAGATTTCAATTTGGATTTC
>DIPE01000049.1:277-4961 GCA_002427015.1 Firmicutes bacterium UBA5496 | reverse complement strand
AGATTTCAATTTGGATTTCATCGTTTTCCCGTCTCGTGCCGACGGTGAGCCGGTCGGCCCCGGCATGGCGCACAGCGTTGGTAAGCGCCTCGCGCACCGCAGCCAGCAAAAGGCTGTTGTTCTGAGGGAAGTCTCCGTCAAAAGCAATGGAGCAGCCCAGCAGGTCGGCGATGTCGGTCAGCTCCTTTGCGGCATTGCTTTTTTCTTCCGAGTCAAAAACACTTGCTTGCAGGCTTTCGGCGATTTCCCGCCACATGGCGACAACCGCTTGGGGGCTGTCTGTAGGCGCACTGTTTAGCAGATAGCGGCGGGAGATGAGAACAGCCCGGCCAAGCCGGTCGTGAAGACGTATCTTGGAGGACAGGATTTCCTCGGCCTGCCGTATCTTGACGATGTTTTGCAGCAGCTTTTGCAGGCGCTGCTGCTGCCTGTCCAGTTCGATGTTGTCCTGTTCCAGTTCCTTGGACAGACCCCACAGCCTGGTGGTTTCCGTGGCGGTGATTTGCACATAGCGCACACCTTCGGCGTCGATTGTCCTGCGGGTAAAACGCCATATGCTGCCGTCAGGAAGAACAAAGGCCAAAGCTCCGGCATAGTCTATGCGGCGGATGCCGCTTCCACTGGCAAAGGTCTCCAGCTCCCGCCAAAGCAGTTCTGCATTGACGAGGTGCCTGCCGGTAATGGCATCGGCAAGGGCGTACATTTTCCGGTTGGTCAGCACCGGCATCCCGTCCTCTGTGGCGAGGCACAGGCCGCTGGGCAGATTATCCAACGCCTCTCGGATGGAGCCGGGGGTAATGCTGGTTCTTTGAATCTTGCGCTCTCGGATAAAGCCGATACAGCACCAGACCGCAGCCAGCACAATCAGCAGGAGGTGCAGGGATACCGGCAATGCCGAAAAGGCTGCATCTTCGCCACCGTCTCAACTCCTTTCAGGGGAGCAATATGAACGCATCCGAGCAGAAGCGTATCCGTCATCAGAATCAGCAGGACTGCAATGTCCGCCGCCAGCCCATAGGCCTTTGCCCTGCAAAATCCTTTGATGAAAATGAGCAGCAATATGGCGGCAATCAGGATAAAGAGGGCGGAAAGCACCAGAGCCTGAAGTGCTTGGGAAGCGGCGTGAAAGGATGTCATATCGCGCCGCCTCCTTCCGGCAGGGAGAGGGTAACGGTAAGGAGGCCGTCCATCTCACTGTTCGAAGTGATTCGGCAGCCCATGGACGAGACGCCCTCTGCTTCCCAGGTTTCCCATGCAACCGGGGCCGCCTTGTATTTTGCCTGCACCGTAAAGCACAGCTCGTTTTCCTTTTTCGTCAGCGCGGCGAAAATCCCGGTCAAAGCGGATAGATTGCGTTCCACCGCTTCTTCAAATAGATCGTAGCATAGCGCCGCAAAAGCGGCGGGTATGTCGGCCTCATCCGAAAGGGATACGCCACCCTTTATGCCGCAGAGCTTCAGGTTTTCCAGCGATTCCACCAAGCAGAGGCGAAGTTCACCGGCACTGACCACTTTGTTCTCCTCCGCCATCAGGATCAGGTTGCCGCGCCGTTTGATATAAGCGGCAAAGACGTTGATTTCACAAAGCAGCCGGCGGCATCCGGCCTCGTCAGCGCTCTTTATGGCCTCAAGGCATTTTTCAATTTGCATAAGCTGAGGCTTGGTTTTCTGGGAAATGAGTTCGTAAAGGCGGGACTGCTCCTTGACACGCAGTGTCTCAGATTTGGTTTCAATCTCCTTTTTCATCAGATAGTTGCTCTCGGACAGACGCTGCCTGTTGTCGGACAGACGCCGATTCAGCTTTGTAATCTGTGAAATATCCTCCCGCCAGATGACAGTGCCGCCTCTTATGGGCACTGCGTGAAGCTTGGTGTTTTCGTCCGGTTGGCTGCCCTTGGTTTGCAGAAGCTCAAGGCTCTGCACGTCCACCGGCTTTGCCTGGGCCGCAGCATAGCACACCTGCCCGGCTTTGTTCAGGATTTGTACGGACAGCTCTGAGTAGTGGAACAAAACGTCGTACCTTGTGTTGGAGGGAATCATACCGGTCTGGATGCAGCTTTCCCAAATACTGGCGATCAAAAAGCAGAGCATGGCGGTCATTTCAACAAAGCGGACGCCCGTTGGGCTTTGGTCGATGATATACAAGGCTGTGTAGACAACGCCAATTCCAAGAATTACAAAGGGCAGCCATATCCGTTTCGTCCTTCCCGGAATACGGCTTTTCCGCCCGATGATCAGGATGGTAAGGGCTGCAAATAGCATCATCCATCCCGCGGCGATGAAGTATAGAAAGTTGTGAGTATATTTGCCTGCATAATGCCCGATGTCAGGCAGCAGGGTAAAGGCCCACTGATGCATGTCGTTGGTCAGTATGCCGGCGATCAGCAGCGCGGCCGGGATGAACAGCAGCAGATGTTTTCTGTCGGGTTGACGGTTTTCATCATTTCCCATGCATAGCGCGGTGAAAAAGCCCAGCAGGGGGATGAGGAGCATGGGGATATAAAAGCAATACCAAAGGATGCGCTCCATCTCCACATTATAAAAAAAGATTTTGTATTTAAGCGTCCGGGCTATTACCCAAAATATCATACAGCCCGCCGTTGCCAGAAGATAGCGTAGGATATTTTGCTGCATGATGCGGCGGCTGATGGAAATAGCCCACACAGCGATCATGCCGATATATATGGGGTAGATAGCAACGCTCTGCGCCTCCGCCAGTAAAAAGGTATTGAAGAGATTTGGTATGCGCAGCACGGACGCCAGCAGCAGGAGCGCCACGGCTATGGCCGCCGTGAAAAAGGATTTCTTATTCAGTTTCGTCACGCCGGTCACCACGCTTTATTCTGTGTTTGATAAGAATGACAAAGAGGCACTGCTTTGTCACAAATATCTTTGTATACATAATTTTACGGTTCATTATATGCTAATATTTGTATCTTTTCAAGATGACTGAACTCTTGCCTACACTTTTTTGATTGGCAATTTGGGTAGCGTTCCGCAGATTTTTTCAAACCTACGGTGTAAAGGGGAACGCGAAAAGGGACGCTATCTCTCGGATAACGCCCCTTTTTCGCTTGCTTGTTTTCTTATGTCAACGCTCTTAGCGGCTGCTTATTTTTTACCAGCAGGCAATATGACCATCTGCCCGTCCCTCGGTGCCTCCGGCCAGGACCCCTGTAACCTGGTCCCGCCAGATGATTTGGCCGCGGCCGAAGCTGCCGCTGTCCAGAGCCACCTTGATGTCGTGGCCCCGGCGGGAGAGCTGGGCGGCAATTGCCTGGGGGAAGTTGTGCTCTACCAGCACTGTCTTGTCCCGAAGCCACTGCCAGCGGGGGGCGTCCAGGGCAGCTTGGGGATTGAGGCCAAAATCAATGGCGTTCATGACCACCTGGAGGTGGCCTTGGGGCTGCATAAACCCGCCCATGACTCCAAAGGGTCCTATGGGCTGACTCTCCCGGGTGATAAAGCCGGGGATAATCGTGTGGTAGGTGCGCTTGCCCGGGGCCAGCACATTTTCATGCCCGGGGTCCAGGGAGAAGTTGTGACCGCGGTTTTGCAAGGCAATGCCGGTGCCGGGCACTACCAGGCCGGAACCAAAGCCCATATAATTGCTTTGGATATAGGAAACCATGTTGCCTTCTCCGTCAGCCGCCGCCAGGTAGACGGTGCCCCCCTGAGGCGGGGTCCCAGCCTGGGGCAGAGCTGCTTCGCTGCCTATGAGCTGGCGGCGCTGGGCGGCGTATTGCTCCGAGAGCAATTGGCTTGGTGAAACGGACATGGATCGGGAATCTGTATTAAATTTTTTCCCGTAGGCAAAGGCCAGTTTTATAGCCTCAATCTGGCGGTGGAATGTCAGTTCATCTTCCCGACAGCTGAAGGTAAAGCCCCGGAGGATGTTAAGGGCCATAAGGGCGACCAGGCCCTGGCCGTTAGGGGGAATTTCCCAGACATCATAGCCCCGGTAATTTACGCTGATGGGGTCCACCCATTCCGGCTGAAAGTCTGCCAGGTCTTCTCCTCGGATATAGCCTTGGTGCTACCGGGAAAAGCGGTCAATCTCTGCCGCTAGTCTGCCCTGGTAAAAGGAGCGGGCCTCAGTGTCGGCAATTTCCTCCAGGGTTCGGGCATGGTCCTCCGAGCGCCACATTTCTCCTGCCTGAGGGGCCCTGCCCTGGGGGGCAAAGGTATCGAACCAAGGCTTAAATTCTTCACCCCGGAGGCTTTGGCGATAGATGTTGAAAGCCCTCTGCCAGTATTTCGCCAGGGTGGGTGAGAGGGGATAGCCCTTGCGGGCATAATCAATGGCTGGGGCCAGGACCTCGGTCAAGGGCAGCGCTCCGAACCTGCGGCTAAGTTCCCCCCAGGCCCCGGGGGCGCCGGGGACTGTGACGGGCACAAAGCCATACCTGGGAATCTCGGTAATGCCTGCTTTTTTGAGCTTTTCAGGAGAAATAGACCTGGGGGCGGGCCCGCTGGCATTCAGTCCCTGGAGTGTTCCCTTGAACCAGATAAGGGCGAAGGCATCACTGCCGATTCCATTTGAGGTGGGTTCCACCACGGTCAGGCAGGCGGCAGTGGCGATAGCTGCGTCTACCGCGTTGCCGCCTTTTTTGAGAATCTCCAGGCCGGCTTGGGCCGCCAAAGGCTGGGAAGTGGCCACCATGCCCTGGTGGGCATATGTAACT
>DIPE01000049.1:0-204 GCA_002427015.1 Firmicutes bacterium UBA5496 | reverse complement strand
GTAACTGTGCGCTGGGATGGATAAGGATAAAATAAGGGATCTGAGGGTCCCACGGGCATACCTCCTTTTCTTCAGTATAACACAGAGCCTCTAACGCAGAGTATTGACAAATATGTAATTTTCTGTTGCCATAGGCCGCAGATAAAGATATAATTAAGCCAACCCATTAGTAAGAATTTACATTGTGAGGTGATTCAAGTGTTT
>DIPE01000087.1:11967-12216 GCA_002427015.1 Firmicutes bacterium UBA5496 | reverse complement strand
GCTTTTACAACTATTAGCTTCATTGTCGCGTTGTTTAGTCTCCCCTGGTCAACGGTAATGGCGGTGCTATCAGGTTCCTTAGCAATTATCGACGGGGTTTATTGTGTGACTAAGGCAGTATACGGTAGTAAAAATGAAACGAGACAAAGATGGGACAAGTATGCAATTATCCTACAGGACAATAGGGTTTGGGCAGAGGAATGGAAAGAAGTGGATTCTGTAATAACAGCCATAGATGGCGTGACATAT
>DIPE01000087.1:2396-11850 GCA_002427015.1 Firmicutes bacterium UBA5496 | reverse complement strand
GACATATGGCCCAAAGATCCTTGAGACCTGGTATACACCCTACTTTTATGACATCCTTAACTGTGCTATTGATCGTTATCTAAATTCGGTACCTTGGTAATTCAAAAGCTATATTTCTTTACAAGAGAATACAATCAAGGGAAGGTGGAGTGATGTTACTTTTCTTTATTTTGGCTGTATTATTTATTGTGCCTTTCTTTCTCTTCACCGGAGACAGGAAACATCACCGAATTATCCCCTGGCTATTTGCCCTGCTGATTATGTCCCTGCAAACTTTTTCGCAATCACTCTTCGATTATGTATTGCAATTTAGCCATTTTGCTGTCTTAGTGGTGGCGGTGGCGGTGATAAGGAAGAAACCAGGGTTGTGGTTTTACTGTATTTCCCTCCCTGTAGTTGCGGGCTTATTATGGTACTACTATGCAGGCTATGCCGGGGTCATCAACCCTCAATGGCCGGTGTTAATTGCCGCGGTGGTCCAGATAGTTACGATGTATCTTTCTGACCCCAAGAAACCCGGGTGGAAGAAAATCGTTGCCAACTTTGTCATGGTCGCAATAATTCTTTTTGTAATGGTTGCCTGCTTGCCAAAATACACATATGAAGCCGCTAAGGCGACAATAACCGGGGATATCCCGGGTAATTTGGTCCAACCCGAGAAAAGAGAAACAATTTACGCTGAACCGGCAGCATCCCCCTGTGTGGACCGCCTTTATGTCTTTAGATTCGAAGATGCGGGTATACTTTCCGCCTACACCTTTAACCCTGTTACAGGTGAATGGCATGAATGGTGAAGAATAACTTAATCGACTGGGACGTGCCTTTTTGTCACAAATTCGACAGAACCAAAATCAGCGGGAGCGGGTGGCCATTGCCCGGGCTCCTCTCCCGTTGCACCTAGGCAAAAGTATCTCCATAGGGCTGCCGGCAATGCATAAACTGCCGGCGTTCTTTTTTTCTATGACCGGGGCATATATGATATAATTATTGGCAGACTTTAAGAGGGGGTGGGACTATGGAGGTCATTGTCAGCCATGGGGGCACAGATTTTGATGCACTGGCCGCCATGGTCGCTTGTTCGAAATTGCATCCCCAGGCGGTCATGGTCCTTGCCGGCAGTCAGCGCCCTGGGGTTCGCCAGTTTATTTCCGGACACGAAGGCTTTTTGCCCCTGCACAGAGCAGAAGGGCTAAATCTGGAAGATATCTCAAAATTATACATAGTGGATGCTCAAGGCCGCCGCCTTCTGGGGGAGCTGGCCTGGCTCTGTGACAAGGCTGATACTATAGTCACCTATGATCATCACCCTCCCTATGAACCTGAGGGTCCGGGCATACGCCAACAAGTTGGGGCAGTTACCACCATTCTCGTTGAACAGCTGAGAGACAAAAAACTGCCGGTTTCGCCTTTTGAGGCCACCTTGTTTTTGCTGGGGATTTATGAGGATACCCATTGCCTGACCAGTGTTGCCACTACCCCCAGGGATATGCTGGCTGCAGCCTGGCTGCGGGAGCAGGGGGGGAGATTGTCTCAAGTCAGCAAGTACATTGATATCCGCCTGGCCCCTGAGCAGCGGGAGCTGCTGGCGGCCTTGCTGGGAGAGGCCCGCATTGAGGCAATAAACCAGCGCAGCGTCCTTTTTATGGCCGCCAGCCTGGAACAGTTTGTCAGCGGCTTAGGAATGCTTACTCAGCGCCTGGCGGAGTTGGAGTCCTGTGATATAGCAGTCAGCATTGTCAAAATGGAAAATCAGGCGCACCTGGTAGCCCGCAGCCAGCGGCCTGAGCTTAACCTCCTAGAGCTTTTCGCTCCATTAAAAGTAAAGGGATATGCCGGGGCCATTACGAAGACATTTAATAACCTCAGCCCTTCCGCCTTGTATGCCAGGGTAGTGGAGCTTTTGCGGCAAAGGCTGCCTAAGGGACAGGTGGCAGGGGACATAATGTCTGCCCCGGTCAAGACAATTCTTGAGGATGCGCCCATAGCCGAAGCTCACCGCCTGCTCTTGCGATACGGTCACACTGGGATTCCAGTGGTCAACAGCCTGCAGGCGGTAAGCGGCATAGTTTCTCGGAGGGATATTGAAAAGGCCATGCGCCATAACCTGGGGCAGGCCCCAGTGCGGGATTATATGACTCGCAATGTGGTTACAGTTGATGTGCTTGCGCCCATCAATGAAGTGACAAGAATTATCGTTCAAAATGACATCGGCCGAGTGCCGGTCCTGGACCGGGGAAGATTGGCGGGCATTATCACCCGCACAGACCTGATAAAGCAGATTTACGGCGCCGGCGAGGCCCCCTTGCACAAATCCCTGTTCAGTTCTAGGGATTACCGCCTGGCGAAACCGGCTGCCAATCTGACTGACCTGATTAACAGCCGGTTACCCCAGCGGATTCAGGGCATATTGATGTTGCTGGGACAAATTGCCCAGCAAGAAGGGTTTATGGTCTATGCCGTAGGCGGCTTTGTCCGGGATTTGCTGCTGGGGCTGCCTAATTTCGATTTGGATGTGGCTGTGGAAGACAACGCCATAAAATACGCCCGCATATTGGCGGCAGCGGCAGGAGGCAAACTGGCCGTCCATGAGGAGATGGGAACAGCCTCTTTAACTCTTGCCGACGGGTTCCAGATAGACTTTGCTACCGCCAGAATGGAATATTACCAATTCCCTGCAGCCATGCCGGAGGTGGAGCAAACCACTATCAAACATGATCTGTACCGCCGGGATTTTACCATCAATACAATGGCCTTTGCCCTTAACACCGATAGATTCGGCGAGTTTCTGGACTTTTTCGGCGGCCATGCCGATTTGCAGGCCGGCCTGATCAGGGTGCTGTATAACCTGAGTTTTGTCGAAGATCCCACAAGAATATTGAGAGCAATTAGGTTTGCCTGCCGCTACGGTTTTCGCCTGGAAGAAGGCACCCGGATGTTGCTGGACAGGGCGGTAGTAGATGACATGCTGGCAAAGACGCCTGCAACCAGGCTGGGCAGGGAGTTGCGCCTGATGTTTATGGAGCCCAACGTGCCCGCTTTGTTGAAGATGGCTTGGGAGCTGGGGGCGCTGCAGAGACTTATACCCGTACTGGAATGGAGCAGGGAGCTGGAAAGGCAGATTGACGCCGCTGCCAACATCAGCCAGTGGCAGACAAAGCAGAGCTTAGTATCCCAGAGCTGGCTACTCTACCCCCTGCTTTTGCTTCAAGCAGTTCCCCGGGAGGCGGGGGAGGAAGATCTTGAGCGGCTTAGCCTCAGGGGCGGCCGGGAACAACAGCTGGTCTCTCAGGTGGCGGGAGAACTGGAACGCCTGAGCAGCGCTTTGCAAGCTGAGGATTTATCTCCCAGCGGCATCTATGATCTGCTCCAGCCCCAGCCAACCCTGGCTTTGCTGGCTCTGCTGGCTGCCAATCCCGGAGAAGCCCGGCTGCGCTCCAGGGTTCTACTCTACCTGGATAAACTGGCGGAGTGTGAGATTGCAATTGACGGCAACGATTTAATCCGGTTGGGAGTTGAGGCCGGGCCAAGAATGGGCAGGATTCTTAAAGCTGTGCACCGGGCAAAACTTGAGGGCCGGGTACTGACCCAAGAAGAAGAGCTGGCCCTGGCTGATCGCTTGCGCAAGGAGGGGGAATAGCAATGTCGTATTTGCAGACTTTTATTCGGAATCTGTTCTACTGGCTGCCGGCCCTGATAATTGCCATGAGTTTTCATGAATACGCCCATGGCAAGGCAGCGGATATGCTGGGGGACCCAACCCCCAGGTATGCCGGGCGCCTGACACTAAATCCCCTGAGACATGTGGACCCTGTGGGCCTGCTGATGCTGCTTATTGTCAAGTTTGGCTGGGCAAAACCGGTGCATGTCAACCCCCTGTATTTCAGAGGCGATCGCAGGCGGGGCATGCTCCTGGTGGCTGTTGCCGGCCCGGGCATGAATTTTCTTCTGGCAGTGCTGGCTGGCATCGCCTGGGCCCTAAGTTATGTGGCCAGAGTCAAACTCGGGTGGGAGATTGCTGTGCATGCAGTCATCTTCTTTGAATATCTGATGCTGTATAATGTGTACTTGGGTGTCTTTAACCTGCTGCCCATTCCCCCCCTGGACGGGTCCAAGATTCTCTTTAACATCTTGCCTCCCCGCTATTCCAAGTTTTTCTACCAAATTGAGCGGTATGGCTTTCTTATCTTAATTGTGGTGCTGGTTACAGGCTTATACCAATATTTCCTCACCCCCGTGGCCAATTGGATATTCACTGGTATTTTTACCCTGGCGGGATTGATTCTGCGCTTATTTCTGGGGGGTGCTGCATGAAATCTCAACAACTGTCCCAGGTCGGCTCCCGGCCCGTTGTCCAGGTCAACTTGCCGGTATTTGAAGGCCCTTTTGATTTACTCATTTACCTGGTGGAACGGGACAAGCTGGATATCTACAGCATTGCTATTGCCGACATTACCAGCAGTTATTTGGAAAGCTTAAGCCTGGTGGATTTTGACCCTGAACTGGCCAGCGATTTTATCTATATGGCCGCTTATTTGCTGGAATTGAAATCCCGGTCACTGCTGCCCCGGGTGGAACGGGAGCTCCTGGCGGATGAACCTGATCCCCGCCAGGAACTGATTATGCGCCTTGTGGAGTACAAGCGCTTTAAAGAACTGGCGGCACAGTTGGAGACGATGATTTCCCTGGATAACTATGACTATACCCGGCAGCCTGCCCTGCCCCCGGAGTCCGGCACCCGGTCCCTGGCGCCCATGTCCCTGGACAATCTGTTTTCTGCCTTTGCCCGGGCCCTGGAAAACAGCCGTGTTGAAGTCCGCAAACTGGCGGTCAATGGTATTCCCATTGAGGAAAAACTGGGGGAGTTGAGAAAAAGATTGGCGGCAGGTTCTGCCAGCTTTGCTGAACTGGCCCGGGGCCTAGGCCTGCAGGAAATTGTCGTAACCTTTTTAGCTGTTTTGGAACTGGTGCGGCTGGGGGAAGCTATGGTTTTTCAGGAGAAGGTTTTTGCACCTATACTAATTGAATCAGCAGCAAAGGATGGTCGGGATGCGTGAGATTAATTCTATAGCCGCTTTGGAGGCGGTTCTGTTTGCCAGCGGCGATGCAGTTGCTTTGGATAAACTCTGCTCAATTTTTGAGGTTACCGAGCTGCAGTTGAGCCAATGGCTGGAAAGGCTGGAAGCCGATTTGGCCGGCAGGGGCATTCGCCTTATGCGCTTGGAAGGAGCGGTGCAGATGGCCGCTGACAAGAGGTACAACGCTTATATTGAGCGCCTGACAGATGATCTCAGACCTGCCCGCCTGTCCGCTCCCACCCTGGAAACCCTGGCCATTATTGCCTACCGCCAGCCTGTGACCCGCCCCGAAATTGAGGAAATCCGCGGAGTCAAGGCAGAAAAAGCCCTCAACACCTTGTTGGCCTACGACATGATTACCGAGGTGGGCAGGCGGGAGACCACCGGGCGGCCAATACTATACGGCACTACAGAAGAATTCCTGCGCCACTTTGGCATCCAAGATTTATCAGAGCTGCCGGAACTTAAATAACAGCCTTTGGGGCTGTTTATTTTTTTGCTGCCAGGGGGCAGCATTTATGGATTTTTGTTGGACATACTATTTTTGTGGTGAGGTCCGATGGTGTATGGATACCTGGCGGCGCTGGGGGTTATTCTTTGCTTGTTTTTTTTGCCCGTTCGCTTGTGGCTGGATTACAGGCACAGGGGGAAGACTGAAGACAGTATGCTGGTGCAATTTAGCATCTGGGGGCTGCTTCAATACTCGCTGGAGGTGCCGGTAATCAGCACCTCTGAAAAGGGCCTGGCCCTGGGAACTAAAACCGCAAGCAAAAAAAAACGCATTCAACTTTCCCGTCCTTCCCCGGAGGAATTGGGCCGGTACTGGCGGCAGTATAAAGAGCTTTTGCGTTCCTTGAAAAGGGTATTCCGGTTTTTCCGCAGGAGTCTCAAGGTCAAAAGTTTCGTGTGGCATACAGATTTCGGCATAAGGGACAGCGCCCGCCTGGCCATTCTTACCGGCAGCCTCTGGGCAGTTAAAGGCATGGTTTGTGCCGCTCTTCACCACTTGTTTTCCTTTACTGCCCCGCCGGTAATCAGAGTTTTTCCTCGCTTTAACCGCAATTACTTCCGCGTGGCCTTTTCGTGCATATTGGAATTTCCCCTGGGCTATGCTATTATTACAGCCTTTTATGCCGGATTCCAGGCAATTAAATTTAAACTCAAAAGAAGGGGTGCAAAAATTGACAGAACATCCAATCCAGGGTCTAATGAAGACGGCCATGGAAAGTATCAAGGAAATGGTAGATGTGAATACAGTAATCGGAGACGCGGTAGAGGCTCCTGATGGCAGTGTAATAATTCCCGTATCTCGGGTAGGCTTGGGCTTTGCCGCCGGGGGCAGTGAATTTGGCGTCCCAAAAGAAACTGAACTTCCATTCGGGGGCGGCAGCGGCGCCGGCGTTTCCGTGCAGCCCGTTGGCTTTCTGGTTGTTGGCCAAGGCGCGGTGCGTCTGTTGCCTGTCAGCCAAGGCGCTATTTTTGACCGTCTGGTGGATTTGGTGCCCCAGCTGGTAGATAAAGTTCAGGAGACCTTCGGCAATGGCAACGGCGCCCATGAAGGCCGGCAGAGCTTGCTGAACAGGCAGCAGCAGCTGGAAAGACAGGTGGCTGAACTCCAAAATCAAATAAAGCAAAGAACCATTCCCCCCTTATAAGGGGATTTTCTTTTGCCTGTCTTCATATTCTCTTTGCCCCGGTGAATATAATTAGCCGGGGGAGGAAGTTATGAAAAGCATAATTTTAGCCTTGGTAATTTTGCTGTTGTTTCCACTGGCGGCCTTTGCCCAGGTCGGGCCCGCCCAGGAGCCGGAAGCCATCAGCGCGGCTTCAGCAATACTCATTGAGGCCAGCTCCGGGCGCGTGCTGTATGAGCATAACGCCAATGAGCAGCGGCCCATGGCCAGCACCACCAAGATAATGACAGCGTTGGTGGCCACAGAACTGTGCAGGCCTGAAGAAGTCCTCAGTGTGCAGGCTGACTGTGTCAAAATAGAGGGCACTTCCTTGTATTTAGAAGAGAATGAACAGCTGACCATGCTTGACATGCTCTATGGGCTCCTACTGCGTTCAGGCAATGACGCGGCCGCCGCCATCGCCAAATATGTAGCCGGAGATATCCAGCATTTTGTCAGCCTCATGAATCAGCGGGCTTGGGAACTGGGGATGTATTATACCTGCTTTGGCAATCCCCATGGCCTGGACAACAACCAGCACTACAGCACTGCTTATGATATGGCCCTGCTGGGGGCAGAGTTTTTAAAAATGCCCTTGCTCCGGCAGATTTGCATTGCCGAAGAATATATTTCCCGGGAACTGACCAGCGGCCGGGTGAGACTGTTTAAAAATAATAACAAGCTTTTGATTCGCGACCCTAGGGCCTGCGGCATAAAAATCGGCTGGACGGAAAAAGCCGGTCGCTGCCTGGTGGCGGCAGCTAGGGCAGGGGAAATAGAGCTGGTGGCAGTGGTCCTGGCAGCGCCGGATCTGTATACCGATGTTAGCAAGCTCTTTGATTATGGCTTTAGAAACTTAAAGATCCGGGAGCTGGTTCCCCAGGGAAAAGTGATGGCGGTACTGCCCGTTGACCAGGGTCAGGTCAATTGGGTGGCTGTGGCTGCAGCCGGGCCAGTCTGCTATCCGGTTTTTCCAGGGGAGACCCTGTCCTTTACTACACAGGTGCAAGTGCCGGCGAAGCTGAAGGCGCCAGTGCTAAACGGTCAGCCTGTGGGCACGGCCTTGGTGAGGGTAGATGACGGCTGGACAGCAGAGGTAGAACTGGTGGCTGTATCCGCTGTGAGGGAAAAAGCGGGGATAGCTGCCCGTTTGTTGAAGCTGGTGAGGGGATGGTGGCATGATCAATAAATTTTGGCTTTTTTTTATCATTTTTGGCATGATTGTTGCGGCGGCTACCGGCAATATGGGCAAGCTTACGCAAGTAATCATCGACAATGCCCAGCGGGGGGTGAGCATATCCCTGGGCTTAGTGGCAATACTGACATTTTGGCTGGGTATGATGAAGATCATTGAAAAGTCTGGTCTTAGTGCAATATTAGTTAAAGCCTTGGGACCCTTGGTGAGATTCCTGTTTCCCTCGGTGCCCCGGGACCATCCAGCTATGAGCTCTATCCTAATGACAATGAGTGCAGATATGCTGGGGATGGGCAGCGCAGCTACCCCTATTGGCCTCAAGGCCATGAAGCAGCTACAGGAGCTGAACCCAGATAAGGAGACGGCCTCGCCGGCAATGTGCACTTTTTTAGCCATGAATACTTCCAGCATTACTCTCATTCCCACTACAATCATTGCCCTGCGGGCGGCTTCAGGCTCCTTAAATCCCTCAATGATTATTCCCACAGCTCTTGTGGCCACATGCGCCTCTTTTACAACAGCCCTCTGCCTAGATCTCCTTTTCCGCTATTTCCATACCCGGCGGGAACAAAAAAATGACTGAGATAATGAACATAGTCTCGGCCTGGGCAATTCCCGTCATTGTAGTAGTGGTGGTAGCTTATGCCGCCTGGAAACGGGTTCCCGTTTTCGAGACCTTTGTTGAAGGGGGCAAGGAGGGTTTCGCCATTGCTGTCGGCCTCATTCCTTACATGGTAGCCATGTTAGTTGGCTTAGGCATATTCCGAGAATCCGGGGCTTTTGACCTCTTTGTTCAACTTCTTAAACCCCTTACAAGCTTAATAGGCATTCCCGGGGAAGTGCTACCCCTGGCAATCATGCGCCCCATTTCCGGCAACGGGGCTTTGGCCATTGCAGCTGAAACTATGCAGCGCTACGGACCCGACTCCCTGATTGGTCTCATCGCCTGCACCATGCAGGGCAGCACCGACACAACTTTTTATATTCTCACGGTGTACTTCGGTTCCGTGGGCGTCCGCAATGTCCGCTATTCCCTTAAGGTAGGGCTGCTAGCGGACATAACCGGGTTTTTGGTGTCGGTGCTGATATGCAAGCTCATATTCGGGTAGAGGCGGAAAGTTGCTAAAACTTAGGAAACTGATATAATATGAATCGGCATATTTAGACCTGCGCTGTGTTTTTAGGATTCCCAGGCGCCAGCTGGGATTTCTCCGCATATGTTATTATTGGAGCAACAAAACAATCCAAGATTCAAATCTGAACAGGCGATGAACCCCCTTGGTTCATGGGGCCGGGCCGCCTTGGCTGCGGCAGCAGATGTCCGAAGTGCATCTGTGGGACAGTAAATGTTTCCATAGATGCGCTTTTTGCATCTTCTCAGGGATAATTCACAACAACCATTAGGAGGCGAAAATGGGGAAGGATAATAACCTGCAGATTGCGCTGCGGATTTCTTTTGTCAGCATTATGGGGAATGTAGTCTTGTCGGCCTTTAAGCTTTTCGCCGGGAT
>DIPE01000087.1:1763-2214 GCA_002427015.1 Firmicutes bacterium UBA5496 | reverse complement strand
GATAATCAGCATCAGTACGGCCATGAACGCATGGAATGCGTGGCGGCAATTTTGTTGGCGGGCATTTTGTGCGCCATCGGTATTGGGATTGGATACGCAGGCATTATCAAGATAATCAGGGCTCCTGGGGAAAGCCTAAATATTCCCGGCACCTTGGCCTTAATCGCCGCGGTTGTATCAATTGTCGTCAAAGAGGGGATGTTTTGGTACACCTGCCGCGGGGCAAAGAAAATCGGTTCCGGAGCTCTTATGGCAGATGCCTGGCATCATCGTTCTGATGCATTGTCCTCGGTTGGAAGTTTTGCCGGTATCCTCGGAGCTCGCCTTGGCTTCCCGATTATGGACTCTGTGGCCAGCGTAATCATCAGTATTTTTATTGTCAAAGCTTCTTGGGATATTTTTATGGATTCCATTGGCAAAATGGTTGATAAAGCCTGTGATGATTCAGTGG
>DIPE01000087.1:755-1637 GCA_002427015.1 Firmicutes bacterium UBA5496 | reverse complement strand
AAGACAAGGCTGTTCGGCGACAAGATCTATGTGGATGTTGAGGTCAGCGTCGATGGCCGCGCCCCTCTTGCCCAAGCCCATGATATTGCCCACCAGATACATGACGCTATCGAAGAGCATTTTCCTAAAGTCAAGCATTGCATGGTTCATGTCAACCCCCTGCAATATAAAGAGGAGAATTATTCGGGCAGTCTCCGGGAGATTTGAATCAGCCTTCGTCTAGGCTCTTTTTTTGCAGGCATTTTTTGTCCCCGGGGCCGGGTTTTGATATAATCAACCCAGAAGCTTTCCTTTATCGGCAAATGAGAGGGAGGGATGGGCATGGGGTGAGGATTGTCACTGATTCCGCAGGGGATTTGCCCCGGGAGCTGGCTGAGCAGCTGGGCATAATCACAGTTCCCATCCGGGTCAACATTGGGGGGGCAAGTTTCAGGGACGGGGTGGATCTGCCTTCAGAAGATTTCACCGCCAAAATCGACGCCGGCAATATGCCTTCAACCTCTCAGCCCTCTCCCTGGGAATTTAAGAAGGTCTTTACCGAGCTGATAAACCAGGGAGAAGATGTTCTTTGCCTGACCCTGTCTGCAGGTTTAAGCGGCACTTATCAGAGCGCTGCAATCGCCGCCCGCCAAAGCGGCGGCAAAATCCGGATTGTCGATTCCCGGCTTGTATCTGCCGGGCAAGGCCTCCTTGTCACTGGAATTGCCGCCCTGGCTGCCGGAGGCTGTGATTTAGACGAACTTGCCCTCAGAGCCGAGACGGAAAAAAAGCGCATCCGGGTCTATGCGGCTTTGGATAATGTAGAACCCATTGTCCGGGGAGGCAGGACCAGCCTTTTTGCCCGCCATGCCGCCGGCCGGGAAGGAATAAAGCTGATTTTTA
>DIPE01000087.1:0-639 GCA_002427015.1 Firmicutes bacterium UBA5496 | reverse complement strand
GGAATAAAGCTGATTTTTACCTTTAATGAGCAGGGAGGCATCCAGATTCTTCAGCGGGTAAGGGGGCGCAAGGCTTCCTTGGACCGGCTGACAGAACTGCTGGCAGAAAAGAATTGCTCCCAAGCTGCCCTTGTCCACGTTGCTTGCAACACAGAGGCCGCCATGGTCGCCAGGAGCATAGAGGAGCGGTGCCGGGCAGAGATTATGTACGTCCAGGAGGCAGGCGGCACAGTGCGCACATATGCAGGCCGGGGCGCAGTTATTGTCGCCGGTTAAAACCCACAGGCAGCTGTGGGTTTGTCATTGCCAGTGAAAGGATGTGAAAAGGTGGAACGTTTGCAGAAAGTCCTGGCCGCCGCAGGGGTGGCCTCTCGGCGCAAATGCGAGGAACTAATCGCCGCCGGCCGGGTCAGCGTCAACGGCCAGATTGTCACCGCTCAGGGCATAAAGGTTGGCCCGGTTGATGAGGTGGCTCTGGACGGAAAACAGATACAGAGGGCTGAAGCCCATGTGTATTACCTCTTAAACAAGCCTGCAGGATATGTGACAACAGTTGCTGATACCCATGGCCGGCCTACGGTTATAGATTGGGTGCCCTAGACTCCCCGGGTCTGTCCCGTAGGCAGGCTAGATTTGGAC
>DIPE01000110.1:23450-25094 GCA_002427015.1 Firmicutes bacterium UBA5496 | reverse complement strand
GGGCTCAAACATTTCTTTACAAGTGCAGATGGGTTAACCGATGCGGCAGATGAAAATGGCAATGTATTAAAGGGAACATATGATTTTGTCGTCAAAAGCGGGGATAACACAAATAGGAATCAGGAGATTTTTGTTCTCAAGTAGATCTTCAAGACTGGGTTGGCAAGCCCTCCATGTTGAGAGTTGGCAATACCAGACCAATTTTAGGCAATCCCTTAACAGAATATACAAGAATCTAACTTGGGCACCCTGCAGTTTTCTGCAGGGTGTTTTCATTAAAACATCGCTCTTGATAAGGATAGTGTAACAAAAAAGGCAAATATTGCTTTTGAAAGGAGGATTTTGGCAAAAGATGTCGAAAGAGTAAAGAAACTATAAAATGATCTAATGCGGGGGATAGCAAATGAGAGTAAAATTTATCAGATTGGCCGCTTTGACGATGGTATTTGCCATCTTGTTTTCTGTTGGCTTCCATGGTTTGGCTTATGCCGAAAGCAGCATTGTTATTCCCGACCCAGGTCTTGAGCAGGCAATCAGGGACCAGCTAAAAAGGCCATCGGGGAAAATTACCAGCACTCATATGGAGTCTCTTACCTTGCTTAATGCAACTAATAAGGGCATTGCCGATCTTACTGGCCTGGAGCATGCCACCAATCTCAGAATTCTTAACTTGGGAAACAACCGGGTCACTGCTATATCTGCTCTAGGCAAGCTTAGAGCCCTCAGGGAACTGGATCTGCGCAACAATCGAATCAGCGACATCTCTTCCTTGGCAAGTCTTCAGAGTCTCTGCAGCTTAGACCTCAGGGCTAATAATATCAGCAGTATATCCGCCCTCAGCAATTTAACATCCCTGAAGCTGTTGTTCCTGGCAGACAACAAAATTGAAGATATTTCTCCCCTGTCCCGCATGTATCGCCTCACTGACCTGGGACTATGGAATAACAGCGTTACCGACATTTCCCCGCTTCGACACCTGACCAATCTGGAATGGCTTTCCCTCAGCAATAATAAATTCACCGAAATTACTGCTCTGGCCGGCTTAAGAGATCTCAATTATCTCAGTATATGGAATAACAACATTGATAATTTCAGCCCCTTAAGCCAAATTACCAGTTTGCAGGCCCTGGACGCCAGCTGTACGGGCATGGCTGATTTATCTGTATTAAAAGGGCTAAAAAAGCTTACCAACTTAAGCGTCTGGGGCAATAAAATCTCCGATTTGGGTCCTTCAGCCAATTTGTCCAACCTCACCTATCTAAAAGCGCAGCTAAATGAGATTACTAATGTGAGCCCTTTGTTAAAGCTTGATAAGTTGGATACGGTATTTATCGAGGGCAACCCCTTGGACGCCACAAACTGGGGGCTGATGCCAGAGCTGGAGGAACGCAAGGTTAAAATTTATCATGATCCCCTGCCGGAAGCTGTGGAAGTGAAAGTAAACGTGAATATGAACATATGGGCAGATACACCAAAGTCTATATCTGTAACAATTAATTAATCACTTCCTAAGCAACTTTCCTCTTTTTATCCTGATAGTCATTTGGTTGCTCCCGCTTGAGCGGGAGTTTTTTACGTCCCGCAGATTTTTAACCTGGTTGCAGGCCGCCTGCCCACATGAAGAAAGGTGCGCTAAAAAATCTT
>DIPE01000110.1:22988-23332 GCA_002427015.1 Firmicutes bacterium UBA5496 | reverse complement strand
AAAAATCTTCCGCCAAATCAGTTTCGAGTAACTCCATAATAACCCTGTAAATGAAGCTAATAAAGGAGGTTTAAATTTCTCTGTCGAATGTATTAATAACAATTACCTGAATCAGACAGAAAGAACCTTGTCAGCATTTGATAATGCCGTCTTCTATTGGGAAACTATGACTAATGGAAGGAGATATTCATATGAGTGCAACTATATTTCTGGATACCTCCAGGTTGCGGCCCCTGCTTTCGAATAGTATAATTGAGGACAGTCAAGAGGCAATCCTTGCCGCTCATAACCTGCTGACAAACCGAACCGGACCCGGGTCGGAATTCTTGGGCTGGTTGGATTAC
>DIPE01000110.1:18788-22824 GCA_002427015.1 Firmicutes bacterium UBA5496 | reverse complement strand
GGCGGTTCTTATCTGGGTGCCCGGGCTACCATCGAAGCTCTGAGCAACTCTTTTTATAACCAGTATCAAAATACGACCAAGATTTTTTATGCCGGCCATAATCTCAGCAGTACATATCATGCTGAGCTCTTGGATGTCCTCGAGGCCATGGACTTCAGCATTAATATAATCTCAAAATCCGGCGCCACCACTGAATCGGCCATAGCCTTCCGGCTATGCAAAGAATTATTGGAGCGGAAATATGGATTTGTTGACGCAAGGAAGCGAATCTTCGCCACCACTGATGCCCAAAAGGGGGCTCTCAGAGCTTTGGCAAACCAGGAGGGATACGTATCCTTTGTCATTCCAGATGATGTAGGGGGCAGATACTCGGTTCTGACCCCGGCAGGCTTGCTGCCAATGGCAGTTGCAGGCATAGATATAGACAAGCTCATCCAGGGGGCAGCCCAGGCTCGAACAGACCTGGCCCCCCCAAATTCGAGCAATCCCTGTTACCGGTATGCGGCTCTTCGCAACATCCTCTATCAGAAGGGAAAAAGGGTTGAACTGCTGGCTGCCTTTGATCCAGGCCTCCAGTCCTTTGCCGAGTGGTGGAAACAGTTGTTTGGCGAAAGTGAGGGCAAAGATGGCAAGGGTCTGTTTCCGGCAACTGCTATCTTTTCTACCGATCTCCACTCCCTGGGCCAGTATATCCAGGAGGGATCGGACATCCTCTTCGAAACCATCCTCAAGGTTGACAGATCCAGAAGGCAGATCCTAATCCCGGACGCGCAAGAGGACTTGGACCAGCTAAATTATCTTGCCGGCAAGGGTATGGATTATGTAAATGATTGCGCCCTCCGGGGAACAGTCCAGGCACACACCGAGGGCAGCGTTCCCAATATTCTGTTGACCCTCCCGGAACTAACAGCTTATTCCCTGGGTTACCTCTTTTATTTTATGGAGAAGGCCTGTGCCATCAGCGCCTATATTTTAGGAGTAAACCCATTCAATCAGCCAGGAGTCGAAGCTTACAAAAAGAACATGTTTGCCCTGCTGGGCAAGCCCTGACTCCCAGCTCCTAACCACCTAAGTCCCCAGGCAACAGATTAATCTTTGTCCAATGCCAAATCTCCAGTGCTCATATGTCGAACTGCTCTGAGCCGTGAGTCAGGGACTATGTTAAACTTGGTATTCTGCTTCAGATAATAATTGCCAGCTTCTTATATGAAAGGGGGGCGGAACTAGGTTCTTTAGGCGCGGCTGTCATTCTGATTTAGGTGATTTTGGCTGCACCTGACTGGTTAAGGTTTTCATTATCTAATAGATCTAATGCTTTTCTAATTTAATATGAAAGCGGGAGGAACTTTTGCTTGCGATCTAATAGACTGTTTTATTTAATAGCTGACGTGGTCCTTACCAATTGTGCTTTTGTCTGCTCTCTTTTGCTTCGTTTTGACGGCAAAGTGCCAGAACAATATATCCTGGTATATTTCCGCTACGGTTTTTTACTTTCTGCTGTAGCGGTATTTGTGTTTGCCTGCTTTAATCTTTATAGCAACCTCTGGCAATATGCCAGCGTCTATGAAATTATCAATATTTTTATGGCAGTATCATTATTCAGCTTGATTAGCTGGTCTTTCTTCTTGCTTGTGCCGGAAAAACTTCCACGCAGCGTGTATGTAATTGAATGGGGCATGTTATTATTTTTTATCGGCGGCATCCGTTTGTTTCACAGGCTGCATTACCCTTGGCGACAGATTTTCCACAGGCATAAAAGCGAATCAGAGAATAACCTTTTATTAATTGGGGCCGGCCAGGCTGGTTCTATGGTTATTAAGGAGTTGTTTGAGCACCCGCGTCTGGGATACCCTGTAGCAATCATTGACGAAGATTCGATAAAGACGGGATGCAGGGTCCACGGCGTTCCTGTTGTCGGCACTATGAAGGATTTGGACGCGGCTATCAAAAAGTTCAATATTAAAGAAATTCTTGTCGCTATTCCCTCCGCCAGCGAAACTGATATCCGCAGAATCTTAAATCAGTGCAAGGAAACAGGTTGTAAACTAAAGCGCCTTCCCGGAATCTTCTCAATAATCAATGGCAAGATTTCCATCCGCCAGATGCGGGATGTAAACATTGCGGACCTATTGGGGCGTCCGGAAGTGACCCTGGATATGGACAGCATTTGTTCATATATCAAAGACCAGGTCGTCTTGGTTACCGGCGCAGGTGGGTCAATTGGCTCAGAGCTCTGCCGCCAGATTGCAAGATTTGGGCCAAAGCAGTTAATCATGCTGGATAATTATGAGAACAACTTGTATCAATTGCAGCTGGAACTATTGCATACTAAAATTCAACTCCACACCCTCATAGGCTCAGTACAGGATGAGATGCGCATAGATTCAATCCTAGCAGAATACAAGCCGCAAGTCGTATTCCATGCTGCTGCCCACAAGCACGTTCCCCTTATGGAGGACAGCCCTTCCGAGGCAATAAAGAACAACATTTTTGGAACTATCAATGTCGCCAAGGCNNTCATGCCGCTGCCCATAAACACGTTCCTCTCATGGAGGACAGCCATTCGGAAGCAATCAAGAACAATATTTTCGGGACAATTAATGTGGCCTTGGCTGCCGATCGGCATAATGTAAAGAAGTTTATTTTTATCTCCACAGATAAGGCCGTCAATCCCTCGAGTGTTATGGGCGCAAGCAAGCGGGTGGCGGAGATTGCAATTCAGCAAATCAATAAAAAAAGCAAAACCCAGTTTGCCGCGGTAAGGTTCGGCAATGTCCTGGGCAGCAATGGCAGTGTCATCCCTATCTTCCAAAGGCAAATCATGCCGGACAACTGCATCTGGATCCAAACTGCTGAACACACCTCTTAACCTTGAGCCAGGACCTGGCCATCTCCAGAATCCCTAGGCCTAGTATATAAGCCTATCGTTGGGCTCGGTACTTTAATCTATAGAGAATTTTATCTTTTAGCGCTTTCAATCGATAAAATGGCCTTCTCGTATACTTCTGCCAGTTAATAGCTGTTTTGATTATCACTTCACTTTGAAAATAGTCTCCGATAAATTTCAATTGACTTATATGCAAGGAGTGATAAGCGATTGTTGTTAGATTTTTCCTTTTACTAGTGTGTACATTATCAAGATCATAATAAGACCAATACCCTGAATCCCATAAATGTATATTTTTCTCTAGTGTATTTTTTAAGTCTGTAAGCAGACAACCAAGAGCGCCAAGTTCAATTTCTCCCTCTGAAAAAAATGGTTCTCTCGGCTTCGATTAAATTTTTAAATGTTAGATAAATTAACTGCTGAACATTAAATTTCCTGCCCATCCTGCTCCCAGCCAGGTATCCTCACCGGGACAAATTACCCAATCTAGGCCTTATACAATGTGCTTCACAACACTGACAAGTTCTAGGCTAAGAAACTTGGTAATTTTCTCAGGATGCAACATATTAGAACGAATATTTGATGCTTACAAAGCAAATTTCACCTCCTGATTGGAAATATTCGATTCGCAAAGAAAAAATTCCTTTGGTAATACTGACCAATTTTTTGGTACCCAAATATTTATTGCTGAATTCTTGCATGGTGAGCTCCTAAGAATTAAACTCTTTTATAGTAAAGCTCCCTGCCGAAGCCTCAGGAGGTTTACACATTGAAAGCCACAGGTATTGTCAGACGCATTGATCATCTGGGGCGGGTGGTGGTTCCGATATCGATACGCAGGAACCTGAGAATCCGCGAAGGTGATCCATTAGAGATCTTTATCGACAGGGATTCGGGGATTATTTTCCGGAAGTATTCTCCCTTCGTGGGACTGGAGGATTTTGCCCAAATGTACAGCGATTCTTTGTATAAATCCTCAGGCCAAATCGCATTCATCACAGACAAAGACGCGATTATTGCTGTATCAGGCGCATCCAAGAAAGAATTTATGTATAAATCCCTTGGCGAGATGGCCGAAAAGGTGATGAACGAGCGCCGCATCTTTTGCCGCAACAGCTCAGAGGATCAAGAAACCGGCCTGAATTTCCT
>DIPE01000110.1:9673-18773 GCA_002427015.1 Firmicutes bacterium UBA5496 | reverse complement strand
TTGATGAATGAGCGCCGCATCTTCTGCCACAACGGATCAGAGGAGAAAGAAACAGGCTTGAGTTTCCTGGCTGATGATGAGGAGAGTACGTTTTCCTCAATTTTAATTGCCCCGATAATATCTGGCAGCGAGCCTGTGGGGTCGGTTGTTCTCTGTTCCATGGAACCAGGTGTCAAGATGGGAGAAGTCGAAATAAAATTAGCGGCAACCGCTACAGAGTTTCTGGGGAGACATGTAAGTCAATAGTTGCAGTTAAATGCAATATATAACCTCTGATTGATAAGTCAGGGGTTATATTTTTCCTGGTGGTGAGAGACAAGTTGCAACATAGAGCTGCATTTTTAGTTTTCACCGGATTTATTATTGACGGACAATGCCAAGAAGTGGTATCTTTTAATTGAGTGAGTAATCACTCGATGATTGTCAACATATTATGAAGAGGGAGATCCACTGATTTATATTGGCTACATGTCCCTATTCCAGGCGAAAGGATGTGAACTCATGGCGGAAGAAAAGGTTAAGGCGTGCATCAACCTGCACGCGGTGCTGAGGAATCTTGAGGATCTGTGTGAATTGGATCCTATGTCCCGGAAAATTATTCAGGGAAAGAATGTGGCCCTGAAATTTTCTGTGGTCGGCATCTCGAAATCTGTCATTACCTTCACAGAGGGCAAATGCACAGCGGTGAAGGGCGACGGGCCCTGCAGCATCAATTTATACTTCAGTTCTCCCCGGAATTTTAACCTGATGATTGAGGGCAAGAAAAATCCTATCCCTACCAAAGGCTTTCAGCATATCGGTTTTTTGAAGAATGAATTCACTAAGTTGGCGGACCGACTGAGCTACTATCTGAAACCCACGGCTGAACTCCTGGGGGATAAGGAGTACGCTCGCATCAATACCATCCTTACAGCCTATACAGCTTTTTTTGCCATACCTGAAATCGCCAACTGGGATCCCCTGGGTCAGTTGAACGCCTCCCGGATTGCCGACGGCGCCATTAATGTGGAGGTTATCGATGGTCCGGCCATCAGCATTACCGCCAAAGGCGGCAGGCTGGAGACCAGCAAGGGCAAAACCGCCAATGCCCGGGCCTTCATGGTTTTTGACTCCATCGATACTGCCAGTGGCATACTCAACGGGACGCTAGACAGTTACAGCTGCATCGGCGAGGGCAGATTGTCTATTAGCGGCTTTGTGCCCATGATCGACAACCTCAACAAGATCCTGGCCCAAGTGCCCGGGTACTTAATGTAAAGGAGGGAGCAGTGATGAAGACTTACTCTTATCCCCGAAGCCAGGAAATCTTCCGGCGGGCCAGCAAGGTCATCCCTTCTGGAATCTACGGGCATCTTGGCCCCAGCCAAGGCTGTTTCATACCCGTCCAGGCCTACCCCTTTTTTGTGGAAAGGGCTAAAGGCGCCTATTTCTGGGATGTGGACGGCAACCGCTTTATCGACTATATGTGCGCCTACGGGCCCAATGTCTTGGGCTACAACGACCCTGATGTGGATGAGGCTGTGAGCAAACAGATGGCAATCGGCAACTGCACCACCCTGCCCACGACCAAGATGATCGAACTGGCGGAACTGTTGGTGGACACTGTTACCTCTGCTGACTGGGCCTTCTTTGCCAAGAACGGCGGCGATGTCACCAGCTTTGCCCTGATGACAGCCCGGGCCGCCACTAACAGGCCCAAGGTCATATTATTCCACGGCGGCTATCACGGGGTGGCGCCCTGGGCCCAGAAGCTGGGCTATCCCGGCATCACAGCCGCTGACACCGAAAACAACATCTATGTGCACTGGAACAATTATGCGGAAATCCAGGCGGCAGTGCGGGATAATCCCGGCCAGATTGCCTGCCTCATGGCCCCCCCCTACCACCATCCTATCTTCGAAGACAATCAGCTGCCGGCAGAGGGCTTTTGGGCAAAGGTGCGCAAGCTCTGCACAGATAACGGCATCGTCCTGGCCATCGACGATGTCCGCTGCGGCTTCCGCCTGGATAACAGGGGCTCCGATTATTACTATGGCTTCAAGGCCGACTTGATCTGCTTCTGCAAGGCCCTGGCCAACGGCTGGAATGTCTCGGCCCTGTGTGGCACTGACAGCCTTAAGGAGGCGGCCAGCGCGGTGATGTACACCGGCAGCTACTGGCTGTCCTCGGCACCCTTTGCTGCCGCCATTGCTACGGTGACCAAGCTGCGGCAGATTGACGGAGCCAAGCTGATGCTTGCCCAGGGCAGGAAACTGACTGCAGGGCTGCGGGAGATTGGCCTGGTTCATGGCTTTGATCTTCGCATCAGCGGCGAGCCTTCCATGTGGTTTATGCGCATTGCCAATGATGACAATATGCTCCTCCATCAGGAATGGGTGGCGGAATGTGTCCGCCGGGGGGCTTTCTTTACCAACCATCATAATCTGTTTATCAACTGCGCTCTTAGTGATGAAGATATTAAGCATACCTTCGCCATCGCCGAGGACGCTTTCAAGACAGTAAAAGAGCGGCATCCAGAAATCTTTTAGCAGAGGGGGCAAGAAAATGGGGTTAAATCTTGAAGAACTGCGCCGCCTGGAAGCCAAGGCCAATGAATTGAGACATATGACCGTAGATACCGTGCTCCATGCCGGCAGCGGACATATCGGCGGCGCCATGAGCGTAATGGACATAATGACTATTCTCTACTACCGCTTTATGCGGATCAAGAAGGAGGATCCCCGCTGGGAGGACCGGGACCGCTTTATCCTCAGCAAGGGCCACGCAGGCATTGGGTTTGTCAGCATCCTGGCGGACCTGGGCTTTCTGGAGCGGGAACAGCTGAAGACCTTTAACCTTACGGGTTCGGACTTAGGCATTCACCTGGACTGCAATAAGGCGCCGGGGGTGGACGCCTCCACCGGTTCCCTGGGCCACGGCCTTTCCATTGCCTTAGGGATGGCCCTGGCCGCCCGCCAGCTCAACAAGGACTTTATCACTTACTGCGTCCTGGGGGACGGGGAATGCAACGAAGGTTCGGTGTGGGAGGCGGCCATGGCGGTGTCCCATTATAATGCCACTAATCTCATTACCTTTGTGGACCGCAACCGCTGCATGATTGACGGGGATACCGAAGATGTCATGAAGCTGGAACCCTTTGCCGATAAATGGCGGGCCTTTGGCTTTGACACCCGGGAAATAGACGGCCACAGCTTCAGGGAATTAAATGACGCAATTGAACATGCCTTAAAGGCAGAAAAGCCTGTGGCCATTATCTGCAACACTATCAAGGGCTGCGGCATCGACTTTATGGCCGGGGACTTCCGCTGGCATTACGGGGCCATCAATGCAGAACTGGCGGGAAAATGCCATGCCAGCCTGGATCAGTATTACCAAACTTGCCTTGAAGGGAAGGGAGTGTAGTTATGGCGGGAGGAATTTCTTATACAAGCGATGAGACGACGACACTGTCCACCGGTGAAGTGTATGCGAAAATGCTCTGCGACCTGGCAGAGCAGGACCCAAGAATTGTCACCCTGACGGCGGATCTGGCCAAGTCCACCAAGATTGGCGCCTTTATGGAGCGTTTCCCCCAGCGCTTCTATAATGTGGGCATTGCTGAGCAGAATATGTTTGGCATAGCCGCAGGCATGGCGAAATGCGGCTTGATTCCCTTTACTTCTTGCTTTGCCATCTTTACCTCCTGCCGGGGACTGGACCAGGTCCATACAGATATCTGCTACCAAAACCTCAATGTCAAGATGATCGGTTCCCATGCCGGCACTTCCTTTGGCCAGGCAGGGACTACCCATCATTCCACTGAAGATATCGCCATCATGCGCTCTATGGCCAACTTGGTGGTTATCGTCCCTGCCGACGGCCTGGAAACTGCCAATGCAGTGCAGGCGGCGGTGGCGCATCAGGGTCCGGTGTATTTGCGGATTAACCGGGGTTTTGACCAGGCAGTATATGACAACATGGACTATGGCTTTGAAATCGGCAAAGCAGTGCAGTTGCACGCTGGCACAGATTTGACCATCATCGCCTGCGGTTCCGGGGTCTTTCAGGCGGTTCAAGCCGCCCGGGAGCTGGCCAGCGTCGACGGAGTGAAAGCCCGGGTCCTGAATATGCACACTATCAAGCCCATCGACCGGGAGGCGATCATGGAGGCTGTTCATGACACCCGGCGCATCATCACCGTCGAAGACCATACCGTCATCGGCGGTTTGGGAGGCGCTGTCGCCGAAGTGATTGCCGAAGGAGGCATGGCCTGCGCCTTCAGGCGCTTAGGCCTTCAGGACGCCTTTTCGCCCATTGGCCTCCATGAAGACCTGATGTCTCATCACAAGATTGATGCCAACGGCATTATTGAGACGGTGCGAGAGCTTTTACAGCTGGATTTTGAAGAAGATGATGACTGGACCGATGAGGTATGAGCATACCACAGGCAGAAATTTATTCCGGCAAGCTCTTTTTCAATTCGGTCCTGCCCCTGTTTAAGGAGATAGCCCTGGGAACAGAGCTGGGCAAACTCTTTGCGGGAAAGAGCGGTGTCATTCAGGTAAGCGCCTTTGCCAATGGGGAAAAATGGGGGACCCATTTTCTCCTGGACCAGGGCGAAATGACCGTAAAACTGGGACCCCATCCTGCTCCAACTGTCGAGCTGGAGTTTAGCACACTCACCCAGTTTAACGATTTCTTTAAGGGCAAGAGCAAGAAACTGCCCAAGATCAGGGGGCTGAAGCACTTAAAATTGGTCATCCCAACCTTTCGGGTGCTGCTGAAAATGGCGGCGCTCCTGGGGGCCGCTGATCCTCCGGCCAAGACGGAAGATAAGATTTTGCTGGTCAAACTCTATTTCTACCTGCTCTCTTCCGGCATCAGCCAGCTCAACAAATGCGGCCACCCCCAAGTTTCGGCCTGGGCCCGGTCCAGCCCTGACCGGGTCTACGCTTGGTCGGTGGACAATTTCCCGGAACTCTCTGCCCATATTCGGGTGAAAGCCGGCAAAACCAAGTCCAGCCGGGGGCCCTACACCCGTTCCAAGCCCTTTTTCACCATGCGCTTTGACACTCCCGACAGCGCCCTGGGCATCCTCCTGCAAAAGGATGATATGCTTCGGTCCACAGCCGAAGAAAAACTGATCATGGAAGGAGCGCCGGAGTTTGGCGCCCAAATTGGCGGGTTTATGATGCTGGTAGGAGAGTACGCCAAATAAACCCGGGAGGGGAGACCCCTCCCCTACGCGGCATGCATATTTTGCCGGCATTTGGCAGACTATCTGTGACAGATTTTTTCCGGCCGCAGCAGGGATAGAATCCAGGAGATCATATTTACATCTTACCGTGGTGTTGTCTGCGAAGGGGGCAACACCATTTTTCAAGCCGGAATGGATACTCCTGGGTAAGGTGGTGTGGCCAGGGAAGATATGGTAATATGGGGTAAGATTAAATTGAGGGATACGGGGGCAGGCCTGAGAGGTGGCCCGGAGAAAGCGCCAGAGACTTGGAGCTGGTGCCGGGGAAAAAAGATTTGAGGTGACAGCATGAGCAATACAGTATTTTATAAGGATACCTTTACTAAAATATCTGAAGAAAAGAAGGATATAGTTTTTACAGTCGCCATTGCTGAATTCGCCGCCATGGGTTACAATGCCACCAATATCAATACAATTGCCCAGAAGGCCAAGATCAGCATCGGTTCCCTGTACAGCTATTTTGAGTCCAAGGAAGATTTATTTCTGGCCATGGCGGA
Source organism: Firmicutes bacterium UBA5496 (assembly GCA_002427015.1). Lineage (GTDB taxonomy): Bacteria > Bacillota > Proteinivoracia > UBA4975 > UBA4975 > UBA4975. Next base: position 13,040 of record DIPE01000110.1, on the reverse strand, counting down.
AAAGGGCTATGAGTTGTTGAACAGGGCCCTGGAAGAACTGCATCCGGAAGAGGGCACTGTCTTTGAGGTAATTGAAAGACTGCTGAATATTGCCTTTGACTATGCCGAAAAGCATACGGATTTTTGCCGCATTTATTTGGACCTGAGCACTGAAGGCCTTTCCCATTTAAGCGAACGCCTTACCGAGAATGTGGAGACCAGCTATGTGCACGTGTACAAGAAGTTACTGGCCAGCGCCAAGGCCAAGGGAGAGGTGCGGGCTGATCTGGATGTGCCCATGGCGGCATTTTTCCTGGACAATATAGTGGTCATGCTCCAGTTTTCGTTGGCCTCAAGCTATTACCGCTCGAGAATTAAGCTGTACCTGGGAGAGGACTATGCCCAGGACCGGAAGAGAATTATTGCCGGCCTCATGCGGATAGTGAAGCGGTCTTTTAGCTAGGGCTGTTTTTTGCTCCCGTTGAACCTCCATGATAGAATAAAGGAGAAGGGGGTTAGGACAGTGCGTTTAACCCAAAGAGAAGTTGAAGCAATTAAAGACATAATCGGTGCCAAGGATGAGGAAGCCCAGGTCTATCTCTTCGGCTCCCGGGCCTATGATGATTTAATGGGCGGGGACATTGATCTCTTGATTATCACCAATAAGCTGAAGCAGGGAGATGTCTGGAAGCTAAAGTATGCCCTGTGGGAGCGCATCGGCGAACAAAAAATAGATATAGTCGTGGCCCAGGATGATTCCCACCCCTTCGTCCGCATAGCATTAAAGGAGGGTGTGCTGTTATGAGCAGAAACCTGAAGGAGCTTATGCAGCTGGAATTGCAGCAGCTCCGGGAAGCTGGGGAAATTTTGGAATATTCCTATGCAGTTTGCACTAAAATTGGCATCAAAGAGCGCTATACCTTTGAGGAGCTGGACAAATTTGAAGCCCTTACCGGCCGCTTTGCCCGGACCAGCGATATCTTAATCCAAAAGATCTTCCGGACCTTGGACAATATGGAGTTGGAAATGCCGGGCACGGCCATCGACCGGATCAACCGGGCTGAGCGGCGGGGGCTGGTGTCCGCCGATACCTTCAAGGAAATCCGGTATTTGCGCAATGACATCGCCCATGAATATGTTCTGGATTCAGTAGAGGAAATCTATAAGAAGACTTTGGAACTGACTCCCTATCTCCTGGAGACCGTAAACAAAGTGCTTCGCCTCTATTCTTAAAGCCCTGGGACAGAGAAGGATAGAATTGAAAAATATTAAGAGGGTGTTCAGCTTTTTAGCTGCAGACACCCTCTTATCCTTTCCCCTGGGAAGGGGAGTGGGTTACCAGCTGTCATTGTCCCCGCGGTTTCCCAGCATTCTTCCGGCCATAAAGGCAATGATGGGCAGGGTCACCATTAAAATTTTGGCGGTGGTGCCCATTCCCTTATTGCCAGGCATCATCCGTTTGAGATTTGGCATCTTCAATTTTAATCCCTCCTTTGTTTAGTATTATATTGCTTCCGCAGCTTGATACTGGGAAATCCGGGCACAGATATGAAATGCTAAACAGGAAATGACATATATATTACATTTTATGAAATCTCTTGCCAGAAATAAGGTATTAATATTATAATAACGAATAGCAAATTCTGCCTCGGCTGAACACTATGGGGGTGTCCGGACCGCAAGGTAGGCAGGGTTTTGCAAAAAATGGGAGGTTATAAAGTGAGAAAAAGAATTGTTGTTAGTATGTTGGTCATTGCCCTTGCGGCAGCATTGCTGGGAGGGGCAGCTTTCGCCTGGTTTACTGACAGTGAAAGCGCCGCTGCTGAGTTTACAGCTGGCACACTGGATCTGGCCGCGCTGCCCGAAACTTTGTTCTCTGTTTCAGACATGGCTCCTGGTGATGTTACCGCTGCTGAGACTTTAACAATTACAAACAGCGGCAGTCTCGAAATGTTCTATCGGATTTCTTTTGTTACAGATCCTGCCTCAGGAACCCTTGGAGATGTTTTGCATGTCTATATCGATGGGGTGGATCAGGGAACATTGGCAAGCCTGGAAAGCGCTTTTATCTTTGATTCAACGATGAGACTTGCTTCAGGAGCTTCAAAAGACTTCTCAATTAAGTTCGAACTGCCAGGAACTACTGGCAATGTATATCAAGGCCAGACTTATACTGGTACAATAGTAGTACAAGCTGTCCAGACAAAGAATAACGAAGCCGATGGCCTTCCCCTTACTTGGGATGAATAGTAACCTCTTGGCGGGATAAGTAATGACAAGGGAAAATCGCAAGGCTTTTGTCCACAGCCAGCGCCGTCAATTCCGTAAATTTAAAATCCGCAGGGCAGCAAAAGGTATCGGCAATGTCATCTTTGTCTGCCTGATGCTCCTGGTGGGAACCTTGCTCTTCTTCTTGGTCCAGAGCAAGCTTACTGGCGGGCAGCCTAATTTTGCCGGGTACAAGCTGTATGCAGTCCTCAGCGGCAGCATGAATCCAGCCTTTAATACCGGCAGTCTGGTGGCGGTGAAGCCAGTGGACCCCGCTGCATTGCAGGAGGGTGACATCATCACCTTTGGCAGCTCTAGCGGTAAGATTGTTTCCCACAGAATAGTGGGCGTTGACAGGGAAGACGGCCTCAGCTTCATTACCAAGGGCGACGCCAACAATGTGGCCGATTCCGGGACAGTTCCTGCCAGCCGGGTAATTGGAGTGGTGGGTGTAGCCATCCCATTCTTAGGGCGGTTGCTGGTTTTCAGTCAGACTAAACAGGGACTGCTGACCCTGATTATTATTCCGGCGTTGGTTATCCTTGTCCTGGAGGGACGGGATCTTTGGTCCTATGCCGCTCAGATGGACAAGGCAAGGGCAGCAAAGGTTATCTAGAACTAATTTGTATTTGGGGGTGCCCGATATCCCTAGGAGGGTAACAGGCTTTTTGATAATGCTGTTTGCCTTCCTGTTAATATCGATGAGCTTATCGCCATGGGCCCCTGTTACTTACGCAGCTGGCTTTAAGGTTTTGGCCGACAGCTCGGGAATCCGGATAATCAGCGAAGAGCCTGCTTATAGTTTTGGCAATATGGCTCCCGGGGATTCAGCCGTTATTGACCTGGAAGTTGTAAACGAAAGCAAAGAATCTTATAGCCTGGCCATAAGCGCTGATGTTGAGGAAGGCGATGACAGGCCGCTATTTGAAAAACTGACCATTGTTATCAAGGGGGAAGAGGAAAAGTATTCCGGCCCCCTCAGCGGTCTGGATAAAATAAACCTTGGTTCTTTTGCAGCGGAATCGACACGTTCTTTGCACATGACACTTTCTTTGCCGGTTGATGCCGGCAATGAATTTCAAGGTGTGGCAGTAAGCGTTAAATTTCACCTCTACCAGGT
>DIPE01000110.1:8605-9488 GCA_002427015.1 Firmicutes bacterium UBA5496 | reverse complement strand
CAGCCTGGAGAAATAGGACAGCCTGAAGCGCCTGAAGATCATCCATCCAGAGACACTGAGTTACCAGTTACAGGCACAAAGGTCAACTTGCTCTTGCCCTTGGGTTTGATCTTGTTCCTGATTGGCCTGTTGATCCTGGGTTCCTCGAAAAAAGAACAAAAAGAATGAGTTATCGCCCCCTGCTTGGGGGCTTTTATTTTGCCGGACTTGCATTTAGGCGGCAGTATGGGGTAAAATATGGGCAAGTCAATATTTATTCCATGAAGGGGAAGAGTAGCAAGCATTGCCTGCGCAGAGAGCTGGTGAGGGGTGGAAGCCAGTCAGGCATTTTTGTGAATTCCGCCCCGGAGAATTCCGGCGATGAGCCGGACCTTGGCGCCGGGTTAAGGCGCGGTAAGTGAACCGGTTTTCCGGTTAATCTGGGTGGCACCGCGGGTTACACAGCCCGTCCCTTTTTAGGGACGGGCTTTTTTGAATATATGGAGGTGTTATTGTGCTGGATATCAAGTTTATCGTGCAGAATCCCGATGTGGTCAAAAAGGCTGCCCGGGACAAAAACATGAGTGTGGATGTAGACAGGTTGCTGGCCGTCTACGAGGAGGTAAAGTCTTTCACCTCTCAGGCCGATTCCCTGCGGGGTGAGCGCAACAGCCTTTCCCGGGAAATACCTAAACTTAAGGGCGAGGCCCAGCAACAGGGCATAGTCCGGGTTCGGGATTTGAAAGATGAGATCAGTGAAATTGAGGGCCGCCTGGCAGTGGTCAAGGAAGAGTTTGATGAACTGATGCTGCTGGTGCCCAGCATTCCCCTGCCGGAAGTGCCCGTTGGCAAGGATGAGGCAGATAATGTGGAGCTGCGCCGGGTGGGGCAAATTCCCCAGTTT